>JBKDFX010000162.1:0-7738 GCA_046336825.1 Bdellovibrionales bacterium | reverse complement strand
CCCAGCCGGGCGCGTTCAACTAACGAATGAAATACTTATCCGACCTGCCAGGATGGCAGGTCTGAATCCCGAGGTTTGGAGGCGGAAGGCCTCCATCAGCCACGATGGCTTTTCCACACAAAACCCATGGATTAGAGAATGATCCCAACCTCCTTAATCCAAATTTAGTGTCTAACAAAATAAGCCTCAATCATGAAAAAAGGTGAGGACTCTGAACTTCAAGTCGAATTCAAGACCTCTAGGATCTCGTCACCTATCTTGCTTAAGTTATATTCAAAATGTGGAGGAGGATCCCATGGCATCTAAAACGTTAATAATATTGACAGCGATTGTAATGTTCTCTCAAGCGACACTCGCAATGGAGTCATCAGCAAAAATTTCCGAAAGCACAGCTGAAGAAGTTGAAATGCCCATAGAGGCAGATAAAGACATTATTCTTCGCCAGGCGAGACCTGATGTGACTCCCTATATAATGTCGCGTGGGCAATACCAAACTCCCATTTTGAACAAAGCTTTTGAGGTGCTCAAATCTGAACCTACTCAAGCACATAAAAGTGGAGTTGAGCTGGCCCTTGAAATTTTGAAAAGAACAAGCCCATCTCAAAAGTAATTTTAAAAAACAAACTTGAGGATTAAAATGAAAACACTATTGAAGAACGTATGTCAGGCTATGCTCACTTCAGCTTTTCTACTGGGCGCTGCAGCTGAAGCTCGGTATGTGGTGTCGACCTATCAAAATAACCAACTGGATCCCAGTAAAAATACTCACATCATCGTGGCCGCCAAGGGTGGAGATATGGGCCTCCAATTTCATATGTCAGGAGCCTCATTGGCTAGAAAGATTCTTGACGTAAATCCTCAAGATCAAGTGGTCCTCCTTGCTGTTATTGACAATGGAAAGGGCGGGTTCATGGGTCAAGACTACTCCAGGCGTCTTGAAACTGGTCTCATGAATTTCAATATCATTAATCAAGAAAATGAAAATGATATGAAAAGAGCCAATGCTCGCACAAAGCTCTACACTAAAATCGAAGATGGAATTTTACTTGTGCTGCAACAGTGGGGCTTCTCACAGGTCAACGAAAACAGAGATGATTTAACAGCAAAAAATTTGGTTAAGGAATTGAGCCAATTTCAGCGCATTCGATCTGTTAATGTCTTTAGCCACTCGACTGCTTACTACGGTTTGATCTTGGATGGTTCTGGAGACCGTTTAGATCCCAAAGACACAAATCTTTTTGCTGAAATCAAAGACCGCTTCACTCCGGGTGCTTATGCTTGGTTGCATGGTTGTAACAATGCGATTGTGGCCTCTCGACTGACTTCGCTGTGGTCAATTCCAGTTGCTGCATCCTACACTTCGACTGCCTTTCAGGAACTCTTTCGGGATCAAAGCAACCAACCCTTTTTCGTTCATAGTTACGAAAACAACATCCCAGAAGGTTCTCGCCGCTTGGGAGTTAACAATATTTCCTTCAAACGATCTCAAGAATGTCTTAAAGTTCCTTGTGTACGTATGAAACCCGACAACTATGCTTATGTTGGATACTGGGGAAATTTCCGCGATGGTGGTCTAGGGTTTTACCGATTTATTTGCGCTTCCCATGTTGGCGATCAAAAATGTAAAATGGGTATGGCGATAGGCCTCACCAACCAAGTCAATTCAATTTACACAGATTACAATTCAAGCCTCGAGGATTTCAAAAAAATTGCTCAGGACAACCTGTGCCCTGTTGGTGACATGTTCATCAAAAAATCAACTTTTGCTGAATGTGCAAAAAACCTGGAAGCCAGTTTGACAAATCCTTCTTTACGTATTGACACTTTCTTATCTAAATCACTTCAATGTGATCGTAGAACTTGTCAGGCCTCTGTTAAATGTGAAGCTGCGGAGTTTGCAGGAGCGTCTTTCCTGACAAAAAAATCATGTTCCATCACTAACAGAAAAGACCCCAACGTTATGATTACGACTCAAGTTCAAGAGTACCGTGATTTGATTGAAGGCTTTGAACTCATGAAGAAAAATAATTTTAGATAATGTATTTTCAGGCAAGACCACAATGAAAAAACTAATTTTGGCGATACTATTGTCCCTTGTGGTCTTCTCTCCAGAAGTCTATGCAAGCTCTTTAAGTTGTCGATTCACAGTTGAAGAAAAAGCGGGAATCCTGCCAATTGAGTCTGAAATTAAAAACTCACAAGTGGTGAGCCGACGCCTTAAGCTGCAAAACACTCATCGTTCGCAAAAATTAAAAGCAGAATTAAAATCAGGTCAGAGATCTAAGCGTTGGGATATGATTATTGTGGGTGCTGGACCTCAAGCAGCGGCCGCTGCCCTTGCAGCCCGTGGCACTAACTTGAAGGTGTTGATTGTCGATAAGTCAGATGTGGTGGCTTCCAATTTTGCCCACAAAGAATTTGTCATAAACAGTGTTGAAACTAACACCATGTCTATGCACGATTACCCTAATTCAAAAATAAAGTTCAATCATTTTTCTTCTACTAAATATGCGAGTTCCCACCAATTGGCTGCATTTCTTCAGGCACAGATCTTTCATTCAAAAGCTGATGTACTACTTAAAACTGAAGTCTTAGGTCTAGAGATTGACCCTGTGACAGGTATTTCAAGATTGATCACTTCAGGAAGCTTAAATCTTGAAGCTCCTGTCGTGTTAGTAGCCACGGGCTTGGGGGTAGCCACAACTAAGATTAGAGATACTCAATACGCTGAACTCTACGCTCAAAAGGCAAAAGAGTTTGAAACTACAGCCGAATTGAACAGCGTGATGAGCACAGAGACCTTCATGAAGTTAATTGAACGGGCTCGACTGGGAGATAAAAAAGTCGTGATGCCAAAGTCCATGGCTCTTATTGGAAACGGAGATGGCGCTCGAATTGTTGTGGAAGAACTTCTTGATTCTCGGGTCAAACTACCTGAAAATTTTAAAATATTTTGGTTGGGTAATGAGGCCAACACTGCTGATGAATACATCAAATCACAACTAGGTTGGGACCGCTACATTGATCGAGTGGTGCCTTTTTACAAAGCGGGAGTCATTGATGCACTTCCCGGTCATGTGAGCTCTGTCATTGATATTGACGGTACACTTAAAATCAAGTTGGACCAAAAAGACAATCAAGGAAATTTACTTCAACAGGTTGAAATAGAAGCTGCGATGATTGTGGATTCTACTGGTTACGATAATGTCGGTAAAAAACTAGTGGACAAATCGTTTCCAGGATCCACGCTGGCGGATGTGACAGGTTCTATTCCGTTCCGTCAGATAGACAGCGCAGTTTTAGCTCGACAAGTGGTTATCAACGGACAACCCACAGGAACTTACTTAGTGGGACCTGCGGCTGGAAGTGACATTGTCTCTAAAGCCGAACTCGGCAGTTTTTCACCAAGAGCTTCCGTTTCTATCCACTTGAATATTCCTAAAGTTTATCAATTGGTTAAAAATCTTTTTGAAATTACTCGTGAAGATGGTCTCGTTAACGGAGCTAAGAAAGAAACTCCTCCAGTGATGTCATCAGACGAAATTCTTAAAGCTCTTTAGGAAAAAGAGCTTCTAAGAATTCCTGAGGCTCAAAGGGTCTTAAATCTTCTAGTTTTTCACCCACACCAATTTTTTTCACTGGTAATCCCAGTTCATCATGGAGACCGATGACAACGCCTCCCTTTGCTGTGCCATCCATTTTTGTGACAATGGCCCCAGTTAATCCAATGGCTTGATGAAATTCTCTGGCTTGAATTAATGCATTTTGACCTGAATTGGCATCTAGGATGATCCAAGACTCATGGGGAGCTTCCGGTAAAACCTTTTGAACCACTCGTTTGATTTTTTTCAGTTCGTCCATCAGATGATTTTGAGTATGAAGCCGTCCAGCTGTATCAATAATCACCACATCAAATTTTTCATGGAGAGCTTTTTGAACAGCTTCGAAGGCCACACCACTTGGATCCTTGGTATTTTCTGGAGCATAAATTTCCACTGCCGCTCGCTCACTCCAGATTTTTAATTGAGACTGAGCTGCCGCTCGAAAAGTGTCTCCCGCAACTACCATCACTTTTTTGCCTTCACTTACCCATAAAGCTGCCAGCTTGCCAATACTTGTGGTCTTCCCCACCCCGTTAACACCCACCACGAGAAATACAGTGGGACCTTGAGTGTTCCAACGAGTTTGAAAAGGATGATAAGGTTTTAAAATTTCTGACATCTCTGATTTTAAAAGCTGCACCACTTTGCTGAAATTATTGACCTCTTGAGAGCTCAAATCCTGTTTCACTTTAGTCAGCAAAGCTTCGACTGTTTTAGGACCGATATCAGATGTGAAGAGAACCTCTTCCACATGGTCCAAAGCTTCACTTTCTTTTTGTCCTTCAAAAGCCAATTTTAACCGGCCCCAAATATGGTTCTGGGTGTTTTTCAACTTCTCAGAAAGGGGTTGGATAGGAAGACTTAATGCTGGAGACTCTTTGGCCCGCAAAACTTCAGAATCAACAAGCTCTTTTTTAGGGCTTTTTTTAAGAGTTTTGAGAATGAAGGGAAGTGCAATGGCAAGAATCAGGACGCCCACAAAAATTAGAAGTCCAATTAGGGCGTCCGCGTGAGATTCTCGCATCTTTATATATCCTGTAAATTAACCGAAACCATGGTCGAGACACCCTTTTCCTGCATGGTGACTCCGTAAAGTTTCTTGGCCACTTCCATGGTGTGCTTATTATGGGTCACGACGATAATCTGCGAGCGCTTAGCCATTTCACGAACAAGATCATTGAAACGGAAAACGTTTGCATCATCCAGCGGCGCATCGACCTCATCGAGTAAGCAATAGGGTGATGGCTTAACTAGGAAAATTGAAAACACTAAGGCCACTGCGGTCAGGGCTTTTTCACCACCCGACATCAAAGACACATTTTGCATTTTCTTTCCAGGAGGACGAGCAATGATTTCAATTCCCATTTCATTTTTTTCAACATTTTCATGAATTTCGAGCTTGGCTTCCCCACCACCAAAAAGCACAGGGAAAACTTTAGTGAAACGCTCGTTCACTTGATCGAAGGTTTCTTTGAAACGTTTACTGCAAATGCGGTTAATACGATCAATCACTTTTCTTAGTTGATCTTGTGCTTCAGTTAAATCTGTGTGCTGTTGATTCAAGAATTCGTAACGCTTAGAGCTTTCTTCAAATTCTGTGATAGCTGATAAATTCACTTCGCCAATTTTTGAAATCTTATCCTTGAGCTCAACTAATTCTGACTCAGCGGCCACAGGATCCCGTTCTGTTTGAACGATTTCACTGGCAATTTCTGAAAGTTCTTTCATGTACTTTTCACGAACTTGATTTAATAAGTAATCTTCTTTGAGGCGAGCTTGATCCAACTTAAGTTGGGCCTCATTCATGGAACTCAAACGTTGATTCTTCATTTTTTGCAAAGAATCTTTTTGAGACTCCATTTCACGAAGACGATTCATTTGAACTTCAAATTCATTTTTACGATGGCTTAAAGTCTTTTTTGCTTCTTCCAAAGAATAAAGGGCTCTTTCGAACTCCAGCTTCTTTTCTTCCATTTGCAATGCGCTTTCGCTCATTTTCTCAGAGTACATTTCTGTCTCTTCACTCATACGAGAAAGTTGCAAGGATAGATCCTGAACCTGTCTTGAAATCAAATCCAATTGTCTTTGCGTGCTCTGCCATTCTTGGTTTTTTGTGGCACTGGCCACTTGTAAATCCGTCACCAAAGCTTGTAAATCATCAATGCCGCGACGACTGGTGGACAGACGAGCTTCTTTTTCGACCACTTCACTTTCAAGACTCTGTTTGCGTGAGCTTAAATCAGCCGCTTGCTCTCTGAGGGAGATCAACTGAGTTTCATAGTTCTCAATTTGATCTGAGAGTTTTCTGTAATCTCTTTCAGATCTTTCTAGGGCCATACGAGCATTTTCAAATTCAGTCTGGGCTCGCTCTAGGTCTTTTTTGAGTTCTGCGACTTTGATCTCTTGCTCGAGCTTACGTTTCTGTGCACCCTCAAAATCAGTCACCACATTTAACAGTTGCTCCTCTGCCTTTTTTAATGAGGCTTGAGCCAAGGCCAGCTTACCCGACCATTCTTGTTTTTTTTCAGTGAGCTCTTTGATTTCACGGTTTCTTTTTAAAAGACCAGATTCGACTCCTTCAGAGGAGCCACCCGTCATGATTCCGGAAGCGTCTAAAACATCACCTTCTGGAGTCACAAAAGTCCAACCCCGATATTGTGGTCGTAATTGTAGAGCTACATTGAGATTTTCAACGACTGCAATCTGACCTAAAAGTTTTTCAACTGCAGGTTGATATTTTTCACTGGCGCGTACGACATCTTTAAGAAGAGCTTTAACTCCGTTTTCATGTCCAGGATGGGATTCATTTTGAAAATTGAGTTCTTCAAATTGGTAAAAGGAAGAACGTCCTTGTTTTTGAGTTTTAAGATGCTCAATGGCATCGACCGAGTCACTGTGATTTGAAGTCAAAATCATTTGTAAGCGAGTGCCTAGCGCAGCTTCCATAGCCACTTCGTAATCGCTTTGAACTTCCACCACTTCTGAAACGGGTTGAAAAAGATTGATTTCGCTGACGGAACCATCAGCTGAAATTTCAGTCTGCTTTTGTTTTCTCCAAAGCATAACTGTTTTTACGCCTTCTTCAAATCCTTCAAAATTATTAGCAAGATTTTCTAAACCATAGAGCCGAGAAGCCACTTCATTAAGAGAATCTTTAAAGGACTCCACTTCTGCTTTTTTAGTTTGAACTGACTCTGTCAGAATTCGCTTGTTCGCTTCAAAGGATTCCACGTCGTTAGCTAGATCCAATTGTAACTGCCGCTCTTTGTCCAATTCGTTTTGAACTTTGTGGCGTCGCTTTTCAATTTCATGCAGCTGAAGTCTGACTTCTTCGACACGAGATTGACTTTCCGATTCTTGTCCTAACAGAGCGGCTTTTTGGCCCTCTAAGCTTTGGATTTTACCTGTCACTGTGTTCTCAGCCTGACCTAATGCCATCATTTCACGACGTGCAGATGTAAGCTCATCATCTAGCTGAGAAATCAAAGAATGGTGGGACTGGTATTCTGTTGATTTTGATTCGAATTCATTTTTAAGCCTGAGAGCGTCCACTTGCAAATCTTGCACTGTGGATTGCAATTGCACTTCGTCACGACTCAAAAGTTCAAGGCGAGCCTTAGATTCTTGTACGAGATTTCCTGTCATCATTTCATTACGGCGGGCCTGCTCAATTTCAAATTTGAGCTCTTGGATTTCCATTTCCTTTTTTTGAACTTGAACTTGAGTTTCAAAATTTTTGTTTTGAAAAACTTCGAGGCTTTTTTCTTCTTCAAGGAGTTGAAGTTTAAGAGTCTCAAGATCCGTGCTCAAAGTCGTCAGTTGGCTTTCACCTTCGACTTCCTTACTTTGAGCTTCAGTAAAGATTCTTTGAGCTTCATCAGCGGCTGATTTGAGATCCATGTACTGACGAGATGAAAGCCAAAGATCCAATTCTTCTATTTGTCTTTTGATATTTCGGTAACGTTCGGCTCTTTGAGCTTGTCGAGAAAGCGAGTCCATTTGGCGCTTAAGTTCACCCAAAATATCCTGTAGTCGAACTAAGTTTTGATCCGTGGCTTGAAGCTTACGAATGGATTCTTTTTTACGCGCTTTGAACTTTGTAATTCCAGCTGCTTCTTCAATCAGGTGTTTTCGAT
>JBKDFX010000161.1:0-34236 GCA_046336825.1 Bdellovibrionales bacterium | reverse complement strand
TATCATCTAGCGATGTACAGTCTTTATCACAACAGAGCGTTGGTAGCCCCGAAAAGAGTCTAAGAAAAAGCCCCTCGATGGAAATGTTAGTGAGTTAAATATCTAAAATGACACTGATAAAACAGCTACTAACAACACTCTAGGGGCCCAGTTTGAAGTGATCAACTCATCATCTAAGTCCATTTATTTAACAGTCCATTTCTATCAAAAGTATCAATAACTTAACTAGATTCTCAGTTTTTTTGTTTGAAAGTTAGTTTCCTGTTAAAAAGCTCAACAGCACAATTAGGCCCCTCAACAGAAATGAGTGTCTCAACTTGAGAAGTCTGTTGGCCCTTTCTCTGCATTGAATAAATTTGCGGGGGACAAATGAGTTCTATGCTTCTTTCAGCACTGACGACAATTTCGCTTCAGTTCGGCAATGTGAGTCATGCTGATACGTCGGTGTCTTCTGTCACCCAAGAATTTGCTAAGGCCCAAGAAGAGCTAAAAAAAGCCAATCAGGTAAAAAGTTTAGATCGACTTCTCGTACAGCTTGATGCCGTTGAAGAACAATTATTAAAAGCTAAACGTTCAGTGGGATCCATGGAGGTTTCATCTGAACCTCTTTCACGTCTGCAGGTTCGTTTAATGGCTAAGCTTGCTAGGGACCAGCACTTCTTAAATGGCTTGAAAGAAGATTTAGGGCTAGCAGAGCAAGACTCCTTTGATATTTACGTGCAGTTAAGAAAACTTTTTTTAAAAGAAGCTGAACAACGCCCACTGGTTAAGAAAATGGATTCCCAGATTCTGCTGGCAGTTGAGCGTTATGCTCACGAGAAAAATTTAAATCGTCTTTAAATTACAACAAAGGTGACCCAACGACATCTCGGTTGTAGTGCACACGCTTTAAGACTTCTTAAAGCGTGTGTTTTTTTATTGCCCATAAGCTTTGAACTGAAGTAATCCTGAAGCACCTATTTAATTAAGGGGTGCTTAATGTTTAAAGCGATTATTCTTTTTTTCATTCTTGGTCTATCTCAATTTGCATCAGCCAACTCAAAAACTTTGAATATTGGTGTAAGTGCCGAATTTGAAAATTTAAATCCATTAATTGGTAGCCAAGCGGTCACAAATTACATTTTATATCTTGCTCATCGACCCGTTGTTTATTTGACACCCGATTTGAAGTGGAAGCCGATGATCATTAAGGAACTTCCCACGTTGCAAAATAAGCTCGCCAAAAAAGTGGGTGAAGGTTTACAAGTCACAGTTGAATTTTTACCTGACCTGAATTGGGGTGACGGCCAGCCGGTGACTTGTGCTGATCTTGAGTTCACTTGGACAGTAGGTAAACATCCCAATGTATCCATTCCTAACCGAGAACCTTTTGAAAATATAAAAAGCATCATTGCAGATCCTAAAAACCCAAAAAAATGCACAGTTGAATTCACTAAGGCTAAATTTGATTATTTTGCTGCAGTTCCAAGTCCATTACCCATGCACTTAGAAAAAGCTGTGTTTGAAAAATACAAAAATAAACCACAGGGATATGATCAAAATTCGCTCTATACAAAACAACCTAATAATCCAGGTTTATACTACGGACCCTATGTCATTTCAGAAGTAAAACTGGGCAGCCATGTGATTTTTACTCCCAATCCTCAGTACAAAACTAAAAAGCCCTTTTTTGAAAAAATCGTGATCAAGCTTATTCCTAACAACGGAGTCTTGGAAGCCAATCTAAGATCTGGAAACATTGATATGATTGCATCAGCGACGGGTCTTGGAATCGATCAAGCTGTGGCTTTTGATAATAAAGTAAAAAAAGAAAATCTTCCCTACGAAGTTATCTTTGAAGATGGTGTGATTTATGCGCATATGGATTTTAATCTGGATACACCCATCGTGTCTGATATCAACGTGCGGAAAGCCATCATTCACGGTTTTAATCGCAAAGAAATGATCAAAGCTCTTCTGGAGGGTAAGGGACAGATAGCGCATAGCTTTGTTACTCCCAATGACCCTTGGTTTGATTCCAAAACTCTCAACTATGAATTCAGTCGACGAAAAGCATCAAAACTTTTAGACGAGGCTGGTTGGAAAATGGGATCAGATGGTTATCGAGCTAAAAACGGAAAACGTTTGAGTATCAATTTACTTGGTGCGGCTGGGTCCAAGTTAAATGATTTAATTCAGGCCTTTTTCCAAGAAGAAATGAAAGCCATTGGAATTGAAATTCGTTTGAAAAACGAACCTCCCCGAGTGTTCTTTGGTGAGACTGTTAATAAGCGAGCTTTTGATATTGCGATGTACTCTTGGGTTTCAATCCCTGAAAACAGTCCTCGCTCAACTTTGCATTCCACATCAATTCCAACAGCTAAAAATTCCTATGCAGGTCAAAACTACCCTGGGTATAAATCTCCTGAAGTGGATAAGCTCATCGATCAGTTAGAATCCGAATTGGATGCACAAAAAAGGGCAGAGATAGGTAAAAAAATTGTTCGTAAGTACGCTGAAGACTTACCTGTGATGCCAGTTTATTACCGACCTAACAATGCTGTTATTCCGAAAGGTTTAAAAGGCTTCAAACTTTCGGGCCATATTTTCTATGAAACACTTTATGCTGAAGACTGGTCTCGCTAAAGGTCAGATCTGACCAGAGACCATATCATTTAAATAATTTCATATCCTCGACTCTCGTCTAGTCAACCGCTGGACTAGAGTCGAGTTTTCTAGACTGACGTCCAGTCGATGAACTCAATTTTTGTCCAGTCGTGTATGACTAAGGTCTAGTTTTGCTAGACGCGACTCAAGTCTGCCAGGACCTCGCCGAAAGGTAGTGCAAGTAAACGACACACATCCAAAGTCGAGTGTGACTGAGAATCTGAGATGGTTTTGACGGGCCTCTTAAATTCGTTAGTAGGAAACATAAGATTTGAAAATGTGGATCGCCAACGTGTTCAACCGGCATGAGGGTCTTGAGTAGGTTTCAAGACTCCGTTGCCCTAACCGCAAATCCAAAAGTGATTTGCTTATCGGAGGTCCCAGTGGGAATGAGAATATCAACAAACATGGCAGCGCTTTCTGCACAAAAGAACCTTGTAGGTTCACAGCGTGAGATCCAAAAATCCATGCAACAACTTGCATCTGGCACGAGAATCACTCGTTCTGCAGACGATGCAGCCGGACTGGCCATCAGTGAAAATTTAAAATCACAAATTCGTAGTTATGGTCAGGCAGGTAGAAACGCCAACGATGGTATATCATTGATTCAAACAGCTGAGGGTGGGCTAGGTGAAATTTCTAATATTCTGACTCGACTCAGAGAGCTCGGAATCCAGGCTGCTTCAGACACTGTTTCTGATCGTGAAAGAAAATTAATTGATAAAGAAGTTCAACAACTTAAATCTGAATCACAACGTATTGCAGTTTCCACAAAATTTGGAAACCAACAGTTGATAGATGGAACAGGTGAGAAGTTCGATTTTCAAGTGGGTATTTTTAATGATGATTTCCAAGACAGAATCTCGTTCAACTCTGGTGAGCTCAACGTTCAATCATCTGAGCTGGGCATAGACGGTTTTGACTTTTCATCCAAAGAAGGAGCCCAGGAAGCTTTGGCCACATTAGATGTCGCCCAGGCTGATGTGAATGGTCATCGAGCTACTCTTGGAGCTTTACAAAATCGACTGCAATCCACATTTGATAACGTGGCCACCATGAACGAGAATATTTCAGCTGCTAACGGTCGTATACGAGACACTGATGTGGCCATGGCTTCCAGCGAGATGACTCGGAATAACATTCTCTTGCAGGCTTCTACAGCGACATTGGCTCAGGCCAATCAGATGCCTTCTCTTGCATTAAAATTAATAGGTTAATCGATTATAGAATTCGCACGAAAGAGTGTTCTTCCGAACTCTTTCGGTACCAACCTACCCGGGGGCTTTGCCCCCGGGGTATCTTGGTCTTAGGTCCTGTTCAATAATTCTTCATTTCATCCGAAAAGGTGAATATGAATGTCAAAGGGCTTCTCGGAAATATGATCACCACCCCCATCCGAAATGCTGACGGAACCTCTGTCAGTAAAGCCGAAAAATCTATCAAATCAGATGAAGCTCATGACCGAGATGCCAATGGACAACAATCTTTCGGAGAACAAAAAAAGCAACGCGAATCCATGTCTGATGAGCAGTTTGAGCAAGCACAAAATCTTCTTCAAAATTTACCTTCAGTGAAAGAACAAAATTGGCGGGTTGAAAAGATAATCGAAAATGAAAAAAGATTCTTAATTGTTAAAGACACCTCAGGACAAATCATTCGAAAAATTCCTGAATCAGAACTGTGGTCTCTGCCTTTCGATAAAGATGCTCGTACGGGCCAGTTATTAAAAAAATCAGCCTAGTTTTTGAAGTCGTGTCAGGATTTTGCCACTTCTGTCTTTTTTTATAGATAAAGGTCTTGTAAAAATAGCCTTAGGTGAATTCAGCCGTAGGAAGAGTTTACCTCTCTCGAACATCTACTCAAGTCTAAGTCATTTGATTGACTCACAGAAATTTCAAGAATCCATGAAAATGATTATATGGCAGGAGTTAGACTTTCAGGCTTTTCAGGTGCAATCCCCCCCAATCTGGTCGACCAATTGGTTGAAGCAGAGAAAATTCCTGTTAAACAACTAGAAAAAAAGAAGCTCAAAGAAGAAGATACTCTGAAGCTTGTGGGAGACCTTGAAACCAAAATTCAGGAAATTCCAAAAAATTTAGGCGAGTTGCTCAATTCAAAAGGTTTTAGTGATTTAAAATTAATTTCTGGTGATGAAAATATCATTGCAGGATCTGTGGATCCTAACGCGGCTCCAACAGGAGAATACGGAATCGAAGTTATTCAATTGGCACAAAAACCTGGAGCCATGACAAGCGGCTTTCCTGATCGCGATAAATCTCAAGTGGGTGTGGGCTATATCAAATTTAACACGCCCGAAGGAATGAAAGAGATTTATATTAACAGTGAAAATTCAACTCTTGATGGAGTTGCCAATGCTATCAACCGATCTAATACAGGCCTGAGAGCCAATGTCATTGAAGATAGAAAAGACACTGAAAATCCATTCCGTCTTATTGTTTCGGGGCTAGCAACGGGTTCTGATAAAAATGTGACTTTCCCAACGGTCTATATGCTGGATGGAGATCGCGATCTCTATTTTGATCAAGAACGGCCTTCTCAGAATGCAAAAGTTAAAATCGATGGATTTGAAGTCGAATTGCCCGAGAATAAAGTGGATAAATTAATTCCTGGGGTCACTCTTGATTTAAAATCAGCAGCACCCGGACGAGAAATTAAAGTGTTCGTCAAAGAGGACCTGGAGAAAATATCAGGTAAAATTAAAAACTTTGTCGAAGCCTACAATGGGGCCTTGGGATTTATCCAAGGTCAGGCCAAACTTCAAAAAAGTTCAGACGGAAGAGAAAAATTAGGACCTCTTGGTGGAGACAGTCTTTTAAGAAGTATTGAAAATACGTTACGTCGGGTGATTCAAAATCCGCCCCTGGGTGTCCAAGGTGATATCAAAAGGCTTAATCAAATCGGAATTGAATTTAATCGAAATGGAACGTTGAATTTTTCAGAGGAAAAATTCAACGCAGCTCTTAAGTCTGATACCAAATCGATGATTGCCTTCTTAAGAGGTGATGGATTTGCCACAGGATTTGTGCCCGGAGTTCGTCGTGAAATTTCTAATATCATGAACGGTCAATTTGGAGCGATATCGAATCGAAAAAAAGCTCTTTCAGACAAAGTGAATCGTATCAATAAACAAATCGAGAATAAAGAGCGACAAATTGAAAAAAAGGAAGATCAGCTCCGTAAAAAATTCGCAGATATGGAAACAAAATTAAGCCAAATTCAGAATCAAGGACAAGCTTTTAAAGCAATGGGAGGGGGAGTCGGTGGTGCAAGTGCAGGTGGATAAAAAGGAAGAGGTAAAAAATGAGTAATCCGTATCAAAAGTATAAACAAACGGCAGTTGTGAGTGCAAGCCGTGAAAAAGTATTACTCATGCTCTACGAGGGAGCCATCAAGTTTACAAAATTGGCTATTCAGGCCTGTGAGCAAAAGAAAATTGCAGATCGGGGAATGAACATCGGCCGAGCTTACGACATTGTTATGGAACTTAATAATACACTTGATCATAAAGTGGGTGGCGACATTTCCAAAAATCTTGAAAGTCTCTATTTATTTATGATGGAGCAATACACAAAATCCAATATTTCAGGAGATCCTGTACCTTTAAAAAGTAACTTGAAAATGTTGGAAACTCTTTACGACGGTTGGGTACAAGCTGTTGAAAAAATTAAAAAGGAACAAGAAGGGGGCAAGCCATGAACCGTCTCATTACACTCTTTTACGAGAAAAACCACTATTTGGAAAAGTTTTATTCCTGTGGAGAAAAAGAATTGGAAAATTTCATCCAGGGAGAGTTTGGTAACCTGGATTCATTTTATGAAACTCGTGAGCACATACTCGAAATGATACGATATGTTGATGCTCAAATTGAAAAGTCATTTGAACGTACAACTCTAAGTGAGAATGAAAAGAAAGAACTAAAAAAGGCATTGTCCATAAAAGATGAGTACGTACAAAGAATCATGGAGCAGGACCTTTCCATACTTTCATGCATCGAGCAAATGAAGTCGAGCCTCATCGTGGAGTTACAAAGTCTTCGAAAAGGGAAAACAGTTGTTTCAAAATATAAAATGCCGAGCTTTGTGAAAAATCTCGACGAAGAAGCCTAGGATCATTTTTCCTAGTCAATCGAGAGACTGCCAATGTCTACCCAGTCTGAGTCAAAGACATGGCAGTCGAGTTAGCGAGACATTAATTATATGGAAATGGGAGGGAATCTTCCAGCCCTAGGTCCATGGCATCCGAGTTGCTTTTAACTCCAATCATGAAGGAGCAGCTCCAAATGTTTGAAGTCCAGACTATTTCTCACACAAATTCATATAATCAGAACGAAATCAATACAACTATTAGCAAAATCAGTGAAGGAAACTTATCCGTTCAAGTTTATACTCTTTTGCAAAATGCTCGCATCCTTATATCTCACAAAGAAAAGCAACTTGCCTTAGCCTTGTTAAGACAAGCCAGTAATTTACAATCACATCCCATTATTTTTGCAGAACTCACGCAAGTTCTTGTGAGTCTCAATCGTTGGGAAGAATCATATATGGTCGCAAAACAGTGGTACCAAAGAGACATTGATTTCTTAAGCACTTACTATTTAGCTCAAATTGAATATCAAATTGGTAAAGATGAGCAAAGTTTAAAAAACTATTTTGAAGCTCTTGCCTTTGTTCATGAACCCAGGTCTGAATTATTTGAAATCTTCAAAAATATTGGAAATCTTTTTGTAAGAAGAGGAGATTTCGAATCGGCTGAGGAGTTTTATAATAAAGCTTACGCGCTAAAAACAGACTCGGATATTCTGCTGGTCAATTATGGTATATTAGAAATGCAAAGAGGTGAGCTGAATCGAGCTCGAGATCGATTCCGATCCGCCATTCAATATAATGATCGGAATGATAAAGCATGGGTGGGGCTCGCCATGGCCCACTTCGATTTTGGAGATGAAGAGTTAGGTGTGGCTAACCTAAAAAAAGCAATTGATATTGATCCACAAAATCGAACAGCTCTTCAATTGGCCTTACAGAAACTCAACCCAGCTATTTATGGAATCTATCTTATAGAAGTGATCAGTCAATTTCTGAGTTTTGTGGATAATGATCCTGAAATGTCCTGTCATTTAATTCAACTATTTGTCTCAAGAGGACAGTACTCATTGGCTTCATTGGAAGCTCAGAGACTCGTTCTTTGGAATCCAGACTCAGAAAAATACAATCAGATTCTTTTTCAATTGGAAAATCAGTCACATCAATCACAGGGAGTAAAAAATGCCACATGTTAATCCCTCTGCCATTGACTGGCGTGAAAACGAGGGTGGTGCTCTTGTTGCTTTTGAAGACTCAAAAGCTCTCGATACTGAAAATGACATTTATTTTAATGGACTCCAGTTCAGTGAAGGCCCCCTTGTCATTATTGGAATCGGTTCCGGATTTATCATTGATAAAATTCTTAAAACAAATCCCAATTCAAAAATTATCGCCATTGAGTGCCGTGATGGCTTAATGGCACGCCAAAGAAAAAAATATCCCAACGTTGAATTTCACCTTTTGCAAAGTTGGCAAGATTTTGAAAATTGTCCAGAAGTTGAATACTGGATGAGGCCTGAAGTGCAAAAAATTTTAAATCGACCTGCTCTGGGGCAACAGAGTCAATTTTTTCAAGAGTTGTTTTACTATTTAAATTTGCGAACTCGTAAATCAATTGAAAAAATTGTGAAATTACACAGCTCGATTGATGATCGATGGTTGGTTAACTTATCACAATTTATTCAAGCCAAACCTGATCGCGTTTTAAATTTTTCGCAATCCCATACTCTGATCCTTCAGGAGCTTGTTAAGTGAATCAGTTGTATATTTCTCTGTTAAGAGCTGGCGATTTTATTATGCAAGTGCCCCTAATTCGTTCAAATCACAAAAACGGGGAAACTCATGTTGTCATCAATGATGAATTTCGCCAGCTGGAAAACTTATATCCAGAGTTTCATTTTCATTTTTTTCCAAGACAACTGATTCAAAAAACCATTAATGATTCTTCGACGTCTTTATTAAAGCCCTACATCATTTTGCAAGATTTTTTACACGAGCTTGAATATATAAACTGGAATGAAATTTATAACTTATCTCACACAAGGATTTCAGCGTATTTAATGAATGAGCTGAAGGCTCCCAAGAAAAAGGGCTTACAACACGACGGTCAAAGCTTTATTCCATTTAATAATCAATGGATGCGATTTTTAAATGATCGTTTTTCTGAAAATAAAAGATCACCTTACCATTATTTAACAGTTTTATCGCAGGCTTTGGACTTAGCGGTGCCTCCGGCTCAACTGAAGGAAAAAAGAGACTCTGCAGACATTTTATTTCAATGTTTTACGAGCGATAGAAAGAAAAATTGGCCACTTGAAAAGTGGGCTGAACTCTTGCAGCGTTTACAAAAATCTCGCTCTGAATTAGATGTAAAAGTACTATGCGCCCCAAGTGAATTAAATGACCTAAAAGCTTTTTTTCCTGAATCCAACTTAAAAGTGGCGAGCCTGACAGAAGCCCGAAATTTGATAAAGGCAGCTCGTTTACTTATATGTGGTGATACAAGCATGGCTCATCTGGCAGCTGAAACTCGCACTCCCGTTCTGACACTGAGTCTTGGGAGCAGTGATTTGACTAAAACAGCACCCTGGCAGCAGGGGGCATTTGTTATAACTGCCACCACGAGTTGTAGCCCTTGTCTCCACTCTCACCAGTGTCCTTACGCGATTACTGCCTGTGGTGATTCTTTAAATGTGCGTTCAGTCTTGTCGGCAGCTTTGGCTCAATTGGAAGATCGAAATTTTATCAGCTTAGCAGAACCTGAAAGGGTTTTTCGTATGGAATATCAAATTCGCTACGGACTTATCCCAAAAGAAATCAGTCTTTCAAGGAGGAAAGATGGAATCATCGAACAAGACATTGAATTACTTTGAAGTGATGTTGAAAAAGTTAGATTCAGTTATCAACGAGCTTAAGCAGCAAGGTGTTGATTTCGAAGAATCACAGAAAGTTCAGTTTTTGAGAGAAGTTGTGAAGGAGCAAATTCGTGATGAAGATTCTCGTCATACAGCTGGCTAGACTGGGTGATATTTATATGACATGGCCTGTTGTGAGGGCCTTGCGTACACAGCACCCTTCGGCTCAGATTGATATCTTAGTGCGACCACGATTTGCAGCTGCCTGTGAAGGATTAGAAGCTGTTGATCATGTTGAGCTTTTTCCAACTCAAGATTTTTTGAGTCCTTTGATGCTTAAAGGTGACTTAGAAAGTTCCATGACAGTTGTGGATCAATTTGTGGAAAAACTAAAAAATCAATCTTACGATCGAATTGTTAATTTAACTTTCAGTGAAGTTTCTAGTTTTGTGGTTTCCATGGTGGCCAATTCCAAAACGTCCATTTCTGGATACAGTCGTCATCGAGATGGCTTTTTACATTTAGCGGATGACGTGAGTCGATATTTTTGGTCACAGGTGGGTCCTGGGGGTTTTAATCGTATTCATCTTCTTGATTTATTAGCGGCTACAGCTGAAGTTGAATTGGCTCCCGAACATTTTTCTGAGCCTAATTTAGATCTGAAGCCAGCTTTAGCCGTGCCCTATTTTGTTGCTCACATTGGTGGTAGTGAAGACCATAAAAGAATCAACTGTCACTTTTGGTCTTACTTAATTAAACAGGTTTTGAGCCATGAAAATAATTACCATGTGGTTTTGATCGGAAGTGAAGCAGATCGAAGCACAGCCCATAAGGTTATGGCTAATTTTGAGTCTCGGGTTCATGATCGAGTTGGTAAAACTCAATTGTCTGAATTGTTTGGCTATATCAAACATTCCAAGGGACTTATTGGCGGAGATAGCATGGCCATGCACTTACTGCCATTTGTTAATCAGCGAGGACTTTGTTTTAGTAAGGGTGATGTCAATCCCTTTGAAACTGGTCCCATGACAAATTCAAGTTGGATTTACCGTGCCAATGATGAGGGTGAGTGGAACCTCAATACTGTTGATCATGTTGTCAAAGCTTGGATCAATCACGAATCAGCTCCAGCAGAAACTGGCCTTATGCAATGTGGAGAAACCTTTCCGCGAGTTCAAATTGTTAAAGAAAATAAATCCTTTCCATGGGACTTAATACAAGCCATTTACATGGGAGCTCCATTTCCAGTGGCAGAGGATATGGAATTTTATCGTGGTTGTTTAAGAATGTTTGAAGCCAATCAAGTCTGTCTTCAAAACCTAAATAAATGGCAAAAAATCAATCCTCAGTTTTTGACCTCATTATTAGATCGTGTTGACGAAATTCATGCAAAAATAGCTTCGGAAGTGATGAGTCTGTACCCTCTTTTTAGATGGTACCAGGCTGAAAAAACTCGTGTTCAGCCAGGGACTTACCAAGAAATGGTGACAGATTATAAAATCATCATCGAGCAATACCAAAATTTGCTGCGCCAATATCTTCTTGAGGAAGATGTACGAAAGGTTAAATCCAATGCTCATGTATAATCTGACATCTAAGGATATAGAGGGTTTTTTCGAAAATCAGGATCGTATGTCAGATCTTTTCAGTTGGTTAGAGGGCGAATTTGCCAGTCAAGGTCAATTGGTATGCCGTTTTGTGATTAATGGAAAAAAATTGACTGAAAAAGATGAATTGGATTGGGCTATACGCCCTCTTTCCGATATGCAGTCTTTACAAATTCTTGTTCAAGGTGAGTACGATCTGATTCGTGATGTCCTCCAACTATGGATTGAAGCATTGCCAGAAATTGAAATTTTCGTTGAAGAAGTAATTCTTGAAATTCCTCAGAATGATCACCACTCTTTGGTGAAAGCCATTGGTGAATTGACTGAACAGCAGGATTCATTTGTGGAAAGTCTTATAAGTTTGAAAGCAGCTTTGGGTCGTATCCAAGTGCCGCTTTCCTCATGGGATTCACTTGAGCAAGCGTTGCATCAATATATTTCGCAATGTATTCGGTCACTAGATTCAAAGAATTATCTTCAGCTCTTGCGAACTGTTGAGTATGATGGTTGCGAGGTCTTTCGAAAGTGGAAAGACCAGTTGACTGAAACCTTAGCCGAGGTGAACAAAAAGCGTGATCAAAACACCCGTACAGTTTTGGACCTCGGACAACTCAAGCACCGCTCGGGCCACAAAAGCATTTGAATTTGCTTATCGAGAAATCAGCTCTCCAGCTGATTTTACCCAGGAAGCTGGATCTGTTTGGATTCTTGAAGTTGACAGTCCGGATATAGATTTTTCCAACTTAAATCCAAGGCATTCACCCTTGCTGTTAATTTTAAAGGGCAAATCAAAAGAACTTTTAATGGCATCATTTAACCGGCTTCAGCCTGAAGCTGTCCATGATTCAACAGATATTCAAGGCATCAATCAGAGTCTTCAAAAACTAGTGGCACAATCCATGGTGAGATCTAAAAAGCGTCAGTCAACAAGAGATCTCTCCCATCGATACCGTGAACTTGATGAGTTGGCTGCTAATCTTGAGAAAATTGTTGAAGATCGCACTCAGTGGATTGAAGTGTCTAATCGGGAACAAAAGGAATTGATCCGTCTTGACAGACGATTTGTCCAATTTTTAATTGAGATTGGACTGCAGAGATCTGAAGAGGATGTTTTTGATATTTTTTTAAAAGAATTTCGACAATTAAAACTAGCTGATCAAATATTTTTATTACAACAAAAACCCAAAGAATCCCTCCTGTTTAGGTTTTCTGCTACTGGTGTTGAAGCTTTAGCTTGTAAAGAAATATGGTGGCACACTCGTGAAATTGAAAATCTCAATGAGTCCTGTGGCAAGTGGCTTTCTCGAGAACTGGCCCGTCCAGTGGGTCGATTAATCGCCTTCCCATTGCCTTCTCCTCTGACAGCAAACAGAGAAGATTCCTGGGCCTTAATAGTGGAAAGATCAGGTAAAGGGGCCCTAACGGAGTCTGAGTTTTCACTTGTCAAAAAGTATGTGCAAGCCCTGGGACTTACCTTAGATAAAATCAGGCTCGAAGATGACAGCCGTCTCACCGCTCTACGCTGGGAAAAAGTTTTTGATCAAGCCCATGATCCCATCGCTATTATTGATAAAAACTTCCAACTTCTTAGAAGCAATTCAAGATTTGAAAAATTCAATGAAAAAAAACTCTGTTATGAGACGTTTGCAGGCAGGTCTTCGCCCTGCGAAGGATGTCCCATATTAAAAAACCAATCAGATACTCAAGTAAATATTGAGGGAAGGTCTTTTCAAGTTCTCAGTTCTCAAGTGCAAGGAGAAACTCCTCTATTTTTGCATCATTACGTGGATGTCACAGAAAAACATAAGCAATGGGTTCAGTTTCTTCAGAGCGAAAAACTCAGCTCCATTGGTCAAATAGGTGAAGTTTTAGCCCATGAAATTTACAATCCACTGGCAGGCTTACAGGCCCTGGTTGAAATTCTTTTGTCAGATTCTCAGCTAGAAACCCAAGTGAGATCTGATTTAATGGAGATTCAAAAAGCAGCTTTGCGTGCACAAAAAGTGATTGTTAATTTGCAAGATTTTGTTAGCTCAGAAGAAAAATTAACAGTTATCACTTTAGATGAAATTTTAGACAAAACTCTTCCGCTACTTAAAACTAAATGGCGATCTTTTCGATTGTCGACAAATTTTTCAGCTCATCAAAGAAAAGTAAAAGTGGCCCCACAGTTGATCAGTCAGGTTATTTACAATCTTATCCAAAATGCCTGTCATGCTATGAAATCAGGACAGACTTTGAGTCTCACAACTCGAGAGACTTCAAATTCAGTTCTACTTTTGGTAACAGATCAAGGTTCTGGAATACCACAGGAGATTCAAGACTCAATTTTCAAGCCCTTTTTTACAACTAAGCCCCAAGGGCAGGGGACGGGATTGGGTTTGAGTCTTTCGAAACAAATTGTGGATCGATTTAAAGGAAAGCTTTGGTTTGAAACTAAAGTTAACAAAGGCACCACATTTTTTATGGAGCTGCCCATTGAAGAATAAAATTCGAATTCTTATTATTGATGATGAACCTATAATAAGACGAGCATTTCAAAAGTTATTTTCAGCGGCTCACTTCGAGGTGGTCACGGCTGAGGATGGTCAAATAGGTTTGCAAAAATGGCTGGAAAACGAGTTTGATTTTGTCTTTTTAGATGTGCTCATGCCCGGACTCAATGGATGGGAAGTGCTCGAGGCCAAGTCAGAGTGGGGAACCACTCGAGTCCAAGTGATGTCAGCTTTTACGGGCGACTTAACCAACAGAGAAAAATGGATCCAAAAAATTGATGGTTTTTTGCCAAAACCGTTTGAAAACATTTTATCCATTCGAAAATGGGTGGAGGATTCTTCCGCATGAGAATTATTTCTGGAAAATTTAAGGGCCATCATCTTATCTCTTTTCAAGCACAGCACATCCGTCCCACCACAGACCGAGTCAAAGAAACCCTATTTAATAAGATCAATTTTGAGGCGCATTTTGGGCGAGCTTTAGATTTATTTTGTGGTACAGGTAATTTAGGGTTGGAGGCTCTTTCAAGAGGGGCTGAGCATGTGACTTTTGTGGACTCCCATAAACAATCGATTCAAATCACCCGTGAAAACATAATAAAGCTAAAGGTTACGAAAGAAGAATCCACTGTCATTCAAAAAGATGTTCTCACTTATCTCAAGCAGTACTCAGGGGATCCCTTCGATCTCATTTTTGCAGATCCTCCCTTTACACAAAAAATGGCCCATGACGTCATGCTGGCTTTGTCCACCAGCCAAGCTGTCGGTTTGCAAACAGTCATCACCATCGAAAGTGAGCGAAAAGAGAGAATGGAAAACCAATACGCCGAATTGATTCGTTATGATCATCGTGAATTTGGTGATAAAATTCTTTCTTTCTTTCGGAAACAGTCGCAAATTCATGTAGGTCAATCATCGGAGGATGAGTCTCTATGAGAAAAGCAATTTACCCTGGAAGTTTTGATCCTATTACTCGTGGTCACATGGATCTTATCGAAAGGGCTTCACGTCTTTTTTCTGAATTGTACGTACTCATTTCTGTTTCGTCTCAGAAACAAGCTCTTTTTACTGAAGTTGAAAGACAGGAATTGATTAAGAAAAGTCTCCCTCATCTCAAAAATTTGCATATTCATTTTGCATCTGGTCTTACTACGGACTTTATGAAGGCTCATGATATTCAAGTTTTGGTTAGGGGACTACGACAAGTGGAAGATTTTGAGTATGAAAAATCAATGGCCCAGTACAATCAAATTCTCTTCCCGGATGTCGAAACAGTTCTTATGTACGCTAATCCCAGTTTAGCTTTTGTTTCCAGCCGCGGTGTTAAAGAAGTGGCTAGACACGCGAAATCCACGAGCGAGCTTGAAAAATTTCTTTCTCCACCAGTGGCAGCTGCCCTTATCAAACGAATGCAGGAGCAAAAATGAGACTTTCTAAACGTGCTACTTTTTTAAAAGCTTCTCCCACTTTGAAGTTAGCAGCTCGAGCTAAAGAATTAGCTATGGCTGGTCATGATGTGATTTCATTAACAGTGGGCGAGCCTGACTGGGCCACTTATGAAGCTCCGTCAAGGGCTGGCCATGAAGCCATTGATAAAAATTTAACAAAGTACACACCCGCCAATGGAACTATTGATTTACGTAAAGCGATTGCCAGTAAAGTAAAAGAAGATTTAGGCATTGAATACGGCCCGAACGAAGTTGTAGTGGGCCCCGGAACAAAGTTTATTATTTTTTCAGCTCTGCAAGCTCTTTGCAGTCCTGGTGATGAAGTTATATTACAAGCTCCCTATTGGGTGAGCTATCCAACAATGATCGAATTGGCAGATGCAAAGCCGGTCGTGGTGGCCACGGGTCATAAAGAAAACTTTAAGCTCCAAGCGGAGCAATTTGAAAAAGCTATTACAGCCAAGACGAAAGCTTTTTTGTTCTGCTCACCCTGCAATCCCACGGGGCTTCACTACACTCGTGAAGAGTTACAGGCATTTGTTGAAGTTTTTAGAAAGAATCCACAAATTTTTATTCTTTCAGATGATATCTACAATCGATTGTTATTAACGGGAGAAAAAGTGGCTCCTCACCTTCTTCATTTAGCTCCAGATCTTAAAGATCGAATCATTTCATTTAATGGAGGATCTAAAGCCTATTCAATGACGGGCTGGAGAATTGGTTGGGCCACGGGGCCTCAAGATGTTATTCAGGCTATGGCAGACTATCAAAGCCAGGCCACTGGGGCCCCCAGTAGTATTGCTCAACACGCTCTCAAGGCCGCCATTGAAAAGTGTGAACCTGATATTGCAAATACGATCAAACTTCTTAAAAATCGCAAGCAAGCTGCATTAACCGGTTTAAGTCAGATTCCCAATCTTGTAACTTCTGAGCCTACAGGAGCTTTTTATCTTTGGGTGGATGTGAGCCACTACCTTGGAAAAAGATTCAACTCCACTCTGATTGAAAGTGACAGACAGATTTCTGAAATTCTACTTGAGAAGTTTTTTGTGGGAACTGTTCCAGGTGCCGAAGCAGGGGTTAACGGATTTCTTCGTTTGAGCTTTGCCGTGGAAGAATCTAAATTGACAGCCGCCTGTCAGAGAATGCAAAAGTTTTTCTCAGAGCTCGTTTAAAGCTGACACTTATATTTAATATTTAGAGTTCGACCCACGGGAATCTTGGGATTGAACTCCAAGCTGGCTCCTTTGACAGTCGTGACTAAATTAGCCACTGAAGGAGTCACGGTCACCTCCACTGTGCCCACGGGCATACACTCCAGGGCTTGAAATGAAAGAGAATCCTCAATGGAATCCGCAAATAAATTCAAATTTGTTGAGTAGTTTTCATCACAAATGCTGCCGATACCTCCACCGGTCATATTGGAAAGTTGACTGTATTTGATGCCGTAATGACTTTTGGCTCCCCCGGCGTCCTGAGCTCTGAGACAAGTTTCATCATTGGGTTTCACGATGATTGAATTGAAAGTGAATCTCTTGGTGGCTCCAAACACTTCCTTTACATAATTTAAAACAGTATTGGGTTCATCATCATTTTCTAGGGGCTTATGTTCACCTAAATAATATTCATAGGCTTTTTCACCGCCTACACTTCTGACATCCTCATCACTGACAATGATCATGGCCAGCGCAGCATCTGTTCGATGGCATTTAGATGCAGTGGCCACTCTTGGATCACCATTGTAGATATGCCAGTAAGCGGCTTTAGTTCCTCGCTCATCATCTGTGCCAGCCCAGCCAGCTCCAATGTTATTAATTGTGTTAGTAAAAATAGTCGATAAGTTGGCTGTGGATTTAAGAACCCAATTGGGAGTTGATGGTGAAGTGGGTGTGTAGTTGCTCCAAATAATTGAAAGTCCCCAAGCTGGATTGCTGTTGATGGGAAGTGAGCGAGTCACAGTGGCACACATCTGCCAATCAATACTGCTGGATTGTAAGTTCGTGACAAATTCAGCCAATCGTGTGGCTAATTTTTGATTATCAGCAAGCATGGAGTTGGAATCATCCACGATCAATAGAATATCGAGTTTGTTATTTTGTGCTTGAACAGTTCCAGTGTAGGTCACATCACGAGTGCCTAGCGGTGCAGGAGGATTGGTTGGAGTCGTAGGGCCTGTGGTAGGAGCTTGAGATTTAGATGTTGCAAATTTAACATCACTACAACTTAGGAAAGTCAGACTTGCAAATGCAACTAGGCTGGCCTGGTAGACCTTTTTTAAATTGAACATACTTCCTCCAGTGTAGAGGATAGCACGGTCCTATTGAGGACCAAATCCCTTGTGTCCTGATTCACGTCCTAGGGCCAGGCTAAGTGAGCAATTATGACAAATTCAAGATCCTAGCCTTGTGCCCTGGGTTTTCAATTTTTACAATGTAAGTAAGAGGGTAGGTTTATGAGCTTTTGGATTATCGTACAAGTTGCGGTGAATGTTTTGCTCTTTGCGGGTTTTGTTATTCTTCTTTTGCAGAGAAAGCAAATGACAAAAGAAGATCATCGATTCAGCAAAGGCTTACAGTTGCTTCAAAGTAAAATTGCAATTCTGGAGGATCTCTCTGATCAAACTGAAGCGCAGGTGAAAACTTTGACAAAACTGCTAGAGGATAAATACAAAGAAATTCAAGCCCTCCTGATTGAAACTGATCAGCAGATTTTGCGAATGGAAGAAGTGGCTGAAAATACCTGGAAACAAATTCAAAATTCAGGTGTTGTGACCGTGGACTCGAGTGATCGTCAAAATTTAAGTAAATACGTAAAAGCGGCACAATTGGCCAATTCAGGAAATGCAGTGGAAGATATCATTAAGCAAGTGGATCTCACCCGAGGAGAAATAGAACTTATTCATGCCATGAACAAAGAGCAGTTGGTTTTTAATCAAAACTCTTTGCCCCCGTGGGCCAAGGAAAATGTGGTCAAGCCCAATACCACCACCAATAAAACAATTTCCACAACCTCTGGTGCGCCTGTTCCTACCATGACAAAAACACAAACGATGATGAGCGAAATCACAACGCTGCAACAAAACGGAAAGACGCTCAATATTAGACCCATGAGTTTTGAAAAAATTCAGACGGGTCTTTAGCGGTTACTCTCACGAGTAAAAAGAGTGAAGAAATACTTCACCAAATGTGTCATGCTCACCGGAATATTTTTGTAGACCCAGTGAACTTCACCGAAGGCGCCAAGCCTGGCTTCGATGGTGTATTCTTCGCCGACAAGTCTTTCGCGAAAATTTTCTGGTGTATCTAAAGTGGCAGGTACATAGGACGTGGGTACAAAGTTCATTCGAATCGATATAGTACCGGGAGATTTAAGGCCGACCACGAGTTTATATCCATGACGAAACAGCATAAAATCTGAATGAGTTTTTGCAATTCCATAAATTTTAACAAGACCTGGAACATCACCTTTGAGCTCGTTAAAGGCCGTCATCACATCTTGGAACTCATTTTTGAGACCAATCAAGAAAATGACAGATTCCTGAAGAAGAAGTTCTTCTTGAGTGAGATCGCCCACGGATTCCACAAAGCCTTCATTTTCGATGAGACTTTCATTTCTAACTAAATCTTGGATCCAAAGAAGTTTCTCCATGTCTTTAGTCTTGGAATTAGGCGAATTTATGTCAAGCTAAAAACTAAGACTCGTTCTAACTTGAACAAGGGCATTGGGCAGTTCGCGGTACTCGCTTTGTAAAGGTTGATGCAGGCCCACAACAACTTGCAGTGGTAGAATGTATCCCACAGTGGTGTCCACCCTTAATTCTGCTCCGGCACTGGAAAACAGCTGATCTCGATCAACGAGAATCTCTGAACGAGTTTTTTCTTGGTAGGCAAATCCATCAAGTGTGAGGAAATCGGCAGCTAGGGCTCCATGAATTCTTTTAATATAAAGAGGAAATAGACCCCAGCCCTTGTGGCCTTCCACGATGGGAAATCGATATTCCAAGTTGGCATTGACCATATTTCTTCCAATAAATTGCCCCTCAAAATAGCCACGAATGAGAAAATTAGAGGTCAGTTCATTCATAAAGTAAGTGGAGGCCTCTCCCAGTATGCTAGGAATTCGACGATCCGTTGCTAAAAATTTAGTATCTATGGCAAAAGCATGTCTTTCGGGAAGCCATCGGCTCAAGTAAGTGGCTCCACGCGCTCGAAATTGATTGTAGCTTTCCAAATCAGCAGATTTCAGAAAGTGAATGCCGCTGAATTGCAAAGTATGGCCATTTTCTGGTGAAATCATCCAAATCGTCTGCTCGGCACTGTTGTAGTTCAATGCGAATTGAGGTCCAAATCTTTCATAATTTTTAAAATCATCTTCATATTTAGCGTAAAGAAATGAAAATTGACTCGAAAAAAAATCTGTCCAAGC
Source organism: Bdellovibrionales bacterium (assembly GCA_046336825.1). Lineage (GTDB taxonomy): Bacteria > Bdellovibrionota > Bdellovibrionia > Bdellovibrionales > Bdellovibrionaceae. Next base: position 14,657 of record JBKDFX010000161.1, on the reverse strand, counting down.
GGAGGTGTCGGGGGCCACAGTCACGGCATGCACTTGATTAGAGTAGGTGGATTCCGTTCCAGCAAAGCTGCGCACAATTCGACTGGATTGAAGGACCCAAGGAAAACTTTGCGTGAGGTTTGTGTAACTCATGCCATAAGAAAAGTCTTGAGTGCCAGTGTCGTAAAGGGCCTCGAGGCTGTAGTTGTGTTGGAGGCTGGGATCCTGTCCCGTTGTCGATAGAGAAATAAGAGCCCCATCCCGAGCTGATGAACCAGAATAAAAAGGAACCCAATAGTGCGGCCAAAGTTTGTAAGTTCGGTCAGCCTCTTTAATTTCAGAATCACTGAGTAAAGGCAAATCTGCATTTTTATTTTTTCCATAGGTCAAATCATCATTGGAGATCACCGGCAGGCTTGATTTTGGCTGAACACTCCCAGAATAAAAAAGGCGAGGGCCCTGGCGTGTTAATTGGGTGGTGAAAAGTGCACCCGAGGGACTGCAAGCATAATCCAGAATCAAAGTTTTAGAGTGAGTTAGGGCTTCAGGTTGATCTCTATTTTCAAGGGAAGATTGATACAAATTAAACGTGCCATTTTTATCAGAGAGAAAATATAAATTTTTTCCGTCCCATGCGGGTCTGCGCATGCGATTCCCAAATTGTGGCAAAAGCTTGAGTTCATTTGATTTAAGATCGAAAGTGTAAAGTGACTCAGCTCCCTTTTTTAACCAAGAAAATAAAATGAGAGAGTCATTTAAAAAAAGTGGTGAAGCTATTCGCTCATCAAAATTTGAAGTAACAAGGCTTTTCACGGTTTTAGATTTGAAATGATAGGATTTGAGTTCAGTTCTTCCCCCTTGAACTCCTACGAAAATAAATTGAGTTTCATCTAAGCTCACTCGACCTTCGCGGCCTCTCAGCTTTTTTGTTAACCTTTCTAATTTTTTACGTTTCACATGATAAACATAAAAATCACCGTAGTGTTCCGTTGCACTGGCTGGCATAACAGCATTAATCAATAAAGTGTCTGACTTAGGAAAAAATCGAGCTTCACGAATAGCTCTTTGTTTAAAAATTGTAGTGACCTTAATCAGTTCTTTTTTTTCATTCAGTTGTGCTAACTGCAAGTGGCTTTGAGGCAACTTTGAGTGTCCAACCCAAGCCAATAGATTTTCTCGTGCGTTGAGTGTAGGTGAGCGCACATTGATGTCACCCGTTTGAATTTCTGCGGGGGAGTCAAATTTTGTTTTTTCCAGCTCAGTGACTTGATTTTGAGCTCTCGTTTGCCAAAAATCCAAGGCTTCATTGTATATATCTTCGTAGTCTTTTTTGACTATGGAACGAGTGGCTCCCGATAAAAAATAGGGAACTCTTTCTCCATGCCTTTCAATCAGTTGAGAAGACTTTTCTTCGCCGAATTCATTGATAAGATAGCTCATGGCTAAAGAACCAAACAAGTAGGGTCTGGAACCCCAGGGCCAAATGGGCAGATTTTCATTGGCCATGGCCACGCTTTCGTCTTGCAAATCCTTTTCTCCAATCCATGATCTGAGAGATGCATTTTGATAATTGGATCTCAGTCTTCCACCGTTTCCGATGGCGGTCTCTGTCCAAACAGACAAACCCTCTTTCCACCAATTGGGAAGTAACAGATTGGGGGCCACCACCGTTCCAAATACATTCCGCAAAGAATGCATAACTCCCGTAGCCGGCTCAAAAGATAAAATATGGGCCAATTCATGGGTGGCCAGTTCCAGTGACCACTCCGCTGGCTCAGACAGGGAATCATTCAAATCTGGTAAAACTGGAAATAGCATGCTGTAGGGGTAAGGCACTCGTGTTGCAAATCCATTGGCTAAATCTGTTGAGTCATTCAGCACAATGGGAATTCGTCCTTGAGGCATTGTGATAAAGAAACGACTCAAGTAGGCATGGGCCTTTTCGAGTTGGCGAGCGTAGTGCCGAGCGAGGTCTTGCTGCTCGGCATAATAAATAATTTCAAAGTGGGGAGTTTGGAGAGTCTTGATCTCGACAGAAGGAGGGATAGGTGAGGCTGTCAGAGTCATGGGAATAATAATGAAAATAAAAAAAGCAAATAGTGTGTTCGACATTGATTGCATGATGGACTGAAAGCATGGCAACATCAATGGGGTTATTTGAACATATATGAAGGAGGATTTCATGTTTCGCAGCTTAGTTGTCGTTTGTCTTACTTCCCTTTTAATTTTTGGTTGTAAAGGTCGAGATAAGACTTCTACAGACACAGCCAATGCTCTTGGCGGTGGTGGCGACATGTCAGCACCTGTGGACTCAACACCCATGAGTTTTAACGCTGAAGGTTCTGACAGCGGAAAAATTGCAGGTCTTTCAACCGTTTATTTTGATTTTGATAAATCCACGCTTTCACAGAGTGCAAGAGATGTATTAAAGGCCAATGCTGAGTGGATGAAAAGCAATGCGAACGTTAAAATTCAAATTGAAGGTCATTGTGATAATCGGGGCAGCATTGAGTACAATTTAGCCCTAGGTGAGCGACGAGCCAACGCTGTACGATCTTACCTCACTTCTATCGGTGTTGCGGGTAATCGTATGACTGTGTTGTCTTACGGTGAAGAAAAGCCTTTAGTCTCTGGAGACTCCGAGGAGTCTTGGGCTAAAAACAGACGTGCTAATTTTGTGCCTGTTCAGTAAAGGATATTAGAGGTGAAATTAAGCACCTTTCAGGCAGTCCTAAAAAAAATAAGCGCAGGGTTGATCCTTGCGCTTTGTTTTTTTATGACCAGCTGTCAAACGGGGCCCATGCCGGTGGAAGACTACTCTCTCGCACGAGTGGCCTTGGAGGCCGCTCGAGAAGTTCAAGCCCCTCGACATGCTCCTGGTTTTTGGCACCAAGCTGAAGAGGCCTATCGAAAGGCTCGTCTGCTTTACAAGGACGGTCGCTGGGACGAGGCTCGAGCAGAATTTATAAAGGCCAGAATCGCTGCCGAAAAAGCTGAAAATGCCGCTCGTTTAATTAGGCAAAGGACAGGGGATGTATTGTGAAAACTTTAATTCGATTTTCTTTTTTTATGAGTGCAGTGACTTTAACTGCAGGTTGTTTGCAGACTCGTTCAGATGTTAAGGCCGGGGAGCAAGGCCGAGTTTTACAACAGCAAGTTTCAACTCTACAAAAGACCACTGCCGATGTGAACAGTCGTTTTGAAGAAATTGAAGAGCAAATTCGCTTTCTCAACGGGAAATCTGAAGTATTAGAAAATCAACTTTCCCAGGCCAAACAGGAAAATGAATTACTCAAAAAATTAGCTGTTGAGCAGAACCAAGCCAGCACGCAAAAATTGGCGATTTTACAAGAAGCACTCCTAAAAATGGAACAGGAACAAGACAAGTTACGTGGTGAAATGGTGGCTGTTAAAAATGCCTTAAAAGAAGAATTGGTGAAATCAGCTCCTGCGCCAGAGTCTTCAAAAAATTCATTTGAAAATGCAGAACAACTCTTTTCTAAAAAAGACTTCAGGTCCGCTATTTTGGAATATCAAAAGTACCGCGAGCGAAATCCTAAGGGCAAAAATTTTGCTGTGGCCACATATAAAATGGGAATTTGTTTTCAAGAACTGGGGATGAAAGAAGACGCCAAAGCCTTTTATGATGAAGTGATCAGTAAGTTTCCCAAATCTGATGAAGCCAAAAAATCTCGAATCCGATTACAAAAGCTAAAATGATAAAAAGAATTCTATCAGTGGAAACAAGCTGCGATGACACCTCTGTGGCAATTGTTGAAGAGGCGGGTAAAGTCATTGTTCAAACTTCCTTTACTAAAGACATCGATCACGCTCGATTTGGTGGAATCGTACCAGAAATCGCATCTCGCAATCATACTTTTGCTTTATTGCCTCTTATTGATGAAGCCCTAAAAAAATCGAATTTGGATTGGAAGGACATTGATGGATTTGCCGTCACCAATCGACCCGGTTTAATTGGTGCACTTATCGTAGGTTTAGTAACAGTGAAAACACTGGCGATGATCCATAAAAAACCTTTTATCGGGGTCAATCATTTAGAGGGTCATTTGTTAGCTCCCTTTTTAAATGATGAAAATTACTTTCCTAGTTTTTCTTATCAACAACCCTACATCGCGTTGGCGGTGAGCGGTGGTCATACCACTCTGTATCTTGTGGAAGCCATTGGCAGGTACAAAGTATTAGGAGCCACTCAAGACGATGCAGCAGGAGAAGCCTTTGATAAATTTGGAAAAATGGTGGGATTTGGGTTTCCTGGTGGTGTGCAAGTGGATCTTCATGCCAAGGAGGGTGATCGACAGAGTTATAATTTTCCTCGCAGCATGATTCATGACGAATCACTCAATATGAGTTTTTCTGGTTTGAAATCATCGGCTCATCGATTGGTTAACGAATTGGGGCCAGAACAAGTCAAAGCTCATCTTTATGACCTATGTGCCTCTTATCAGGAAGCCATTGTGGATGTCTTGGTGACCAAGCTTGAAAAAGCCTGTCAAATCTATAAAGTTAAAAATGTGGTTGTGACAGGTGGAGTGAGTGCTAATTCACGCCTTCGTGAACGAGTGACTGAATTGGCAAAAAAACGAAATTGGACTTTGGCCATTCCACCATTACGTTATTGTACTGACAATGCGGCTATGATTGGCCTGGCTGGTCTGTTGCGTTTGCAAAAAGGAGAGCAATCTCCACTGGATTTAGGCCCCTCACCCAGCAATTTAGATGGAGACTTTTTTTGACAGATTCTCAAAGAAGACTGACGGAAGTATTAGATAAGGTGACTTCAGGCCCTAAAAAATCTTTGGGTCAAAATTTTTTAGTGAGTGATGTTGTTATCGGCCGAATTATTGACGCTGCAAAAAATTATGAATTTGAACACTTGATTGAAGTGGGACCGGGACCGGGGTCCATTACCCATTTTCTAAAAGATTTAACGTCAAATTTCACAGCTGTCGAACTGGACCGAGAGTGGGCCGAATATTGGCGAAGTGAAGGAATCAAAATTATCGAGGGCGATGCTTTACAGCTGAATTGGCAGGATCTTATCAAGCCTAAAACTTTGTTGGTGAGCAATCTCCCCTATCAAATTTCCTCTTCAATCGTTATTGATCGTTGTTTAGATGCTGTTCCTCTTTTAGGGATGGTGCTGATGTTTCAAAAGGAAGTGGCACAAAAAATACGAGGTGAAGTGGGCAGTGATAACTATGGTTTTCTCACTGTCATGGCTCAAAGTTTTTGGAAAATTCACTTTGTCTCTGAAGCGGGTCCTCGAGACTTTTTCCCTCCACCCAAAGTGGCTTCACGGGTCTTGCGATTTGTGAGAGTCACAGAAGAGGACTGTCCTGCAAATCCTCAAGATTACCTACAATTTGTTAAGCAGGCCTTTTCGCAAAGACGAAAAACCTTAAGGTCCAACTGGGAAAGCTATTTAAATCAAAAAAGACCAGGAATGTGGCCAGAAGTTTTAAAAACAGTCATGTCCTGGGGCTTTTCTGAAAAGTTAAGAGCCGAAGAGCTTTCTCCGGGGCAATTTATGGATCTTTACAAGAATTGCTATTTAGGAAAAGATACCCCCCTCGTCATATCGTAAAATTGTTTTACATCCCAATAGCGCTGAATTGCCTTAAAACTTTTTCAGACTGGTCCATTTTTGGCAAGGATAAGCCCTTGTCTTAACTCTCAGTGAGTTTAGGCTGCAATATCAGAAAAGAGAACCCTATGAAAAATCCTGCTATTTTTCTTATTATTTCAATGGCACTGACTTCTCCAATGGCGATGGCGAGCAGCAAATGCTCAAGATCAGTTAAAGTTCAAACTGTAGAATATCCCAGAATAACCCTAAAAAATAAATCTGTAAGCTATGAGGGTATGACTTCGAGTATGGGTCTTTTTGGCGAGGTGAGAAATATTTATTTTGAAAATTTAATTAAAGATTTTGATCTATTTAATATTCAGGGGACTGTTAAACTAAAATTCCCCAATGAAGGTCTGGCGACAGTTCAAGTGATAGAAGAATTTGGAGCGAGGGGACTACTATTTAAAATTGGTAAAGAAAAAAGAGAAGTAAGAGTTTTAGAAAAAAGTTTAATTGAGACACTCAACGATCGAACTAAAACGTTACTGAGCGCTCAAGCAAATACATATTATAAAAGCCAAAGGTATGAAGGTCGAGATGTTGCGCAAGCCCTTGAATTACTAGCGCTACATATTTCTGGTAATGCTAAAAAAGTTTCTGAATTAAAGTCTCAATATCTTAAAGCTTTTGAGCAACTTGAAATTGATTACCTCTCTTTTAAGGGTTTAGCAGAAGTAGTTCCAAATCTTGTCGCAGTTATGCGTGATAAAAAAAGTAAAATTGATGAACCCAGTTCTGCCACCCAAAATACTTTACTCAAAGAAATTGGAAAAGTTGATTTTATAAGATCTTGGATGATTGGTGATTTTGATCATGTCTTGACTTATTACACCCAAGGAAAAAACAGTTATCTCAGAATTTGGACATCAACGGGTGAAGGAATAGGACTCATTACAACAATTCACTTGAACTCCTTTAATGTCAAAAAGCCTCAGTTTGATTTTAATAGTGCTTTGGGTACTTCTAGTTTAGTTGTAGATTCTAAGTCAGGAAAGTACACGTGGTCTGAGGGTAGAAATCCTAACGGTGAAGAATTGCGCTTAGTTTTCACTTTGGAACTACTCAAGTTAAAAATTGAAGAGTTATAAACTGTCGATCTTTTAGACGCCCCATCATTTCATCTTTTCAAAGTGACCTCTTGATACTCATCAGAGTTCATTTTTGTGTTATTTAAGCCCCAATTGGGGTGACAGTGGTTATAATTCTGAATCTTGTTTCATTAGTCCTAATGTTGAGTTTTGCTCAGGATCTGCCCGCTTGGAAGCAAGTCGCTCGTGAAAGCCTGTATGATTGGAACTGGAACAGGCAAGTCGAGTCCAACTTCGATGCAAAGTTGATTCACCAAAAAAACCGCTTGGCCATTCAGGAAATTGAATCTCAAGAAATGCATCTTGACGGCTCTCGGGTGACAGGTCTCAAGGTCAGAGAAATTGAAAAGTTACACAATTACTCCATCAATCATCCCATCGTGGGAATGTCTGCACTGGCCAAATATGATCCCACCAATGAAATTGGTTTTTGCTTCGGTCGTGCACTGTTTGTCCATTTGGAGCTTTTGCGGCGTGGGGTCAGCAAGGACAGCATTAAAAAAGTATTTGTTGTGGGTGACATTGTGGAACAACTCAACGGCCAAGAAATCCGGTGGCAATTTCATGTGGCCACTGCCGTTCGAGATACACAGGGTGAGTGGTGGGTTGTGGATCCTGCCTATAAACTTATGAAAATCCGCGACTGGTATCGATTCATTCGGCAAATGGCCACAGATCAAAAATTAAGTCTGTTTGTCACTCATACTTCAAAAATTGGACCCACGGCGTGGGAGTACAATGTTAAAGAGGGGGGCCTTTTAGATCCTTTTTACAACAACTATTTCAGGGATCTGTTTCAGTTTTTTAAACAGAATCCGCTAGTCAAAGATTACCGTAAGCAGGCCAAGTCTAATAGAAATCTTACTTGCCGTCGGTCTTTAGCCTTTTAGTTTTAAATACTTTTTTCATTATATAATAAAAAGGCATCAGTAGACTCATCCGGGCGATACAACAAAGTTCAGTGCCCTTTTGCCAATCGGGATTCATTTTCTGAAAGTAAGCAATTCTGGGATTTTTCAAAAGTTCACGATCAATATCGGCCACATCGACTTTTAAATGACAAGAAGGTCCGTGGGGTTGAATAAGTCCAGAAGTAGAATCGTAAAGCGAACCAAATTTTTTTGAATAAAAGTCATCCATCAGTTCTTTTTCAAATCTAGGAGTGGAGAACTCAAGCCGGGGAAAATGTGTTTTAAAATTATTGGCCATAATTAAATAGGTTTTGTAGCCCTTGGAGATTAAAAACCAATAAACTTCTTGAAAGGGGTTTTTAAGTTTGAGCCGGAACAAGTACATTAAAAATGTCACTCCCAAGGCCTTGGAGCCCCAGTGCTTTCGATTGAGAACAGTGTCGCCGCTATAAACAGCCCAAATTTGCTTATCACCCACCTGCAGTTTTATTTTGAGCAGGGTCGAGAAACCTTGAATTTGGCCAGTGGATTTTTCAAGCAGTAAAATAACATCATCTTTTTCGAGAAGGTCTTTCATGAACTGCTCAAATGAATGACCTTCATAATACTGAGAAAAAACTTGAAACATCTCGCGACGCTGTTTTTCGCTAAGTAATCTTGGAGATAGAACTTGAGAACTGAGTGAATCTTTTGGCATGGAAATTAAAGCTATCAGTCGGGGCTTCAGGGTAATAGATTTTTCGTGTTTGACGCTCCTTTTCAGTTTCGATATGTATGGTGGATGTCAACGAACGAGTCTCTTATCCATGAAAATCGTGAAGCTCGATTTCATTATGAAATTCTAGAGACCCTAGAGGCCGGATTAGTCTTGACTGGTAGTGAGGTCAAAAGTTTGCGTGGCAAAAATGTTCGCTTGAAAGACAGCTTTGTTGTTTTTGTCGGGAGCGAAGCTTTTATTCAAAATTCTCATATCGCACCTTACAAATTTGGAAGCTATGCCAATCACGAGCCGGAACGGAAAAGAAAATTACTTTTACACCAACGTGAAATTGATCATTTGCATGGCTCTGTTCGTGAAAAAGGTCTGACCTGTATCCCATTAAAGCTTTATTTTAAATCGGGACGGGTTAAAGTCCTCATTGGTTTGGCTAAAGGCAAAAAGCTACACGATAAGCGTGAAACTCTTAAGAAGCGCGACGCTGATCTGGCTTTACGTCAGTCATTAAAGAAGACACGTTAATTTCATCAAAACCTAATCTTCGTCGCTTCTCATTGAGAAGCTCAGCCCAGATGTGAACAGTTTCTTTTTCTCGTGGATCAAGGCGCATGCGAGAAAGCAAATCGATTTCATGCTCTGTTGTTGCTTGTAGAGTGCTCAAAAGATAATCGTAAGCTAAGGTTAAATCTCTAAAATCCTTTTCATCAGATATTCGAAAGTTATTTTTTTGCCATTTCCCATGAACAACTTCTCGCATGTGCTTTTCCATTTCAATCAAGGGATCAATCAAATGGGAAGTCATGCGCATTGAAATTTTGTAGAAGCAGTACCCCGTAGCAGAGAGAGAAAGGATAAGAATCATTCCGATCCAGCTGGATTCTCTTTCCAGATGTCTCACAAATTGAGGATAGGTATCAAAAGCTAGATTTTTGAAAAGCTCAAGATTAGTGTAAGTAAAGTAATAGGCAGTTCCTAAAAATAACCCTGCTGTTAAAAGACCAATGGCTGTCAAAGACAAGACAAAACGTTTTTGAAAAACTCGATGAAGAGTGCCAGGTTTTATTTGTTTGAAGACTGAATTTTGTCGAAATTGTGGAGACTTCAAAAACATAGTTACTTATCGGCGCCTCTTCAGCTAAACTCGAGTCGAGTCTGGAGGAGAGCTTTGAAAAATATCAATCGTGAAATCATATTCCTAATTTTATTTTTTGCTGCAGCCGCTTGTTCCCATAGTTCTGAGTCCAAGTTGGAACAGCCCTTAGTCGAGAAAGACTATCGTCTTGTTGAAGACAGAAAGGCCTTCGAATCTTTACGCTCAGAAATTCCCACGGACAAACAAATAGAAAATGATGAACTGGCTTACCTCGATGGGCTTATGGTGGATCCGCTTAAAGACCCCAGCAAAATTCGTGAAAAATTTAATAAACTTTTAAGTAAAAAAAGATCTCAGTTTAGTCGTGATATGCAAAAAACGAGAGAAGCTTATGTGCGACAAGAGAGAAAAGATCGAGAATCTTTTAATCGAGAAATGGAGCATCAAAGATCTGAATTTAAAAGAAGAAAAGCGGATCGCGGTGAGTCTCAAGACTTTTTCAATTCCTTGGATCAAAAGCGAAAAGATTTTAATTCCAGCCAAAAAGAAAAACGAGACAGCTTTGAAGAAAAAATGCGAGATGATCGAAAAAATTTTGAAGATTACGTTCGTGAAAAACAAAGTGATTTCAATGCAAGAATTCGAGAGTTTACCCAAAAAAGAACAGAAATTCTTAAAACAAAATCTAATCCAAAAACCGAGCCTTAGGTCGAGTCATATAGCCATCTTCAATTCTAAAGCATAATCTATTCTAGTGAAGAAATTCTTTCGTTTTAGCCTTTATTCGCTCCTGGCTTGTCTGGCCACAGGCACTCTTTATTTACAGTTGTCTGTTTCTGGTTTTTTTCAGATTCAACAAGTTAAAGTTTATATAGAAAGTGACAATTCAAGTCGCTACGCCTCTTTGTCGGCTCTTGAAAAAGTCAGCCAAGAGGCTGAAAAGATACGGGGTCAGGATCTGTATCGAGTTGATTTTTCGGGGATGCAAAAGATGCTTCAGCAAGAGGACTGGATTCAAAGTTTTCGAATTTCCAGACGTTGGCCCTCTCAGTTGGAAGTGCTCATTCGTCCACAACCAGTTTATTTTTCAATTCTCAACGAGAGAGGCCGCTTGCTACCTGTCATCGAATCTGGAAAAGTTTTAGAAGAAGTTTCCGTCGCACGAGCTCCGCAAGCTCCAGTCACTCGTCAGATTGAATTTATAAACAATGTTGAATTGAGATTAAGAACTCTTAAAATTTTAAAAGACATTCCATTGCACGGGGAGTTTTCTCGAAAAAGCATCTCAGAAATTTCCCATGATAATTCAAAAGGCTTTGTTCTCACTCTGAGTGAAAATAATATTTCTGTGAAGTTGGGTGAAAATCAAATCCGACAAAAAAGTTTGCAGATTGCTCAAGTGATGCACTACCTTAAAGAGAGGCAATTTCAGGCTCGCGTCATCGACGCCAATCTCTCCCAAAAAGTTCTTGTCAGGTTGCGTAAGGATCCCTAAGCTAAAGTCGGGTGGACCTAAGATGGGCTCACTCCAGTTTTATACGGCATTCATGAAAAGGCTTAAGGATGAGTACTTTAAAAGTAAAGCCCTACCTTGTCGCTGGAATTGATATTGGTTCTACCAAAGTCTCTCTGGCAATTGCGGCAGTTCGACCAGAAGGTCAGCTCGAAATCATTGGGCTCGGATCAGCTCCGAACACTGGTCTCAAGCATGGAATTATTGTCAATATCGAGGCCACCACTGAAGCCATCGTCAAAGCTAAAGAAGAAGCTGAGTTGATGGCAGGTTATTCAGCACCCGCAGTTTGGGTGGGCGTATCCGGCGGACATATCAAAAGCTTTGATTCTAGAGGCATGGTGGCCATCAAGGAAAAAGAAGTACAGACCACTGACATTGCTCGAGTGATCGAAGCGGCACAGGCGGTTTCAGTTCCCTCTGACAGAAAAGTGCTGCATGTCCTTCCTCGCGAATACAAGGTCGATGAAAATGACGGCATCACGGACCCCATTGGAATGACAGGTGTTCGACTCGAAGCCAATGTTCACATTGTGACGGGTGGGCAGTCCGCTCTAAATAATATTGTTAAATGTGTTGAAAAGGCACAGCTCAAAGTAGCAGGTACTGTTCTTGAAACGTTGGCGGCCTCTCGAGTTGTTCTCTCTGACGATGAAAAAAATCTGGGTTGTTGCTTAGTGGATATGGGCGGCGGAGCTACTCAGCTATTATATTTCGTTAACGGCAGTGTGGCTCACAGTTCAATGATTTCAGTGGGGGGACAGCACTTCACCCATGACGTGGCCGTGGGTCTTAGAACTCCGCAAATGTCAGCAGAGGAACTCAAAAAGCGAGTGGGATCAGCTCTCCCCAGTTTAGTTGATGAAAATGACACGATAGATGTGGATGGTGTTGGAGGGCGAAAGCCACGCACTTTGCCACGAAAAGATTTGGCCAACATATTAGAAGCTCGTGCCGAAGAAACACTTCAGTTGATTGCTCATGATATCCGTAACAGTGGATTTGAACCCTTGATGGGATCAGGAGTCATACTTACGGGTGGATCTTCTCAGCTTCCAGGTCTTGTCGAGATGGGTGAGTATGTGATGGATTTGCCTGTGCGTAAAGGCGTGGCACGCCCAATGGGACCACTGGTGGAAATTTCAAAATCAGCTGAGTACGCCACTGTCGCAGGGCTTATTCGTTACGGTTTTGAAGAGTTAAAGCAGAATGGAATGATTCAGACTTCCGAGATCGACCTGTCGCAGTCTTTTGTTGGAATTTCTGAAAAAATGAAAAACTTTTTTAAGGATTTATTTTAGTTAATTTTACCTGGGGGAAAGAATGTTTGAGCTCGAAGAAAATATAAATATTGGAGCTAACATCAAAGTTGTTGGCGTTGGTGGTGGCGGTAGCAATGCTGTTTCCACAATGATCGATGGCCAAATGACGGGCGTTGAATTCGTCGTTGCAAACACTGATATTCAAGCTTTGAACTCACATAAAGCGAGTCAAAAAATTCAACTTGGAAAAGAGCTTACAAAGGGACTTGGAGCTGGAGCTAATCCAGACATCGGTCGCCGTGCTGCCATTGAAAGTTACAATGAAATTGTGGAGCAGCTTCAAGGCGCTGACATGGTTTTTGTAACTGCGGGAATGGGTGGAGGCACCGGAACGGGGGGAGCCCCAATCGTTGCAAAAATTGCTCGCGAATTAGGGGCTCTTACTATTGGTGTGGTCACAAAGCCCTTTATGTTTGAAGGGCGTAAGCGAGAAAAGCATGCGCTTCAAGGTTTGCAAGAATTAAAAGACAATGTGGACACCTTAATTGTTGTTCCTAATCAAAAGTTGTTATCCATTGCCGGCGATAAGATGCCTCTGATTGAAACTTTCAAAAAGGCAGACAGTGTTCTTCACCAGGCGGTGAAGGGTATTTCTGATCTTATTAATATTCGAGGTTTGATCAATTTGGATTTCGCTGACGTTCGAACCATCATGAAAGAAAAAGGCATGGCGATTATGGGCACCGGTGCAGCTCGAGGGGAAAATCGAGCCATCATGGCTGCCAGCGCTGCGATTTCTTCGCCACTTTTAGACAGCATAAAAATTGATGGTGCGACGGGTATTATAATCAATGTGACAGCTGGACCTGATCTAACTCTTTTTGAAGTTGATGAAGCTTCAACACTGATTAAAGAAGCCGCTCATGAAGAAGCTGAAATTATTTTCGGTGCTGTTATTGATGAAGCCATGGGTGATGAAGTTCGAGTCACTGTGATCGCCACAGGTTTCGGAAAAGAAGAAGCGCAAATTTCTCCTGTTCATGTGATTACACCTCAGCAGGCTCAGATGTTGAATCGGGCATCAGCTGCACCTGTTTCGCCAGTGTCTCAGTCTGTGGAACCCATTCAACAGGTTCAAGAGGCCGTTCAGCAGTTCACGCAGGAAATGGTGCCTCCACCAGTTGCTCCCACTCCAGTTATTCCGTCCATGCCCAGCATCGAAACCCCACTTTCTGCACCTGTGTCTCAACAGGTGGCGCCTCAGTTGTTAAACTCAGAAGAGGCCCTGACAGCACGGGATTTACTTTTAGCCAAAGCTAAGGCCTTCCGAGAGACTCAAGAACTCAAGTCGCGCATGGCTCAACCTGAACAGTTGACGATGAATGTGGACATGGAAAGAGAGAGTCTCGAAGAGGCTCGTAAAATGGCTCGAGAAGTCGCGACTTCTCCTTATCCACAAAATTTAGAGGTTCCCGCTTTCATCCGAAAAAAGCAGGGTTTTGATATCAGCAAGTCATGATTCGAAGAACTTACTTCGTCTCAGATATCCATCTTCGGGATATGCAAGAGCGTAACGGACAAAATCTGTTACGCTTTTTGCGTTTTTTAAATCTGTTTGAAGAACCCGTGGACTTGTATTTTCTCGGAGACATTTTTGATCTTTGGATTTCCGATCATCAGGTCTTTGTCAAAAAATTTGAACCTTTATGGGAGCCACTTCGGCAACTTAAATCTAAGGGTTGTGAGTTGCATTTTTTTGAAGGTAACCACGACTTGCATATTCGACCTTTTTTCCATGGGCAATTAGGGATGCATGTTTTTAAAAAACCAAAATATCACCAAATTGGTCAGCTGAATGTAAGAGTTGAGCATGGAGATTTGATAAACCCCAATGACATTGCTTATTTGAAGTGGAAGGCGTTCACACAAAAGCGCAGCACTGAATTTTTAGCCCACCATCTTCCCGGATTTTTTTGGTCTTGGTTGGGAAACACTCTTTCTTCAAAATCACGAGAAAGAAGTTCGCAATACAGAGTGAACAATGAAGCTGAAATTCAAAAAATGATTCATGAGCATGCGATACGAAGTTACAAAAATAAACCCTTTGATCTTATCATCACTGGACACATGCACGTAAAAGTAGACGAAACTATTGAAATTGATGGGCGAATCATCCGAAATATCAATTTAGGAACTTGGATGGGAGAACATGAGCCCCCGATACTTTGTATCGAAGGCTCTGAAGTGACTTGGGTTTCTGATATTAATAATTAAAACTGGGCCCCCAGATTGTTGTTGGAGATGAGATTGCACTGTTCTTCTCATCATGATTCTTCGATGCCCCCATTGCCATCCCATTTCTCATCCGTCCGTTCCGCGGAAACGTTTTATCAGATTTGGTTTTTACCGCAGGCGAAGTGATAAATCTTGGATTCAACGCTTT
>JBKDFX010000160.1:0-12334 GCA_046336825.1 Bdellovibrionales bacterium | reverse complement strand
ATCTTTTAGAAAAGCAAATTCAAGAAGACTTAAAAAATCAACTGCACCCCATCTGTGTCGTGGCCAGCCTTGGGACGACCAACACGGGTGCCGTTGATCCACTTCAAGATATTCTGGTCCTCGCTAAAAAATTCAATCTTTGGGTTCACGCCGATGGAGCCTATGGACTTCCCTTTCTTTTAACTGAAGAAGGTAAAAAGAAATTATCTGAAGTTTCTCAGGTGGACTCTTTGGTTTTAGATCCCCATAAGGCCCTCTGTTTACCCTATGGCACAGGCTTACTTTTAGCTAAAAATAGAACTCATCTGACCTTGGATTATAAAGGGGCTTCCACTTACATGCCGCCATCCGCCGGACTTTCTGATTCCGAGTTGCGATTGGATTTTGCTGACATTGGACCTGAATTGTCTCGGGACTGGAGAGGGTTAAGAGTTTGGCTTCCCTTAAAAACTTTGGGCATTGAGCCTTTTCAATTGAATTTAGAAGAAAAATTAAAGCTCAGCCAGTATTTATGCCATGAATTGAAAAGTATAAACTCACTTCAAATGGTGGCAGAACCGCAACTGACTATTTTAACCTTCCGACACAAAAATCCAGAAATGACTCGAAAATTAATGGGGCTGGTTAATGCCAAAGGCCGGATTTTCTTAAGCGGCTGTCTGCTCAATAATGAGTTTGTCATTCGCGTGTGTTTGCTGGGACATCGACTGCACTTTGAACAGGTGCAGAATTTACTCGAAGATTTGCAGTTAAGTTTAAAGGAGCTCACTCCTTGATTACTTTAGAGCAGTACAAGGAGCAATTTTTTCGTTCCTCCCAGTGGGTTCACCTCAACAATGCGGGATTGGCTCCCATCAATCTGAGAGCCAAAGAAACCCTGGAGTACTGGTCAAAAAGATTTTTCGAAGAAGGCTTTGCCACAGATCATGATTACATGTTGGCCTATCAGAGCACTCGACAACATTTAGCACAACTGATGGGCTGCACCTCCCAAGAGGTCTCTTTTTTTCTCAACACTTCGGGTGGTATCAATCAAGTCGCTTTTCACTTGGATTTAAAACCCAATGATGAAATTTTGATGTGGGATCAAGAATACCCCAGCCATCTTTATCCTTGGCAACAGGCCTCTCTGGCTTCAGGCGCTCAACTTAAAATTGTTGAGTCTGACAAAAACACTTGGGCCACTCCGACTGATGATTTTATAAAAAAAATGACTGATAAAACTCGCGTGGTGGCCTTTTCTTGGATGCAATATCAAAGTGGAGCCATGATGGATTGGGCTCTCGTAATACAAGAAGCTAAAAAACGCGGAATATTTGTTTTTGTGGATGCCATGCAGGGACTTGGAATACTGCCCTTTGATCTTTGGAGTTTGGGTGTAGACGCCATGGTGGGGGGCAGTCATAAATGGCTCACCAGTCCTGTGGGAGCTGGCTTTTTAGCTTTAAAAAATGAACACATTTCAAAAATGAAACCTCACAGTTTTGGTTCCATGACCTTTGGCACCTGCGATGACCCATCAGATTTTGAGTGCCAACCTAAATTTGATGCCACTAAATTTGAACCAGGAGCTAAACAAGTTTTTGAAATCACGGCACTCGGAGCCTCCACTGAATTAACATTGAAGACAGGAGTGTCTCAACTGTATCAGGAATCCCTCAGGCTTAAATCTCTCTTGCATCAAAAACTTCAGGGACTGGGATACTCGGCTTTACAGCCCAATCAAGGCCTGCCCTATGAAAGTCCCCTACTCAATGTGCTGCCTAAAAAAAATCAAACTCCAGAGGAACTCTCTCAAAAATTAAGAGCTCATTTTATTTTGCACGCCAAACGAGGGCCCGGTGTTCGACTATCCGTGCATGCCTTTAATAATGAAAATGACATTGAGCGAGTTGTTAAGGCATTAAAATAGCGCACCCGCTTAGAGTCGCGATTTTAATTACCACCGTTATTTGTCAGAGGACCTTTTTGCCAACCATGCAAAAATTGTTGAACACGAAGATCTGTGTGTTTTTCAGTTTCCTCAGCTGAGCCTGTTTCAAGAACTGCTGTTTGAGCCACCAAAAAAATTCGACCTGCAAATTGGTAAGCCCTCATCATATCATGGGTGACCACAATCAGTGTGGCTGATATTTGTTCTTTTAAATCTAAAATCACTTGAGCCACTTCGTCGCTGTTCACTGGATCTAAACCCGCTGTGGGGTCATCCATAAAAAGAATTTCAGGCTTGAGAGCAATGGCACGGGCCACTCCCAATCTCAAACGCATACCCCCTGACATTTCGTGGGGTTCTAAGTCGGCAGCTTTATCTAAACGCACAGCCTTGAGGCAGTCCATAACTCGGGTTTTAATTTCCTCTTCACTCAACTGAGTGTGTTCGCGAAGGGGATAGGCCACATTATCAAAAGCGTTCATATCATCAAAGAGAGCACCTTTTTGAAATTGCACACCCACGTGCCTGGCCAAATCATGACGCCCTTGTAAGGAAAGATCGGCCCATTTATGGCCGTAACAAAATACTTCCCCTTGAACGGGCTCAAAAAGACCTGCCATGGTTTTAAGTAGAACTGTTTTTCCGCCACCACTGGGACCGATTAAGACAATGGTTTCATTGGGATAAACTCGTAAGTTCACATCCTTGAGGATGACTTCCTCACCTAGCTCAACTGTCACACTTTTGAGTTCAATAATGGGGTTTTCCATGATTTCAGTGTAGTCGAACTTGCCAGCCAGGGGAAACTTTCTTAATTTGAAATCTATGAAAATAGCCGTAGGTTTTAGCTTTACTGAAGGTCCCTTTGAAAATTTAAAATCTCGAGGTTTTGCCTTCAAGGATGCCACGGGTGACAACCACACCGCCTTTTTTCAAAAAGAAAAAGACCATGATATTATTGGCTTCAAAATTCAAGTGGTGGAGGATGAAACTCGTAAATCAAAATCCAATCCCGAACACCCCTTTTGGCCCAGGCTTGAGCAAGTGGAAAACTATTCTGCAGGAGCTCACCCCAACTCGGTTTACGCTATCAAAGCAGCTCTGATGATTGAGCAAATCACCCACCCTGAACTTTCGGTTCTTTGGAAAACAAGAAAGTTCAGTCCCTTCGTAGGACTTTGGATGTATTGTACAGATTTAGAAAAGTTTAAAAGTGTGGCTAAACCCGACAAACAATTTAAAATAGAAAATGAAATTGTTTATTTGCTTGAAATGGGCCCTAACTCTTTAGATTTGCTGGTTTCTGAAAAAATAAAAGCTAACTAAGATCAAGTTACAAATTCATCAAGGCGCCATAAAAGATTTTTCTGATTTCTTAACTTGGTAGCGATATTTCACCATTCGAAAAAGACTGTCGTTAGAAACTCCCACAGGCTCACCGCGGTAGCTGGTCACCATCCCTATTTCACTGCCATCATCGTAGGGCCTGGTGTTGGCAATTTCACGATACCCCAGCGACCGATTTGAACTTAAAGCAGAGTCTGATTTTCTAAAGTCAGCTGCCAGAGGATTCAATTTGGGGGCCCCAATTTGAGGTGTCAGTCCCAGGGCTTGGAGGGCCTTTTGTCGACTGATTTCACTGAGTCGCTTTAAAGCACTACGCTCCATACCTTTAATTTTTTCTAACAATTTTTTTGTGGCCTCATTACCCAGGAATTTTTGAAGACTTTTTTCTTGAGAGGTGAACATGACTTTTCCACCACGTATTCTGACCACCCCCGTCTGTAGGTTGACCGTGAATCCACGCTCTTCAAGATCTTCAACCACTTCAGTTGGATTAACTGGATTAGGAGGTAGTAAAGATTCAAAAGGATTGGGGGGTATTTCATTGCAAGAAATCGATGAATACTGACAGACATTGGACCAAGACACGTCTCCAGCGGTGCCAAATGAAGTAGCGGATTCGTTAGTTAATCCCTGCATCCCAACAAGTGCTGATGACATATAGCAATCAGGATCACTTAAAGCCTCAGGACCTGAGCTGCAACTGCTCATCGTGGAAGTGGCCGCCACCCCGAGATCATTAGAAATAATCGCAGCTGTGGTTTGAGCTTGCCTAGTATTGATCATATTATCGACTGAAGCCGTGTAGAGAGAATCTTGATTTGTATTTTGTGTGTTTGAACTAGAACTCATGCCATTGGCCAACTGTGCGGCTGCGGCTTCACCTTGTACTGCGGCTTCTTCGGGGGTGATGGTAGGTGTAGGTGGTGGGGCATCGGGATCTGGCGTAGCAGGTTGAGCCCCTGCCATAATAGATAAAATCGATATCAAGAAAATTCGCTGGAACAACCCCATATTTCATTATCGTCATTTTCCTGCGGAGTTTCAAAAGAAAGATGACGAATTCATCTCAATATGAGTCAATGCGAACATGAATCTGCACCAACGCTTAGTGGCTGAATGTCTTAATGTGATACGCACTCACCGACTGAACATGACACCGCCCCTGATTGAAATTGTGGAGGTCGAAAGTTTTTGGGGACAATGGTCCTCGGCCAGCTCAACATTGAAAATTTCAAAAAAACTTCTCAGCTTCAATCGATGGGATTGGGTTTGCGGAGTCCTTCGGCACGAATTGGCCCATCAATTTGTATTTCAAGAATTAAAATCCGACGAGCGAGGTCATGGCGATTCTTTTCAACTGGCCTGCGAACGATTGGGCGTACCGAATAAATTCAGAAAGGCCTCCATCGACTTTCAAAACATTCCCTTAGATTCAAATTTTGAACAATCTGAAAATTCAAAAGCGAAGTTAAAAATTGAAAAACTACTGAATCTGGCCCAATCCACCAATCTTCATGAAGCTCAAGCTGCACTTAAAAAAGCTCAAGAATTGAATGCCCAATTTTATTTAGATGATTCAAAACAACCTCAGTTTCAATACGAACATGTGATTCTCAAATCTGGCATGAAAAAAGTCTCTTTGGAAGACAAACTTATTTTAGACATTCTCAACCGGCACTTTTTTGTTTTTTCCATGATCGGTATTGGCTACGATCTAAAAAAGCAATCTGATCACAGAACGCTTGAGATCTGGGGACTTCCAGAAAATCTTTTAATGGCTGAGTACGTCTTTTATTTTTTACAAAATCAACTGACTCTTTTATCTCAATCGGTCCATGAAAAAAAATCTTTTAAGCGTGGCTTGCTAGAAGGCTTCCGTGAACAACTCAATTTGCAAAATAAAATTAGTCCGCAGGAATCCACCTTGTCAAAAGCTCTTGTGCTCTTTCAAGGTGATCTTCGATTAAAAAAATACTTAAAACAAATTCATCCCCGACTTTCACGTTCGAGCTCCAGAGCTTCTGCTTTGGATACTCAATCCTATGAAAAAGGCAAATCCATTGGGAAAGGTTTGAAGATTTCACGACCCTTAGAGAATAAAAAATCTCAATTTTTAGGCTTTTTGAATTCTAAAAGTTCGCGCTCCACTTGATCACGCTTTTCCATTAAAGCCATCAAAACACTTTCCACTTTGACAATATCTTTTTCAGCGTTAGAAATTTGTCGAATAAGTTCAGCGACAGTGGCTCCTTGAGCTGTAATGGAATCTTGAATCAATTTTTCACGCAATTGATTGAGATTTTCCAGAGTTTGTTCTTCTTTTTTTTCTTCTTTTAATATTCTTTTGAGATCGGCCTCTAGTTTTTTGACATGCTCTCGCTGAAGAGCTCGAGAATCGGCATCCTGAGGAACAACAGATTTTTTATTAGCAGGTGTCAGATTTTTTTCATTTGGCATTGCCCCATCAGAGGATTTAAGCAACTGCTCCTGCCTCCAAACGTAATCGTCATAGCTTCCAGGGTAATACTCAGCCCGGCCATCACGAATCTCCAAAATTTTAGTTCCCAGGCGACGAACAAATCCCCGATCATGGGAAACAAAAACAAGAGTTCCCTCAAAATTTTGCAGAGCCTGCGTCAAAGCCTCCACCGTATCAAAGTCCAAATGATTGGTCGGCTCATCCAGAAGAAGCACTGGATTTTTTTGCAAGAGAACTTGCCCCAGAGCTACACGGGACTTTTCTCCCCCACTCAAGACAGCTACTTTTTTATGAATGTCATCTCCACCAAATAATAGCGCTCCTGCCAAATTTTTAACTTCTTGCAGAGTCACTTCTCGGTGAGCGGCCCGCGAGAGGGCCTCCAACACTGTTTCCTGAGGGCGGAGTTCGTCTGTGGAAAATTGAGCAAAATAAGAAACTCCCACTTGATATCCCCACTTAAGCTCTCCGGCCTTGGGAGATAACTTTCCCGAGAGGGTTTTAAGCAGAGTGGATTTTCCTGCTCCATTAACGCCCACCACAGCTAAATGATCGCCACGGTTCAATCTTAAATTAATTTGAGATAGAATGGTTTTATCTTCAAATCCCACACTCAAGTTTTCAAGCTGAAGTGTTTCTTTACCCGTTTTTGTCGGCGGTGGTAAGGGTATCTGAGCCCGCACGGGGAGAGCTTTTGTTTCGATCACTTCCATTTTATCTAGCATTTTCATTCGACTCTGAGCCTGCTTGGCTTTGGAAGCTTTTGCCCGGAACCGATCCACGAACTCTTGGATTTCTTTTCGTCGCAATTCTTGATTGCGAACCTGGGCTTTTAAAATAATTTCGAGCTGAGCTTTTTGATCGAAATAGTCATCAATATTGCCTGGAAACTTAGTCACTTCTTGATTTTCAATTTCCATGGTGTGATCTGTGGTTCGCCGTAAAAATTCTCGGTCATGGGAAATCAATAAAAAAGCCCCTTTGTAGCCTTGCAGAAATCTCTCTAAAACAAGAGTGGTTTCCAAATCTAAAAAGTTAGTGGGCTCATCCAGCAGCAGCAAATTGGGATTTTGAGAGATTAATTTTTGTAGCTGCACACGCATACGAAATCCACCACTCAGAGTTTTCATCGAGCGAGAATAGATCTCTTCGGTTAAACCCAGTTCAGCTCCCCAACTTTTAATTTCCCATATGGGAGTTGGATTTTGGTCCACCAAAAATTCTTCAACTTTTTGCTCCACGTTCCAATCAGACTCTTGCCGCAAATATCCCAGCTTGAGCTGCTGAGATCGAGTGAGAACCCCAGAATCCAATTCATCCATTCCTGCAATGATTTTAAAGAGAGTGGTTTTTCCAGCACCATTAGCTCCGATAAGGCCCACGTGCTCTTCTGTGTTGATTGAAAGAGCCGCTTCACGAAAGAGAACTTTTGAGCCCACCTGCTTGGAACCTTGAAACAGCTGCAGAAGATTCATAGATAAGTCTTTGCAATGAGAGACTGAATAAGTCTTTCCAGATTGAGGGAGTCCACATGATCAAAATGGGAATAATGGGGTGAATCCAAATCCAGAACTCCGATCACTTGGCCACGGACCATGAGTGGAATTACAATTTCCGAATTGGAGGCTGTGTCACAGACAATATGATCACTAAATTCATGCACATTAGGAACAACCAAGACTCTTTTTTCCAAGGCGGCTTTTCCGCAAACACCTCGGCCTAATTGAATATCCATACAAGCGGGTTTGCCACAGAAGGGGCCCAGACGTAATTGTTGACCTTCTTTTAGATAAAACCCCACCCAATTAAGGCCGGGCAATCTTTCATAAAGTAGAGCCGCTGTTTGACTTAAATTAGTCCATGGGTAATCGGTCCAGTAGTGAGGAGCTTCAGACAGAATTTCATTGTAAATCTTTTGCTTGTTCATGGACCTAAATTCGCAAGAAACCACTCGAGGGTCAATGTATTCTCCATTGAAGAAATTACTTCTTCGTCAAAAAATTAGGCTCTAAAAAATAATTCCTTCACCTATCTATTGCTAGGGAGCTTGGAACAAAAATAGCAAGTCGCTCAACGGGCGGGGGATTTTCCATGAGATTATTTAAATTTTCTATTCTTGTTTACCTTTTTCCTCTATTTACGTTATTACAGGCGTCACCCATTTTACAACCAGGGGAATGCAAGTCCAATCCTGACGATAAAGTCTACTTGGCATCACTCAAGTCTAATTCTGGATTTCACTTTAATCGAATTCGACAAGAAATTGGGGAATCTCGAATTGATAATCTGACAAACACAGAAACCCGTCATTTCTATTTCTGCCGTGTTCAATGCGCAGACGTTCAGTCAAATCATCATTACATTTGGGTTCAAGTGAGTGATTCTGTTTCTCGGTCCATGGACATGCAGGGGTTTCTTTGCCCGCAAGTGAGCATTGAAAACGTTCAAATCGTAGGCTCCATCTGGGGTCCACAGCCTGTGGTGAAAAAATTTGAGGCCATCACCAGCTCTTTTTTTGAAATTCATGACTGGCTTAAAATGACCAATTTCCAATTGAGTCCATCACAAACTCAATCAAAATTATCATCAGCTTTAATCAACTTCCAACAAGTCGGAGTGGCCTTTGTTAATTCAAGTTCACCTGTCTTAAAGTCAGCGGGGTCACAACTTTTAGAAATATCGGCTCAGACTCCGAATGGAAAAAAACTTCTGCTTGATTATGTTAACATTCTGAATCAAAAAAACTGGGAATTTGAAGCTCAGTACTCTGAAACTGATTATTTTGTTTTTAATATGATAAAAACCCACGCCAGATTTCTTCAGTATTCCCATCTTGATTTTTTAATAGAAACTGCGGGGAATTCATTTTGATTGAGCTTATTTGACCGGAATGTAGTAATCCACTGACATAGAAAAATCCAGTCGCTCGTGATAACAATCGATATTGGGATCGTTATCGCCAGTGATGGAAAATCCAAAAGTTTGCTGATCCGAAGGTGTTCCCAAACTCATGGCCACCAGTAAAGCTTGTGAAAATTCAAAGCGAATACTGCCCTGCTTTTCTGTGACTGGCCATTGGCACGTGGCCTCGCTTTGATCTCCACCTAAACAATAATCATCGGCTACGTTTTTAAATGATTGATCTCGAACACCCAACCAGTCGTACTTAAAGACGGGAATATTTTTATTCGCAAATTGCAAATTTCCCGGAACAAGTCCTTTTTGCACAGCCGTTTTGTTATTGGAGGCCAGTAAGAATCCATTGAGAGTAAAGAAAAAATTATCATCGTATCTGAAGCTCTGTAAGGAGTTTGTCATTTTTACGTCACAGATAACAGCCCCTTTTGGTAACTTCAGCTGGTGAGATTGGTCATAACGAGCTCGCAAAACACCTTCTTTCATGGGCAAATTTCCGTTAACCTCTGTGTTGGACGGGGCAAACTGACAAACCTGATTTCGACCTGACTCCACTTTTGTGTCTTCAAATCTGACCAGCTCTTGATGCACTTTCAATTGACCCGAAGACCGAGCTTGATTGCAGTTTTGAATGACTTCGTCGATCACCACTTCCGTGATGACTTCTGCCTGGGCCAGGGGTTTAGAAATGGCACCGGGCTGTCCACAATTCGTGAATAGCAAACTCAGGAGTAAAGAAAAGCCAATGAATGCTGCCCATCTTTTATTGAAAATTTGAGACACTAAGATCCCCCTGCCACCTTAGTGTCCAAGATCGGGGCCAACCCACAGATTCATTCTACTGAGGTTGATGGGTCAAAAATGTCAAATACTTGGTGTATGAAAATGAGAATGAGAGCTAAACCTTTAAAACCGAAAAGGAAAATGAAGATGTCATATTCCCCCTCACTGTTGAATTTTCTAACTTTCTTCGTTGAAGTTTAAATCTTTATTGAATGTTTCAGAAATGTACCAAAGTCCCAAAAAGGCCAACCCAAAACAAAAAGTTCCCACTAGAAAAGCGGCATGGGGAACTGCAAAAAACTCTTTCATTTGCACAAATAACAAAGTCACCATCACTGCTGACCCACGTACAAAATTAGGGATAGTAGTGGCCACAGTGGCCCGAATATTAGTTCCAAACTGCTCAGCGGCTACTGTCACTAACATAGCCCAATAACCCACAGCTGTACCCAGCACAAAACAAATGGAGTAAATCCAATTGGCACTAGGATCCGTGGACAGTGTGTACAGAGCCATGCTTCCGAAGGCCACCAACAAACTCATTCCAATGGCTTTTTTTCGGCTCTGTAGGCCTTGGCTGATTATTCCTGAAAGTAGGTCGCCCAAGGCCAAACCTATGGATCCAAGCAAAATGGCATTTCCAGCCGTGACTTCACCTTGCACGTTCAATCCGCGAGTGAGCTCAGGAGCGAAAGTAAATAGAATGCCCGTCGTAAAATAAATGGGCACTCCAATGGCAATACAAGAAAGATATTTAAATAAAAGTTTGGGTTTAAATAAAAGAAAAATATTTCCTCGCGAAGCTGAAGAACCTGCATGATTTGTGAAAAGATTAGATTCGGCCATTTTAACCCGTGCCACCAATAGAGCCAAACCCATGACTCCACCTAAAATGTAGGAGGCTTTCCAAGGCAGAATCTGCCCCAGGGAAGCGGCTGCTATAATTCCCAACATTCCACAGGTGGCGACAATTGTTGTTCCGATTCCTCTTTTTTCTTTAGGCAAGGATTCAGATACCAATGTGATAGCAGCCCCGAGTTCTCCCGCAAGTCCAATTCCGCCAATAAATCGAACAAATGCATAGGAGTTCACATCCCAAACAAAAGCATTGGCAATATTAGCCAAAGAGTAAAGCAGGATAGAGGAAAATAAAACCGAGAGCCGGCCTTTTTTATCACCTAGAATTCCCCAAAGAACTCCCCCCACCATCATCCCGACCATGCCGGCGTTATAAATAAAAACACCACTGCTCAGAATTTCCTGGGGATCCGTCAAACCTAAATCTTTAAGCGAGGCCACTCGAACAACCCCAAATAAAGTGATATCAAAAAGGTCGACAAAATATCCAAGGCTGGCAATGATAACTGTTAGATTTAAACATTCTTTGAAGTCTCGTAATTTAATCATGGCAGTGAATTAAACAAAAAAATTTAAAGATGTCGATAAAGATCTTAAATCTTTCGTCCAAGCTTTCGACAAATTTTTAGACATTCTCCAATTGAAGCAAGCGTGAAAGTTAAATTTCACGATCCTCAGTCTTAATGCTTATTATGATCATGATGGGTAGTTTAGGTAAAATTTCCTCATATCGATTATTAGAGCGCATAGCCGAAGGTGGCATGGCTGAAGTCTTCTTAGCTGTTTCTCAGGGCATGGGTAACGTAAACAAGTATGTGGCCATCAAAAGAATGTTACATCGCTATCACAATAATCCTGATTTGTGCCAAATGTTCAAAGAAGAGGCCCATGTTGTCATTCAGCTGCGCCATCCCAATATTGCAGCAGTTTATGATTTTAATGAAGAAGATGATTTGCTCTACATGGTCATGGAGTATGTGGATGGCAAGCCTGTCTCACGATTTCGCCTGGAACTTTTTCAAAGAAAAGTCGACTTACCGCTTCCCTATGCACTTTACATTATTCGCGAAGCTGCGGCGGGACTGAGTTATGCTCATCGATTTCGAGACATTCGATCGGGACAGGCTTTGAACCTGGTGCATCGTGATTTGAGTCCCCATAATATTTTAATTGGATGCTCAGGGGATGTGAAACTGATTGACTTCGGTGTCGCCAAATCTGACTTAAGTGAAACTCACACCAGTTTTGGGGTCATCAAAGGCAAACTGGGTTATTTAAGTCCCGAGCAAGCCCTCTATCAACCCATCACCCAAAAAACAGATCTTTTTGCTTTGGGAATCATTCTCTGGGAAATACTGACGAATCAAAGAATGTTTAATCTGCAAAGCCAAGAGACCTATTTTAAACAGCTTCGCCAATTTCAAATGATAGATCCACGCCCACTGAATCCAAAAATTGACAATGAACTTTACAAGATCATGGAACGACTTCTCAAACTTGATCCCGATGAACGTTATGAGTCTGCGGAGTCCTTGCATCGAGATCTCAATCTTTATATGAATTCTCAATATCCCTCGATGACCATGTCAGAGTTTGCCAAGTTTTTGAGTCAAACCCTACCGGAGTGGCAAAATTTCCAGAGTAAGTACAATGATCAAACTTTATCTCCAGAAAAAACAAAACTGATCGATACAACATCTGGTGATCGTCATATTTTAACAATCAAACGGACCATTCGGGTTATTCAACAAAATTAATTGAGGAGAAAATGGGCTTCTTAAAATTAAAATCCGAGATGATTCGACAATGGGCTAAGCTTCGGTATCGATTCACTTACCTCGCTGATCGCTCACGCTTTACGATCCCCGAATTTGCTTTTGATCAAGATTTTAAAATTGAGTTGGCCTGTACACAGGAAGACTTTGAAGGAGCTTTTCGCCTATTACATGAAGATTATCTGCAAAAAAAATTAGGGCCAGCAAAAGAAAAGGGACTCTTGGTTCACACTCACTCTATCA
>JBKDFX010000159.1:0-7126 GCA_046336825.1 Bdellovibrionales bacterium | reverse complement strand
GTTTTCGATCTTCAGGCTTGGCGGTGATAATTCGTCCGATCATCCCCTGCTGTATGATTGAAAACCCTTTCGAGCCAGCCCCGGTGTCCATGAAGATTTCTTGCACATCACGCAAACGTGCTGGTTCTTTGTTGATAAAATATTCGCCTTCACCACTTCGATGAAGTCGACGAGTCACCATAATTTCAGAAAACTTCATGTACTTGATGGGAAAAGGGCCCCCATCATTTTCTAGAGTCAGAGAAACTTCACACATACCCAAAGGGGCATAGCCATCAGCTCCCGCAAAGATGACATCTGTCATTTGGGATCCACGTAGGTCCTTGGCTGACATTTCACCCATCACCCAAACAAGAGCATCCACGATATTTGACTTACCGCAACCATTGGGGCCAACAATGCCCGTGATACCCTCATCAAAGTGGATAACTGTGCGATCTTTAAAAGACTTAAAACCAATCAGTTCGAGCTTTTTAATTCTCAATGCAATATCCCCCTGCCAACTGGATCAAGGTCAGAATTTCGCGAGGATTCCGAGACGAGTCAATGAACTGGAGAGGCTGAGCAGCAGATTGTGCAGGGCGGCCAAGTCTTAAAAAATAATCTGCTTAGCAAATTGGCAGGGAGTCCAAAATTTACAAAAGGAATTCTTTTTTCAGTATTCAATTTAAAACAATTGTATCTGTAGAAGCTCAACATTTCTCACTTAAAAAATAAATTGAGGGAATACTATGAAATCACTTGTTTTAGCACTACTGACAGTCACTTCTGCAGCCTGGAGCCAATCCACACAAGTCTACCAAGGAACATCACCTGTTTCCTACAACCAAAAAAATGCCTGCCAAGTCACTCTAGTTTTGAACTCTCAGAAACAAGTAATCGCCATTGTGACAAAGGGTCCTGCTAAACAATGGGAAATCATTGCTGAAAACCAAAATGGTTATGGACCTCGCACGGATTTTATTTACGACCACGGCGATGACATGCTGTCGACCCCTGAGGATTTTGCTAAAATGCGCTTTGAGCGAAAAAACAACATCTGGAGTGAAGGCTACACCCTTAAATCCACTGTGACTGCTGAGGGCAATATCAAAGGTAAGTTCGAAGTGGAATTCAAAATCCAAAACTCTCAACTTCTTTCAATAAAAAAGAAAAGCAAATTTAAAGCCGCTTTCGTGCCCTTGGCTTCCCAAGAGCTCGTATGTGAAAACTTAAAGAAAGTCAGCCAGCGCTAAATAGCGCAGGCTTTAATGCTGAACCTTGCGAGCCTGCAAAGCACTGCGGGCCGCAGCCAAAATCGCAATGGGGACCCTGAAGGGCGAACAGGACACGTAATCCAAGCCCACTTTATTGAAAAACTCAATGGATTCAGGATCTCCCCCATGTTCACCACAAATTCCAACTTTTAACGAAGGGTGAGCCCTTCTTCCGAGCTCAGTTCCCATTTTCACAAGGCTTCCCACTCCCACTTGATCAATGCTCACAAAAGGATCTTTGGCAAAGATTCCACCGCTCACATAACTTCCTAAAAATCGGCCAGCATCATCTCGCGAAAGACCCATGGTGGTTTGAGTGAGATCGTTGGTTCCAAAGCTAAAGAAATCAGCGAATTCTGCAATGTGATCCGCAGTCACCGCAGCTCGAGGAAGTTCGATCATGGTCCCAATCAGGTAATCAAATTGAACTCCCTTTTCATGCATGACTTTTTCCACTGTTTTTTTGCTCAGAGTTCTTAAGATTTCGAGCTCCTTGGCCGTGGCGATCAAGGGAATCATGATTTCGGGCTTTAATTTTTGTCCCGACTTAACGAGATCAGCGGCAGCCTCAGCAATGGCGCGAACCTGCATTTCATAAATTTCAGGATAGGTGATGGCCAAACGACAACCACGGTGTCCCAGCATGGGATTGAACTCGTGGAGAGATTTAATTTTTAATCTTAACTTTTCAAAGTCCCAGCCGATACGTTTAGCCAGCTCTTGAGTCTCTTGATCCGAGTGTGGAACAAATTCATGCAGTGGAGGATCAAGCAAACGAATGGTCACTGGGTGACCTTCCATGATTTTAAACAGCTCAAAAAAGTCTGAACGTTGCATGGGCAGTAATTTGGCCAGAGCCATTTCCCGTTCTTTTTTAGTTTCGGCTAAAATCATTTCACGAACAGCATCGATACGATCGGCACCAAAAAACATGTGCTCAGTACGACACAATCCAATTCCTTCAGCTCCAAAACTTTTTGAAACCCGCGCGTCCTGGGGAGTGTCCGCGTTGGCTCGTACACCCAGACGTTTTGCTCCGAGGGCTAATTTCATCACACGCTCAAAATTTTGATCCAATTGCGGTGGAATGGTTTTCACTTCGCCTAAGAAAACATCGCCAGTGGCACCATCGAGAGTGATCATATCGCCTTTTTTTAAGACGTAACCTTTCACTTTCATGGTTTCTGATCTTTCGTCCACCAGAATGTCCCCACAACCGGCCACGCAACACTTACCCATGCCACGAGCCACAACAGCTGCATGGGAAGTCATCCCCCCACGTGTAGTCAAAATTCCCTGGGAGGCCACCATACCCGCAATGTCTTCAGGACTTGTTTCTACGCGAACAAGAATCACTTTACTTCCGCGCTCTTTCCACTCCACAGCTTGTTCGGCTGTGAAAACGATCTGACCACTGACGCCCCCAGGACTGGCAGGTAATCCCCTTGCCAATTGGGTTTTTTCAGATTTTGGATCCAAAGTCGGATGTAATAATTGATTGAGACTGGCAGGATCCAAACGCAAAAGAGCCTCTTCTGTCGAGATTAATTTTTCATCGATCATGTCACAGGCAATTTTTAAAGCGGCTTTGGCTGTGCGCTTTCCCGTGCGAGTCTGCAGCATCCAGAGCTTTCCTCGCTCAATGGTAAATTCGATGTCTTGCATATCACGGTAATGTTTTTCGAGAGCTTGATAATGTTTAACGAGCTCCTGGAAAGCCTCTGGCATGATCTCTTCCAAAGATTGAGTTCCTGCCTTGAGGGCCTCTTGCTTCGTTAAAGGATGGGGCGTGCGAATTCCGGCCACCACATCTTCACCTTGAGCGTTGACTAAAAATTCACCGTAAAAATATTTTTCTCCAGTGGAGGGGTCTCGCGTAAAGGCCACACCCGTCGCCGAATCCTCTCCCATGTTACCGAAAACCATGGATTGAATATTAACGGCGGTTCCCCAGCTGGCGGGGATGTCATGCAATTCACGATAAGTGATCGCTCGAGGAGTGTTCCAGCTTTTGAAGACAGCGGATATCGCTCCCCACAACTGCTCCATGGGATCCGTAGGAAAGGCCCGACCGGTTTGCGATCTCACTTGGTCTTTAAATTTTGAAACCAATTTTTTAAGATCTTCTACCTGCAATTCGTAATCAAACTTATATTTTTTATCCTCTTTAAGATCTTCCAAAAGCACATCTAACAAAGAAGAATTCATTCCCATGACCACATCGGCGTACATTTGGATAAATCTTCGGTAAGAATCCCAAGCAAATCGTGGATTGCCAGAGGCTTGAGCTAAACCTTCCACTGTTTGATCATTGAGTCCCAAATTCAAAATAGTATCCATCATGCCAGGCATGGAGGCCCGAGCCCCCGAACGCACGGAAAACAAAAGGGGATCTTTCACATCGCCAAATTTTTTCCCGATTTTCTTTTCTACCCGAGCCAAAGCTTCTAAAACCGCAGGTTTTACCCATTCAGGAAGCTGACCCCCCACTTCGTAGTAGTGAGTGCAAACATCGGTGGAGATCGTAAAACCCGGAGGCACCGGTAGACCAATCTGGGTCATTTCAGCCAAATTGGCGCCCTTACCGCCCAAAAGGCCTTTCATGCCCGCATGGCCTTCAGCTTCACCGGCGGCGAAGTAGTAAACGAATTTAGAGGGAATCTGCGACTTTTTTTGTGAATTGGCTTCCGTGTTTGTTTGCATGGGGCCATCAAACTCGAAAACCCTGTCTTATTGCAAGAAATTGGACCCTGCGTTTTGAAATATTATGTCACGCAGGTGAGCTAGTTGGTGTTGGCGGATCGGCTGACTTCCACCCATTTTAAATTAGAATTAATACTCGAACACATCAGGGTCAGGGAAGAGCCTGCTCTTTTAGGACTTCCATTGATTTCAAAGTTCTAGTTCCCATCGAGAAGAAGTGTGTTTAAACCCGGATCTAAAGATGAAAGAGAATCCACAAATGAAAGTGTGCCAGCGGCCCAGGCTCCCACAACAATGGTGATTTTCTGACCTTCAGCGTAATCCCCCTCGGCGCATCCAACAATTGTAGAAATAATATTAGTCCCCGATTGTTGAGCAACTCGAATGTATTCTTCTCCATTCAATGGATCGATGGAGGTGACTCCCCCATTGAAGTTGGGTGGAGTGTAAACTTGGGGTTGAATTCGGGCCTTGCGAATAAGGGATCCAGCAGCTCCGTCGATGACGACTTTGGAATTTGCACCTGTCGTGTTGATGGAAATGTCTGAACCTGAGCCAGTTGTTCTCGCCAAAATATCAGAATCTGTGTCAAAAGTGAGAAGCTCAATGGGAACCGTGCTGCCCGAAGTGGACAATTCGATTTTGGCATCTTCTAGATTCATCCGGGAATTTCCTAATTCAGAAAGTAAAATAGTTTCGCCCATGACTTCAAAATCCACTGAGGGCACGACACCCACACCCACAAAATTTTGATTGATGAATAAAGAATCCACATTGTTAGTTCCAAGCCTTAAGGTTGAAGCTGGGGTTCGGCTGTTGATTCTCCCCCCGCCTGTTGAATCAACACCCACAGCCAGCCCCTCGCCAGCCGAAAATCCAGACACTATGTTTTGAATGAGAATTTCCTGAGGACTCGATGAGGGATCCCTGAGATGCAATTTTGCTAATGGAAAATTGGTTCCTACACTTAATTTGTTATCGACCATCAGCAAAGAATCTTGATAAGTCAAAGTTGAAGGATTTCGGGTTTGAAATTTTAAATATCCACCAGCTCCGGCTTTACCAGAGATGATTTTTCCAACGGGTATGGGCACCCCAGCATTCCAAGAGACAAATTCCGCTGCCGCCGCAGAGCTGCCATTTCCGTCGGCGTTTTCAATGATTAAAGAGGGTTCAAAATTGGTGAAATTGTTTTGATTGAGGCGAGCTTTAATCGATCCCTCGAATTGAGCGACCTGGCTAGAAGAGCCAACAACTCCGGGATTTACATGTAAAGGGTATTGGGGGTCTGTTGGACCTGTTGATCCCATAATGGCCACATGCCCATTGGAACTTTTAACACGCAGCCTTTCAACCCCAGAGGTTGTTAGACCCAAATCAGAAGAGGCTGAATCCATATAAAGACCTGAAGCTATAGCGCCAACAAAATTATAACTGGGGGTGGCCCGAGTGGAAGGAGAAGGTGAAACAAAACTCCAAGCCCCGCCACCGAAAGCCACCCAAGCCGAGCCATTACAAATTTCAATGATGGCTCCCGAGGGATTTCGCAAAGCACCTGATAAAGAAGCATTACAAGGGTCAGACGAAGTACCAAATTTCACCGGGCCTGAGAATTTTGCAAAGGAGTTATTATTGATCAATAATCTTTCATTGCCTGATCCATCGGAAATTAAAACGTGATTAGTTTGATTAGATATGATGGAACCATCATGAGAACCTAAAATCACATTTCCAAAAGCACCAGCTCCATTCACTGAGCGGCCAGAATTTGTTCCGATAAAAATATTATTGGATTGAATAGTTAATGCTTCTCCTGCGCTACGTCCGATTAAAACATTTTCGTTACCAGATGTAAGTGAATTACCCGAAAAAGCTCCCATGAGTGTATTTCTACTCGCAGTCGCACTTAGAAACTGCCCAGCACCAGCTCCAAAAACACTGTTTTCAAGATTTGTGATAATAAAATTTGAACCTGCATTGAATCCAATGCGAGTGTTGGAATTTTGAGAACTGAAGATACCGGCCTGTGACAGATCACCACCTGCACCGACAAGATCTATAAAGGCGCTGCCATTTTCTGAAACTTTAAACTTATTTGCTGTTGAATCAAAATAGATTCGACCTTGCGAAGAAGGTGCTGTTCCCGGTGAGGCGACACCACGCAAAGTCATGGCCCCAAAAACATCTAGTGTAGAGGTGGGTGGTAGTGCGTCTGTGGTGCCGATACCCACAAAACCCGTGGAGTTGGGTTGTAAAACCAGAGGTCTTTTAGTACCTTCATCATCCACTTCAATGGCTCCATAACGGTTAGCAGCTGTGGCATTTCCTCGAAAGCCGAAACGAATGGCCAATGGTGCGACATCAATTGAACCAAATTGTCCGATAAAACTCGGAGCTGCCGTGGTGGTTTTAAAATTTCCGTTTCGCACATCCAACGGAATGAGGGGTGTGGCTGTTCGAATTCCCAAACGTGAGTTGGTAAAGTCCCATGTCAAGTTTGACGTGGCTGCAAATCCGCCCGCATTGTTGTATTGAATTTGCCCGCTGGCACCTGCGGCGGCGGCCCCTGCCGCTGGCAACACCCAGCTTAAGTTTCCACTGCCATCAGTGGTGAGAACTTGTCCAGGGGCGCCATCGTCTCCGGGCCAAGTGAGAGCGTAATTGGAGGTCAGAACAGAAGGACTTTGCAAATCTAAGTAGTTGGAGTTGTCCGCATCAAAGATTCTTAAACTTCGAGCTCCGAGGCTGGTGGCTGAAACCGAATTCACATTGGTGATATTCTGATTTCCCATATCCAAAGCACCGGTCATCGTGCCACCTATTAATGGTAATTTGGTATTGTCGTTAACAGTCACGGTGCTCACCGTGGTCAATCGTCCTTTGTTATCGTAAGTGATCACAGGAATTGTACTCGTATTTCCAACGGGTCCACCCGCCGCAATTAAATTGGGAAGGCTGGCTATACCTGCGGCCACTTGAATTCCACTGGTGGCTTGATCTGTTAAAAATTGCACGGCTCCCTTAGAGGTATAGCTGGCATCTGCGGGCATGCTTTCGTTGGCAGGTGCCCAAGCCGCACCATTATATTTTAAAACTTGGTTCAGGGTTGGAGGGGTGACCAGCACGGGCACATTTTGAATTCCGTCCACCACGGGGCTTGCATAAGT
>JBKDFX010000158.1:0-4121 GCA_046336825.1 Bdellovibrionales bacterium | reverse complement strand
GGAAAAGCTGTTATTTTCGGAGACCCTAAAACTCAAAAGTCTGAGGGGCTTTTCAGAGCCTTTGGTCAATTCGTCAATTCGCTCAACGTAAAATACATCACAGCCGAAGATGTGGGCACTAACGAAACAGACATGGAGTATATCTTTATGGAAACTCCCTGGGTCACTGGAATCCCTAAGGATTTTGGAGGCTCTGGCGATCCCTCACCTTATACAGCTCACGGCGTTTTGATGGGCATTAAGGCTGCTGTTTTTGAAAAATTAAAAACAGACTCCTTAAAGGGTTTAAGAATCGCTGTTCAGGGCCTAGGAAATGTGGGTTCTAACCTGGTCAAATATCTTATACAAGAAGGGGCTCAAGTGATCGTAACTGATATCGATCAATCTCGAGTGAAAGCCCATGTTGAAAAATTCGGAGTTAAAGCTTCTCATCCTGATGAGATCTTATTCACTGAATGTGATGTTCTCTCGCCCAATGCCTTGGGAGCTGTTATTAACGACAACACCATTGGAAAATTAAAATGCCAGATTGTAGCCGGTGGAGCCAATAACCAACTGCTTGAACCTCGCCACGGAGATGATTTGAAAAGTCGTGGTATTCTTTACGCTCCTGATTATGTCGTCAATGCGGGCGGACTTATGAATGTTTTTGTTGAACTTGAAGGCTATAGCCATGATCGAGCCTTTGATAAAACTAAGCGAGTCTACGACAACGTGCTTAAGGTTTTTGAAATTGCAAAAGCTGAAAACATTGGAACCCACACAGCGGCGGATCGATTGGCTGAACTGAGAATCAAAACCATTGGTCACTTAAAACAGCGTCATCCAGGCAAATCCAGCAGTCGAACATTCACCACCTTAAAAGAAGTTAACAACAGGTAATATTCAGCAAGAAGGGTAAGTATTTAAAGTGAAAACCATCGAAAAATTAGTTGAAAGTGCCGCTAAAAATATAAAAATTGTCCTTGGTGTTTTTGTCCTCGCGCTCCTGGCTGGAGCTGCTTACACGGGTTATCTCCTGAATCAACAGTCAAAGGAATCAAAAGCCTTCGGTGAGCTGGCCAGCCTTGAAAAATCCTGGGGCGAATGGAAATCTCAAAGCTCAGGTGGTGCTGCCCCTCAGGCTAAAGAAAGTCCTAAAATTGATCCAGAGACTTTGTTTAAAGATCTACAGGCTTTTTCACAAAAATACTCTCAATTGCAAGCAGGTCAGTTGGCGGCTCTTATGATGAGTGATGTGGGAACCAACATAGAGAAAGAAGAAGAGCTTCTTTCCTATTATGAAAAAAATGTCACCCCGTCTGGAGGTCAGCTGCTGCGGGCCCTATCAATACTCAAAAAAGGAGACCTGCAGGCCAATAAGGACCAATGTGAAGCCGCTGTCAAAACCTGGGAGCCTTTACTGAAGCAAAAAAAATTGGCCTACTTGGTGGACATGGCCCATTTGAAAAGTGGACTTTGCTTTGAAAAACTCAATCAAAAAGACAAAGCCCTCAGTCATTACGAAGCCGTGATCAATATGAAATCTGCTAAACCGGATCGCTGGGCTCATAAAGAAGCTCAAAAATTTAAAAGAGCGCTTCAGTGGTCTCAAAACTGAAAAAAATAATTGGATCATTAGCTCTTACGATAATGATTCTGGGACTGACTGGATGTCAGTCCCTTACAATTGTGCCAACTCAATCAAAAGAGATAAACCCAAGTCTTGTTGTGGACTGGATCACTCCCACGATTGATGGTGAGTTTAAAATCCATCGTAAAATGACTCGAATGAGCCCTCTCTTAACTTCTGACCTTGTTTTTCAGTCCAACAATATTGACTCCATTGTGGCTATAAAAAGAAGCTCCGGTAAAATTCTCTGGAGCCGAAAGTTCAAAGGGGGAGTAGAAGCGGGAGCCGAGCTTTTTCGAGATCTTTTATTTGTGGCGGCCAATGATGGCACTGTGACAGCTTTAAAAGCCACATCTGGCGATGTGGTCTGGACCTTTTCCAGTAGCAGCGAAAATGTCTCTGTTCCTGTTTTAGATCCCTCCAGTGGACTTTTGTATTTCCAAAATTCACAGAATATCCTGTTTTGTCTTGAAGCGGACTCAGGAAGACAGGTCTGGGTTTTTTCTCGACCTGATAACAGCCTTATGACAATTCGTGGGAGCAGTAGCCCTGTACTGCGTGACGGTGTTGTCTTTGCAGGTTTCTCTGAAGGGAGTTTTGTAGCCCTTAGAGGGGCCAACGGCCAACTCATTTGGGAGCAGACTCTGAATCGTAACAAAAAATTTCGCGATATCGATGCACGTGCTGTTGTGTCAGGGTCGCAAATCTTTATCGCAGGATACGATGATAAACTGTATTCCCTGAGGGCTGATAACGGTCAAATTCTTTGGAGTTATCCTTCGGGGTCCTATTCGGCTGTGAGTTTGGATAAATCTCACCTTTATTTGTCCACAACTAATTCTGAGGTGATTAAACTCACGCAAGAAAGTGGAGAGTTGGTTTGGAAGTTCACAGCAGTTAAAGGGCTGGCCACACAGGTTGAATTTTATAAAAGTTGGATTCTTTTTGGTGAATCCCAAGGATCCTTGGTTTTTTTAAATGCAGAAACTGGACTTTATGCGATGAGCTTTAATACAGGTCGTGGAATTTTTGCTCAGCCGAAAGTTGATGCCCCGCTTTCTGAAATTTTTGCTGTTTCCAATGAAGCCTATGTTTACAAATTTGATATTTCAAAAAATAAGAGTGCTTTTCCATGGATAAAATAGTTTTTTTGGCTATCACCTTAGGTTTATTGGGCTGCCAAAACACACCATGTCGAGACCTGAGAACTCAAAAATCTGAAATCAAAAATGAAGTCTCTCCGGTACAAGGGGGGGCTTTGAATGAAAACAGTCAGGCAGGTCTTTTAAAAGTGAAGGTCTATAAACCAGATGGATCTCTTCAGTGCAATATGGGAAAAAAAATCAGTCTTCAGGATATGAAAAAGCAACTGACAGGAATTACAGTTCACAGTCAGAGCACTCTCAATGATGGCTTGATGCGAATCCAAGTTTGCGGAGCACCTACGGGAGATTCTCACGTTTTTGAGATCTCAGACTCGGACCTTCAAAAGGCCTTGAAGCTGGGCTTTAAACAATGGACTTCAAATTAAATAATATTTATTTTCTCTGAAGGCTTCCCAGAGATCTGAAATTACTTCAGAATAAAATTCAGTAAATTCAAATATTCTCTTAGCTATTTTTACGATTGAGGTTTTTTTGTGTCTTTAGCTGAAACTCTGATCGACAGCATCGAAGATTTGATTATCCAAATTGATAAAAATACAAAAATTCTTTTTACCAATGCTTCAGCAAAAAAATACTCCAGAGTTTAAATCTACCTTCAGATTCAAATTTAATTAAATTGATTCACGATAATGATTTGGACCATTTCAAAGATTTTTTGAACCAAGTCTTGAATTCAAAACAAGAGTTTTTAATTGAAATTCGCCTTCTCAGTCTGGATTCTAAATTTCATTGGTTCTCTGTCCGTTTATTTTTAAATCCTCAGACAGATTCTGTGTTTGTAGTGGCTCGGGATATTCATGCCACCACCATAAAACTCAAGCGGCTGGAAAAAATCGAAAAAGCCACTGGCGTTGGAGCTTGGGAAATCGATTTGTCATCAAAAGAACTTTACTGGTCTGAAAATTGTCATCAAATTCATGGCACAGACCCAAATACTTATAAACCTGTTCTTGAAGATGGAATTAGTTTTTATCACGCTGATTCACTTCCCCGCTTGCGGGAAGTTGTCACCAAAATAATGCAAAGTGGTGAACCCTACGACGAAGAATTGAAGTTTTTAAACATCAATAAAGAACTTCGCTTTGTACGAGTCATCGGGCGAGCCGAGCTTTCCGAGGGCCATGTTCGCAGGGTTTTTGGGACCATTGAAGACATCACGGAAAAGAAACAGCAATTGGAAGCCACCTTGGGCCTATCAGAAACTTTCAGAGCCATTGTTTATAATATTCCCCTCATGATTTCTTTTTTTAATGAAAAAGGGGAGTTTGAATGGGTCAACCCTGCCTGGGTCGAAATTTTGGGCTGGGATGTTTCAGATATGAAAAATAAAGACATGCTACTTG
>JBKDFX010000011.1:0-14757 GCA_046336825.1 Bdellovibrionales bacterium | reverse complement strand
CGCCAATGCACTACGACATATGTAATAGGTGACCCTCAGTGCCTGACTTTATAGGATACTAAAGTGAATCATTTTTTTGAAACTTACTCGAATGATTATTTAATCCCAATAAGCCAGTTATGTTGACACTTTTAACCCTCGTTATTTTCACACTCTGCATATCCTTTATTGCCTCACTCATGGAGGCAGTTATCCTCTCTATCAATCCAGCCTTTGCAGCTCTCATGGTTGAAAGAAAAAAGCCGTACGGATTATTATTAGAAAGGCACCTCGAAAATATAGGACGTCCTCTGTCAGCAATTCTTACAATTAATACGATAACAAATATTGTCGGGTCCTCCCTGATAGCCTACCGAGTTCAACAATTATTTGGCGAAACAGTACTTACGATATTCTCAGGGCTTTTGGGCTTTTGCGTGCTTATTTTTTGCGAAGTCATTCCTAAATCTATAGGAGCCAACCACTGGAAAAGCTTAGCTCCTGTCAGTGCTTACATTATTCAAATTATGATTTTTTTAGTCTATCCTGCTGTGTGGACGATTGAGTTTGTCAGTCATCGACTGAAGCAAAAGCAAGATCAACCAGAAGTTTCTCGGGATGAGCTCATCATGACAGCTCAAATTGGTGCCGAAGAAGGAACTCTCAAAACTAAAGAATCAAACATTATAAAAAATCTGCTGATGCTCGATAAAATTTTTGTATCTGATATCATGACACCTAGAACTGTGCTTTTTGCTATTGAAGATCTTGAAAGTGTAGAAGCTGTTTTTGAAAAGTATAAGCCCATTCGATTTTCACGCATCCCTGTTTATCATGAAAACCTAGACAACATTATTGGAATGACTTCTAGGTACAAGATATTAGAGGCCCTATCTCACGATGACCAACATGATAAAAAAATTGGTGAGTTACTAACTCCAATAGCTACTGTTTCAGAAAGAATGCACGTCTCACAACTCTTGGATTTCTTTATCAAGGAAAAAGAACATCTGGCTCTTGCTATTGATGAATACGGAGTGGTCACAGGACTCGTCACACTTGAAGATGCCATCGAAACATTGCTTGGTGTCGAAATCGTTGATGAGTACGATAACGTCGAAGACATGCGAAAATATGCTTTAGAACAATGGCAAATCCGAAAACAAAAATTGCGAAAAAGCTAAGGTTTAATCTTCGCAGATTGGGTTGCCGGTGCTACTTCAGCCTCTGGGGTCAAAACGACCCAACGCAGCCCCGAAACAAGAGCCAATGTTAAAAGAGCTAAGAATACGAAAATTCCCACAATTTCTAAATCTCGAGATTCTTTTTTAGCCCCCATAATAACTCCCAACAATATGACTAGGCCCCAAATAAAAGGGTGTGCATACTGAGGGCCAAGTTTAAAGGGGGTCAAAATGAACCTTGTACCATCCAAAATGAATCGCGAAACACTTGCAAAAAAAATTTACGAGTTTTGTTACCTAAAAGGAAATTTCAAATTGCGCTCTGGACAGATATCTCATGAGTATTTTGACAAATACAGATTCGAATCACAACCTGAGCTCTTGTTGGCCGTAGCAGAACATCTAGCCCCTCTTATACCAAAAAATATTGATGCTTTAGCTGGCCTTGAAATGGGTGGAATTCCCATAGCTACAGCTTTATCCTTGAAAACTGGACTGCCTGTGGTTTTTGTTCGCAAAAAGGCAAAGGACTATGGAACAGAAAAGTTAGCTGAAGGTTTAAATATCACTGATAAGCGATTGTTGGTTATTGAGGATGTCATAACGACCGGTGGACAAGTTATTCTAAGTACTGATGACTTGAGAAAAGCAGGAGCTCAAGTTGATAATGTCCTTTGTGTCATTCAAAGGGGCGAAGACCTCAGTGAATTTGAAAAAAAGTCTCTCAAATTGCAAAGTCTTTATACGATGAAGGAACTTAAAAATTTTGGATCCTCAGAATAATTTATAATTATCTCTCTGCTACAACGTAGGCAACCCAACTGAGGCAAGCCTCTCCTTGTTCGGTACGGTGAAACTTACCATCTCCTTCACCTTTTCGATTCGTTCCTTCCCAATAGACATGACATTTTTTGAATCCGACCTCATTCAGCAAATCTCTCAACTCTGGAATGCTCCACATTCGCCAATCGTAAGTAAAAACATTCTGTATTTTTTTTTGTCTCTTGGGTTTAAAATGAATATGAAACAAAGCTTCGTTGGTGACTGGATCAAAGTTTTCCTGATCCCAAAAATAGGTAAAGTCTTTAATTTTTTCTTTATCTTCTATTGCATCTGTACACTGTGTTCCACCAAAAACATCCATGACAAACAAGCCGTGCTTACTCAGAGAAGAGTAAACTTTTTGAAAGTAATTTTTTAATTCTGACCTTTTTTTAAAACAAAAATAGGAAAAATTAAGTGCTGCCACCACATCTGCTGTCGGTAATTGACTGCTCAAAACATTAGCTTCCAGGATTTTTAGTCTTTTTTGAACTTTTGGATTTAATTTTGAGAAGTATTTTTCTTTTCCATATTCAAGTGGCTCTGGATCTATGTCGACCGCCCAAGCATGATGTTCATTTCGAGATTTAACCCACTCCGTACTCAAACAAAAGGTACCACAAAAATCTTCTCTTAAACTTTTCGCGCGCCCACCTCGAAGTTCACTGTAAACTTTTTGAATGAAATCCACATCGGTTTCAGGAGATTGAACTGCATTTGTATAAAAATCATATTTATCAAATTGTGGTTTTTTGTTTTTTCTACTCACTCTTCGACGTAGGACTTTTGAATTATTTCTCGATTGTTTGACCACTTTAAGGAACCTCAGAAAGCATCTCTCGAACCATAGAATTTATATTCGACTTCTGAGGCACCGAAGCTTCCTCAAGGTTGTGATGCAATCCTATTCCAGGTAAATTTTTTCCAGCCAGAACCCGTGGGCGTGCAAGTAAGGTGTAGAATAGCTCTTCAACACAACGATAGGCCAAATGCTCCCCAAAATTTGTAACATCTGTATCTTCATTAACGAATAAAACACGACCTGTTTTTTGAACTGATGTTTTGATTGTTTGCCAATCATAAGGAAATAGGGTTCTTAAATCTATAACTTCGATAGAAAACCCATCACGATTGAGCTCATCAGCCACTTCCTGACATAGCAATACATGCCGACCATAACTCACAAGAGTAATGTCCTGCCCCTGTCGAGTCACTTTAGCTTTACCAATTTCTGTAAAATAAGGCTTAAGATCTGGCCAGTTGGGTGACCAATGACTTCTATCTCCAATGGGAGCATCAATTCTTGATTTTAGATCTTTTTCATCAATTGGCTCACCTGGAATTAAATCTTCACCTTTGACTCTCATTAAAGCCTTTGGTTTTAGAAACAAAACGGGATTAGGATCCATTATTGAAGACAAAAGCAACCCGTAGGCGTCAATGGGTGTGGATGGCATCACAACTTTCCAACCTGTTAATCGAGTTGCCCATGCATCAAATGAATGCGAATGATAAATGCTCCCACGTATACCCGCACCAACAGGAGTCATGACGGTCATGGGCAATGAGTAGTTTCCATTGGTTACCCAATTGGTGTTTCCTGCAATCTTAAGAAGATCAATTGTGTTAAATATATAATCAACAAACTGAATTTCAGCCACACAACGATCACCTGCCATGGCAATGCCCATGGCCATTCCAACTATTCCCCGTTCATCAAGGGGTGTGTTCCAACTATTCTTCAACCCTTGAGTAGCTGTAAAAACTCCGCCTAGAGGAGCTCCTACATCTTGACCAAAAATATCTTTAACTCCGAGCTGAGTTTCGCCGACATGAAGAGCCATGCGAATCGCTTGTGCCATATTCGCCATTAGAACTTTCTCCAATCTGCATTTTCATTATTTACAAAAACATGTTCCCAAATACTTTCAGCTGTGGGTTGAGGTTCGCCCCTCACTTGCTCTTGAGCCAACACACCTTCTTGCTCAAAACCATCCCAAATTGTCTTAACCTGATTTTCTTTAAGATGTCCGGCCTTGAGTAATCTCTCTTCAAATAATCGTACAGGATCTTCCTCTGTAGAGACTGGATTCGCTCCACTAGCAGAGGAGTGACCATAAAGTCGAGAAACCATGGCTTCAATGAAAGAAGGTTTTCCTGTTTTCCTGATAAATTCCATTTCCTCTTGAATTGCTAGATAACATTCAATGGGATCATTTCCATTAATAACTCGCGATCGAATGCCAAAAGCCTTTGGACGATCGGCTATATGAGCTTCACCATGTTGACCCTCAAAAGAAGTTGAAATTCCCCACTTATTATTTTGCACAGTAATAAGCATGGGCAGTTCAGAGCCTTTTCGTGAAGCCCAAATCAAACAAGAAGCAAAATCTCCCTCAGCTGTTCCCGCATCTCCACCCGTGACAACTGTAATTGATTTTTGGCCTGCACGTTTTTGAGCGTGGGCTGTTCCTAAAGCAATGCCGTATTGAACCCCGATGGGCGAGGTAACTGGCGCCACATTCCATTGAGGAAAACAATAATGATTAGAAAAGTTGCGTCCCCCTGTTGAAGGATCTGTGGTTCGATTCATAATCAATCGTATTGAATCAATCATCGGCATTCCCATAGCAACTAGGGTAGGTGTGCATCGGTAGTGCAAGTGTAAAAAGTCGTAGGATAAGCCATGGCCTTTTTTGACTTGTAATCCAAGACTGACCCCCCATGCCTCTTCGCCGGGCCCACCGATCCAAAAATAAGACTCACCAGCGCGATAAATTTTAATTAGACGTTCCTCGAGAACTCTGGATTTAACCATGTCTTGATACAGCTTGAGCAAAAGCTCTTTAGACAATCCACCAAAGGAATCTGTGGTAGGTTTCAAATTGGACTTATTGGAAATACTCGCTTTTTTTGATGTCATACAGAATGACAAGAACTAGCACGCACATGCAAAAGCTGTCAGTTCGCTTTTGCATTGCGCAGCGCGACTATTTGGCTTTAGTCAGTTCTGACAAATCAGCGAGGACAGCTACAGCTTCAACAATTTCAGGTCGTTTAACATATTCTTTTAATCGCTCTTCTTTGTTATAGCGAGTGAGCTTTTGCTTCTTTTCTTTTTCATTCTTTTCTTTGCTGTCTTTTAAAATGTCAGCCACTTTAATGAGTCGTGACTTTTCTTGAGATTTTTTAGCTTCACTGATTTGCTTTTTAAATTCGCTATCACTTGCAACTCTTTTTTCAGAGGATTCTTTAAGTTTTTTTATCACATCTGGAGTCACAGCCACCCAACTTTTTTCACCCGCTTTAGGCATCGCCTCAGGAGACAAAAATGCCGGCAGTTTCACTGGTGGTAACGAATAATCCAGTGTCTTTTCACCCAAATCATCAAGATATACGTTAGGCAAAGTAACATCACCATCCACACCTCTATGTTGTGTGCTATTTCCACCAGGGATGTAGAACATACCAATCGTTACTTTGACAGCACCTAAATCATAAGGAATAGGAACTACAGTTTGAATACTTCCCTTGCCAAAAGTATGGTCGGCTCCCACAACCACTGCCCGTTTGTAATCTTGCAATGCGCCCGCTACAATTTCAGATGCACTTGCAGAAACTCGAGAAGTCAATATAACGAGAGGACCTGCCCAATCTATTTGCGCATCAGTGTCAGCGTAAACTTGCTCTTCTCGCCCATCACTACGACCTGCCTGCTTAACCACACTACCTGTTTTAAAAAATAATCCAGCAATCTTGACTGCATCTTCAAGACTTCCCCCACCATTTTGAGAGAAATCCAGAACAAGCCCTTCAAGTTTTTGATCTTGTGCTTGCTTAACTAGCTTTTTAACATCGGCAGCACAGGATCGGCCTCCTCTTTTACCATCGGAGTAAAATGAGGGTAAGTTTATAACTCCGAATTTTCGTTTTTTTCCATTGATATCCCTCTCAAATGGAACCAACTGTGCGGCCTCATCCTCAAGACTGACTTTATCACGTACCAATGTAACTTCATGCTTGGTTTTACCCTCACCTTCAGCACGCAAGATATTAAGTTTAACTTTAGTTCCCTTTTTACCTCGAATTTTTTTAACCACATCTTTCAAATCCAAATCAATTACATTTTCCATGGGGCCTTTTTCTTGCCCTACAGCTAATATCTTATCTTGAGTCTGGACCATTCCCGAGCGAGCGGCGGCTCCTCCTGGAACTAGGGCATCAATAATTGTAAACCCATCCTGCTGAGAAAGTGTGGCTCCAATGCCTTCTAGTGACAGACTCATGTTGATATTGAATTCCTCAAAAAAGTCTCTAGAAAGAAAACTCGAATGTGGATCGAGGGCTCTTGCAAAACTGTCAAGATA
This sequence comes from Bdellovibrionales bacterium, assembly GCA_046336825.1. Taxonomy (GTDB): domain Bacteria; phylum Bdellovibrionota; class Bdellovibrionia; order Bdellovibrionales; family Bdellovibrionaceae. The sequence continues at coordinate 8,405 of JBKDFX010000011.1, read as the reverse complement.
TTGCACTAGTAAATCCTCAGGAGTCGTTTCTTCAACTCTCTTTACGGCTCGGTCATAATTTTTCAAAACACTCTTTTTGGCTTCTTCCAGTTTCATGTCCGTTGATAAATAATTAGCCACTTGAAAATGAATGTAATTTCTTACGAATTCTTCAGCCTCTTTATCAGTTTTGTAATAATCTCTCTTGTCAGGATCAAAAGTAAACTCTGCGGTCTCGTCTAACTTGTACTTTGCATTTAAGAGATTTTTAGCAAATTCAGATCTTGCTTGGACTTTTGAAAGATACAAGCTATGCACATCTTTTAAAAAATCACATTTTCTATTTTTGATTTTATCAAATGCACCTGACATCTGCTTCTTAACTTTTTCAATATCAGCTTTTGTAAAATAAATTTTTGAACCGTCCAAACGTTTGATATATTGGTCAATCAGACGCACTTCCATGTCTTTTCCACGAGACTGAAACTTGATGTGATTTCCTAAAAACATTTGTTCAATCGTATAAACAAATTGGCATTGTAACTGAATTTGTCCCGAAGCTTCCTGAGCCAAGGCTTGATTTGAAAATAAAATAGAACTGGTAAAGACTGACGTGGTAAGCAATAAAGAAAAAATAGGCCTAATCATGGATGAATCCTTTCGAGTCTCATCCCATAATCTTGGCAGTTGATAACAGCTCTGTCACGAACCTTAGAAAGTATGTAAAGTCTCGACAAAGGACTAAGGTGAAAGATTACTTTTTTCGAATAATGACAGCTGGGCAAAATGTTCTGCACTTTGAGAGCTCAACCCGGCAGTTGAAATCTCGTGCTTAACAAAATTTCCATCATGAGTTTCGATCATAAAGAAACTCATTTCCGGATAATCTCCCTTTAACCGAGTCAATTCCTGGACAATCATCTGGATATTTTTGGGATCATCCTCACTCATACCAAAGCGGTGATGAGGACTGTATCCATAAGTTTCAATTGCCATTTGCACACTGGCACGAATAGCTCTTTGCTTAAGAACAGAAGTGGACAACTGGAGATCCGCATCCCCAAGAGTTTGCCTAGTCGCTACATGGCTTACAGGAAATAAACTAAGATAGTTGGGTTCCAAGGGTAAGAACTTTTTTTGCACAAAAGCCTGAATTCCAAGACGTATAGTTTCAGGGGCGTGCCCCCTCGCTGTTATCAAAGAAACTGGCCGCTGATTAAATGCTGCGTGGTAAAAACACTGCCAGGATGGCCCCTTCCAATGGAGATCAGGCTCGTTCATCACTTTTTCAATATCATCTATGAATATTTGTTTTTTTCGACCCAGCTTAATGAGCTCCTCAATTGTGTGATCTCGAAAGTATCGAAAAGAGCCAGATTTATCATCGAATCGTATCTCAAAATCTTTGAGAGGTCCTGAAATCCCGATTTGAGTATGATAAAGAGCCCACTCTCCACTCGTGAGGTAATGCTCAGCTCCAGTCTTTTTATCAAAGACGACTAAAGGAGTTGGAAGAAATGCAATGTTATCATCAAAATCAAAGAAATAAAAACTACGTCCACCCAAATGAAAATTGCGATCCATTTCACGGGCTCGTTGCAAACCTAATTCAAGTTGTCCCTTGGGTGAATAATCTGACATCGCTCAGCAGTTTAGCACAACGTGCCGAACTGCGAAAGCTCATGTAATCTTTACTTTTTTCTTAACCTAACTTCGGCCTGTGGCTTCATTTTTGTGGGTGGTGGCATTGAAGGCGCTTGTTTAGGCTTAGCCTTTTTAACTGCTTTTTTAGACTTAGTTTTTGAGCTCGACTGAGATGAACCCACTTTTACCGATAAAACTTCAATGGCCTGTTCAAGTGTGGCTTGCTCCGCTTGGACACCTTCTGGCAAAGAAGCATTGGTTTTACCCATTTTAACATAGGGCCCATAAGGCCCGTTAAACAATTGAATCTCTTCATCAGAACCTGGGTATTTACCTAAAACCTTAAGGGCTGATCGACCGCCTCTCCCTTTCTTAGGAGCTGATAATAATTTCATAGCATCTTCAAAGCTAACCGTAAAGAGGCTCTGTCCTTTGGGAATTGATCGATAGTCTTTCTCGTGGACAACGTAGGGGCCAAAACGACCAATGCCTACTTTAATTTCTTTCCCAGATACAGGATGACTCCCAACAACTTTGGGTAGTTCAAGGAGCTGGAGAGCTTGCTTGAGGTCCACTTGAGTCGGCTCCATGCCTTGGGGAAGAGAAACTCGTTTAGGCTCAGCGTCGTTTTCACCAAGTTGAACATAAGGCCCATATCGCCCAGAAAGAACGTAAACGTTATTTTGAGAATTGGGATCTTTTCCTAAACTGTCCTGACCATGCAATTTTGTTTCAACAATCTTATCTACAGTTTCCATGGTCATATCTGCTGGAGCTTCTGCATCAGGAATGGATGCATTCACACTTTCGCCATCCTTTTTTGTCGTTAAGTACGCTCCGTATTTGCCGACATGGAAACGAACACCTGGTAAATTATCAAATTCAATTGACCTCGCTTGTTCTGGATCAATTTGTTTTTCTTGTTTTTCAATTTGTGCTTTTAAGCCTTTAGGTCCGTGATAAAGGCCCTTCAAAAATTTAACCCAATCCAGATCACCCTCGGCTATAGTATCTAATGATTGTTCCATCTCAGAAGTAAAACCCAAATCCACAAACTCAGGCAAATGCTGCCTGAGAAGTTTTGAGACAACCATGGCAGTAAAGGTGGGTACTAATGCTGATCCATTTTTTCGGACATATCCTCGATCTATAATAGTTCCAATGATAGATGCATACGTTGAGGGACGACCGATTCCTTCTTTTTCCATTTTTTGCACAAGACTTGCTTCAGTAAATCGAGCTGGTGGTTTTGTCTCATGATCAGTGACTTCAATTTGATTTCTAAGAGGTTCATCTCCTTTTTTAAATTGAGGTAGACGCACTTCTTTTTCTGCGAGCTCTGCATCGGGATCATCTTGTCCCTCCACATAAGCCCGAAGATAACCAGGAAACTCAATGGTCATCCCACTCGCTGAGAGAGTATAGTCTCCCCCCTTGAGCTTAACTGAAACTTGTTTTTGACGTGCATCCACCATTTGGCTGGCGACAGTTCTCATCCAAATAAGTTCATAAAGCTTAAGTTGTTGACCACTGAGATCAGTTTTTGCTGGATGAATCAGTTCGGCTCCAGCAGGTCGAATGGCTTCATGGGCTTCTTGAGCTCCTTTGGCCTTTTTTCCTTCATAGGTTCGAGGCTGACCAGGCAAATACTCTTGCCCATACTCTTTCGATATCCATTTTCGGGCAGCCTGAATAGCTTCTTGGGAAAGAAAGGTTGAATCTGTACGCATGTAGGTAATATACCCCTGCTCGTAGAGCTTTTGTGCCACTTGCATAGTCTCCCGAGAGCTCAGACCTAATTTGCGATTTGATTCTTGCTGAAGAGTTGATGTGATAAATGGAGGTGATGGCTTCCGATGAACTGGCTTTTCTTCAGTTTCATCAACAATGAGCTTAAGAGCATCAATTTTTTTTGCGATTTCATCCGCTTTTTTTCGATCAAGCAAAATAGTTTCTGAAGTTGAATTTAATAGACCTGTATCTGGGTTAAAGTCTTTACCTGTAGCCACTCTCTGACTTTTAACTAAATGTAAACGAGCCTCGAACGACACTTTATCTTTTTCCAGCTGAACAGTAACCCCAGAGTAACTGGATTTTTTAAACTTTAACCTTTCGATCTCCTTTTCTGAAATTAAACGTACAGCTACTGACTGAACTCGTCCTGCAGAAAGCCCATAGGCGATTTTTTTCCAAAGTAACGGAGAAATAGAGTAACCCACGAGGCGATCAAGAACCCTGCGGGCCTCTTGAGCCTTGACGAGATTTGAGTCAATCTCTCGAGTTTCCTTCAAAGACTTTTGGATGGCTTCTTTTGTAATTTCATGAAAAACCATTCGTTTTGTAGGGACATGAGGCTTTAACACTTCCACCAAGTGCCAACTTATACTTTCACCTTCTCTATCTTCGTCCGTAGCTAGGTACAACTCACTAGCATCTTGGAGTTTGTCTTTTAAGTTTTTAACTACTTTATTTTTATCTTTTGGGATGCAATAGAGAGGCTCAAATTCTTTATCTACATTGACACCTAGTTGAGCCCACTTCTCCTTTTTAAACTTTTCTGGGATGTCCTTTGAAGATTGAGGTAAATCCCGAATATGCCCCATACAAGACTCAACTATGTAATCTTGCCCTAAAAATTTTCGAATAGTTTTAGCCTTAGTAGGCGACTCAACAACGACAAGCTTAATACCAGAATCAATTTGACTACGTTTTTTGTTGTTAGATGCCACTGTATCCCCTTCGAAGGCCGTACATATATATAGACAAAATGAGTTCTCTGACCCCTGAAAGGCAAGAGACTTTTTTGACTTTACGCGATGATTAGACTTCACCTAAACTTTTATTTATGAAATCACTCGACCAATTGACAGTCTGTCCACGAATTATTCTCACTGATATTGATGACACCCTGACCAGCGAGGGACAGCTTAAGGCCAATGCCTACTCCTCTCTTTGGGACTTAAAAGAAAATGGCTTTTTAATTATACCCGTCACAGGTCGGCCCGCTGGCTGGTGTGAAATGATAGCTCGATTTTGGCCCGTCGAGGGCATTGTCGGCGAAAACGGGGCTTTTTACTTTAGGTACACGAATGGGAAAATGAAACGCCATTTTGAAGTTGATGATCAAATAAGATCAAAAAACCGAATTCAACTTTTAAAAATTCAAGAAGAGATTCTTAATCAGGTTCCTGGTTCAGCTGTGGCTTCAGATCAATTTTGTCGAATTGCAGATTTGGCCATCGATTTTTGTGAGGACGTACCAAAATTATCAGATAGTTATATCAATCAGATTAAAGAAATTTTTGAGAGCCATGGGGCCCAAGCTAAAGTAAGCTCCATCCATGTTAACGGCTGGTTCGGCGATTACAACAAATTGATTACGTTAAAAAAAATGCTTCAAATGGAATTTAATTTGAACAATATAGAAATTTTAAAAAACTGCTTATTCTCAGGCGATTCTCCGAACGACGAGCCACTTTTTGCTTATTTTCCAAACAGTGTGGGAGTGGCCAATGTAAGAAACTTTCTGACAAATATGAAAAACCTTCCCACTTATATTACAAACAAATCAGGTGGAGATGGTTTTACAGAGCTGAGTGAGCGATTAATTAATCTCGCTCACTCGCATAAAAAATAGGATTACTTTTTCTTTTTTCCTGCTCGCTTGTTTTTGCTTTTCTGCATTTTTTTCTTTTTAGCGAGGCGCTTTTTACGATGACGTACACTTTTATTTCTTACAGCTTTTGGCATTTGAATCTCCTCTGTTAATTATTTTTTATTTTGGTTGTTATTAAGTAATGCTGCAAATGGATTGTTAAATGGATTCGCAGCAGGGCGACTAGGTCGAGAGCTGGGCTGTTGTGGATGTGAATTACGTTGATGTTGCGGCTGCTGAGAACGAGGACCCTGATGCCCTACGCCTCCATGCCCTCTCGTGTGCACCCCTGGAGGACGCGATTGAGGCGACTGAGACTGAGCACGATTTCGAGGGAGTTTTGCCTCTGCTTGAGGAGCTGTTTCCAATTTCATGGTCAAAGAAATTTGATTTTTTGCCTGGTCAACTTTGAGTACTTTTACATTCACTTGCTGTCCAGGACTTACTGCTTTTCTAGGGTCATCCACAAACTTATGAGAAAGTTCAGAAATGTGAACTAAACCATCTTGATGAACACCGAGATCAACAAAGGCTCCAAAATTTGTAACGTTTGTCACTATTCCAGGACAAATCATACCCTCGGTGAGGTCTTTCACTTCAAAAATATCATCTCGATATTTAAATACCTTAAATGGATCACGAGGGTCCCGACCCGGTTTTTCTAGTTCTTTAACAATATCATCAAAAGTGAATTCACCAATTAATGAGGCCCACTTACTTCGATGAGCCACTATCTTTTTAGCTCCCTCACCTATGAGGTCTGATAAGGATACATTTAAATCTTGTGCCATGTCGCGAACCGCTTGATATCTTTCAGGGTGAATCCCAGTAGCATCTAAGACAAATTTGCCGCTAGGGATTCTCAAAAAACCTGCAGATTGCTCAAAAACTTTTGTGCTAAATCGAGGAACTTTAAGCAGTTCATCTCTTTCTTTAAAAATACCTTTTTCTTGACGGAACTTGACTAAGCTTTGTGCCGTAGCAGGACCAATACCTGCCACATGACTCAGAAGTGCTGCTGATGCTGTATTCACATCAACACCAACGCTATTAACTGCTGACTCAACAACAGCATCTAACGACTTTTTGAGCTGAACCTGATTTACATCATGTTGATACTGACCCACTCCAATTGATTTTGGATCTACTTTTACAAGTTCCGCAAGAGGATCTTGTAACCGACGGGCAATAGAAATAGCTCCTTTTACAGTGACATCTAGGTCTGGAAATTCTTCTCTAGCAATTTCACTGGCTGAGTAGACAGAGGCCCCAGATTCATTAACCATGATTATTGGAATTTCGAGATTTAAATCTTTTAAAACTTTACGAATAAAGGTCTCAGATTGTCTTCCATGGGTACCGTTTCCGACAGCAATAGCTTCAATCGCAATTTGTTTGGTTACTTCAGAAAATAAAGCTTTGGCTTTTGTTTCAGCTGATTCTCCCTCAGTGTGCATAACAGTATGAGATATAAATCGACCTGCTTTATCTATCAGTGCCAGCTTACAACCCGTTCGTATTCCAGGATCAACTCCAAGTACACATTTAGCTCCGAAGGGTGAGGACAATAGAACTTTCTTAACATTTTCAGCAAAAACGTGGATGGCATCTAAGTCCGACTTATCTTTAAGAGTTCGATGAATTTCATTAACAACTGAAGGCTGAACATAAACACTTAAAGCTGTTTTAGCCACAGCTGCTAAAAAAGCTCCAATAGGATTATCAGGGTTGGTTGTTGTAAAGCTAATGTACTTTTTAAGTAAAGCCTCATCCTCACCTTTTAGCTCAACGGACAATTCTTCCTCTTGCCAACCACGCCTCACAGCCATGTAACGATGAGTATTTTTTGTTTCAAGTAGTGACTTAATCGGCTCTTCGAATTCTTTGTACATTTCAAACTTTGAATTTGGCTTGTAACCTTTAGCTGCTTTCGAGTGCAACTTCCCTTTTTGCATGTAATTAGCCAAAACCTCTGCTCGAAGAACTGGCTCATTGGCTGTCTTTTCAATTAAAATATCTTGAGCCCCTTTTAGAGCTTCGTCATAAATTTGAATACCCTTAGAAGGATTCAAAAACTCTTTTGCTTTGACTTCGATGGGAGTTGAGTCAAACAACTTACCATGTCCAATATCCCAGATCCATTGAGCCAGCCCCTCAAGGCCAGCTTCACGGGCAATTGTAGCTTTAGTCTTTTTCTTTTTCTTGAAGGGTCGGTAAATTTCCTCGAGTTCCCCCAAATCCCATGAAAGTTCTATTCTTTTTTTAATTTCTTCTGTGAGATTATTCTGCTCACCAATTTCTTTAATTAAAAAGACCTTACGTTTGACTACCTCTTGATAAGTTTCATGGGCTTCAATAACTTTTCTAATTTGAACTTCATCAAGATTCCCTGTTTTTTCTTTACGATAGCGAGCGATAAAGGGAACCGTTCCCCCTTCTGCTACCAATTCAAGTACAGCTTCAGCTGACTTCACAGAAACGTCGTTAACTGTTTGCTTCAAATAGTTTTGCAACTGCATTTCCATAGGACCCTCAGCTATTATTAATTTACTTAGATTTGAAAATTTTCATTATTTATGACGGAACATAATAAGACCGTGAGTTGGGTCATACGGAGAAACACCCACTGTGACTCGGTCACCAACGACAACTCTAATATTGAATCGTCGCATTTTTCCACAAAGTTTGGCCGCTATTTCTACATTATTATCGAGCAATATTTTGTAGAGGCCTCCGGCCAATGCATCTACTACTTTACCGTCTACTTGCGCGAGATCATCTTTTGCCATGCGGCCTCTAATCTTATGGAATTTTGTGTCAAAGTCTAGTCAAATTTAACCACGGTAGTTACTGATAAGAATTCGCTTTCCATCCTTAAATAGAACTTCAAGCCTGTCATTGTCATTTGATACAACCCAACCCCAGCCCAAAACTTTATGCTGGATGGGGGCCCCTGCTTTAAATGACGCTTTCATGTCATAAAGACTTGCCTGCGAATCCTTAAACTTATTGTACATTTCCGCCCATTTGATCTGCTCATCAGACATTGAATCTCGATCAATCTTGATTTTCTCTGTATTTTCAGCAACTTGCTTGGATGTTGATTTTTCTAAAGAAGGGGCTTTTT
>JBKDFX010000157.1:0-36698 GCA_046336825.1 Bdellovibrionales bacterium | reverse complement strand
GTAAATCGAGTATATGCAATCCTATGGAAAAAGCAAAGCCTTGATCCCGCAGAGCTGGCGCGAATGCGGTTTGAGGAAGGTTTGGGTTCTCGAGTCATTTCGCAACGACTTGGGGTGCCGAGATCTACTGTTATCGGGGCCATACATCGTCTTGAAAGGAAGAGGTAACCGATGTCTTCAATTACAGAACTTATAAAATCCATTGCAGCCCATTCACATCATGAGTTTTCTATGAGCAAGTTTAATAGAATGCTGGTGGGGAATCAGAGCTTTTCAACAAAATCTAGAAACCACTAAATTACCGAACATGCAAAAGGCTCAGTGATTTTTACTGAGCCTTTCTGGTTTTCAAGTGGCAAAATGAGAAGTGTTTAGTATTCTTTACTTTTAAATCCGTAAAGGCCGCCCAAGCCATTATAAAGGGTTCCAAGTACCGGCACGATAATAGTGCCATCGGCCATAATCAAGGGCTCATTTCGAACCTCGCCATTGAGACTTTTCACCGCTAACAAGTTACCATTGCGATCAGTAACTAAAAGTCGTCCTTCTAAGTCGGAAGCATAAATCCTTCCGATGTCATCGAAGGAAGGAGCGGAATAAAGGGTCGACATGAGGAGTTCAGAGACTTTAGGGGGCATTTTAGCATATGTCGGGTTCTGCTGTCCTGATTGAATAATTCCAATGGCAGGGATGTCGAGGCGGGCATTTTCATCTCGGATCTTTGCTGTAAATGCGATATCACCATTCTTATTTTGGTTTACAAAGTTCACGTCTACATTTTCTTCTTTTATTGAAATAACTTTTCTTGCACCTTTGGAAGGAATGGAAATAATGTCCTGGGCGATTTTCCCAGTCCTCTCATCGACGTATTTAGAAGTCAACACGATGGAATTACCATCCTCGCTCAGACGCGGAAATGCGTGCCAGCTGGATTGGATTCGTTCTACGGTACGACCATCGCGTTGGAACAGGAGCGTTCCGTGACCAACCAATGCGGCCATGACACCGTCATTACGAGTTACGATGGGCTGCCAAAAAAAACAACGCGAATTTTCTTTTTTATCTTCATTTAGACAGTCTACTTTTATCGACGAGATATTACTTTCTTCATCGACAAAGAAGACCTTTCCCGAATTTGAAGGAAGAATAAAAGTTTTCTGATCGTTCATAATCCCTAACTCTCCAAAGGGACCTGCGTTATTGTACTTAACCTCTTCTCCGTCGGGGTCAGATAATTGAATTTCTTTTGCTAGCTGCCCGGTCTCGATGTCGAGGAAATAAACTTTTCCAAAGCTAGACGATGCGGCAACATACTTTGTGCCAATTACGGCTCGATTGATGTGCAGTGCTTCGGCATTGTTTTCAGGAAAGATCCACTTTGCCGAACCGTCGGCATTGAATAACGCTATCTTTGAGCCGATGGTGAAGATGCTAAATGCGCTTGTAAACATTGTTTTTTCTTTATTGGCTGACAACGTTGAGTAGCGCTCAGCCCCTTCCCAGTTGCCAGTCCTCTCGAATTTGGGAAAAACGCTTTTTGCGCTAAAAGAGTTCGTTTGTACAAGACTAAATTTATTTCCGTCGCTTGCCTGTGCTGAGACTGTAAAACAAATTGCCAATATGCCGAAAATGGACGCTGCTTTCATATCTAACCACCTCATAAAGTAATATAAAGTTATAAAAAATTGATCACGAATGGAAGGCATGCAAAACCGTGACCAAATACAATCAAACGGATTGAATCAAAGGAAATGATACCGAAAGAGGGGGTTGACTCACGATGGGGTCACTGAAGAGCCCCTTGAGGCATAGTCCGAATAAGAGGCAAACTAAACATGGCAACTAATGTTAAAGCGACCTCGGCATTTTCGCCGACACTCTATGGCTGTCAATATTTCTTGAATATTTTGGAGCACGGATAAATTGGCCCTGCTTTATGCGCCATCTTAAATAGGTTGAAGATGGCCAAAAGGCCCATATAACGATAGTGGCAGCGCGCCCAGAATCATTGGGTTTTGAAATGCGTTAACTTGGAAATATTGACTCTCGTTTCATCAGCAAATACAGTTTTTGCTAGGGAGTCATATGAAATATTTAATCGTATCTTTAAGCTTTTTATTTTCCGTGTCAGCTTTGGCAACACAGTTTCAGACTACAGCAATTTATTGTAACGGACCCGTAACAAATGGTGATGTAACTAAATGTCCATCTTTCAGTAGTTGGGGTGGAGTCGAATTGAAAAATTTAACTTTAGCTATGCTCCCGCTTACTCAAAATGAAGGCATGTTTCGATTAGAAGATTCGAATGGGCATTTCTGGGAACGTAACCTTACAAATTGCCAATCAAAACTTACTGATATTCGCGGCTGCAAAGCAGTTGCGAACTTTTCCGATTCTAATAACATCTCGATTCAAATCAATTTTTGGGATATTGGAACTCAGATCCAACGATTGTCAGTTTTTATTAAAAATAATAATGAGTTATCGATTCTTCCTTCTGGTGGAGATCAGCTGGTATTCTCTCTCAAATAAATCTCGTCCAAAACCACTTCTTACTAATGCACAGATCAAATCACAAAAGCTCAGTCAACTGACTGGGCTTTTTTTATACTTGAGACTTGAGTCTCATTTTGCACAACGTCAGTGAGACTCTGCTTGAGACTCGTGAGACTGAGTCTCACCGTTGAGACTACAAAAAACAAATCGTTCGAAATTCCGCACAAAATTTTTCCAGCTCAAGTACTCGATACCTAAAAGCTAAACTGAATTATCTATGAATTTCTTACAGACCCGTTCGTAATCTCGAACAGACTTAAGTGATTGAAATAATTTATTTTTATTCTCACTGCCGTTCGTAATTCCGAACAAAATCTTTAAATTCAAAAAATGGATTTCACCATATGAAAACATCTATTTTAAAATTTCATTTATTGATTCAACAACTTATCAGTTTTTTTGAATTCACTTTGCAGGCTTGGCACTATCCTCGCCTTATACCTATGTAAGAGTGAGCGAGTCTCACCCATGAGTCACAATAAATGATCTTCAATGATTAAAGCGACGAACCCAAGAAAGGATAAATCGTCTAGAGCTTAAAGTTTAGATCATATCAAAATATTCAGTCTCTTTTAAACCGCGAGCCAAAGTGCTCGCAAATCCTATTTTAAAATTAAATATTTTTTGCCGTGACGGCAGAAAGGAAAACTCTTTTGGAAAAATCAAAAGCTGTTTTTAAAAAACGAAAGTTTAAACGCACTTTTAAGCGTAAACTTTCAATGCGTGACATTGGTGTGCTGGAATTTCTATGGACCTGGAAAGTTGCAACAACGCCGATGCTTAAAGAAGTGAGTTTCAAAAATAAATCTCAGTGGTGGGTTTATAAGGCTCTACGCCAATTGAAAAATGAAAAGCTCATTCAAGTACTGCCGCGTGGTAAACACTTAGACCTTGAACTATGGGCACTAACGGAAGCTGGCTTTGAAGTTGTTCTGATGGACCGGGATGATATCGCCCATTACAGGTACAAGCCCCATGCGCCGACACATGATTTTTTAGCTACGTGTCTTCAGCTTGGTGATTACTGGCAATCAGATGTTGATTTTGTGCATTTCACCGAGCAGATGCTGGCAAGCCTTAGTCCCTCGAATTTCCCAAAAGGAATTCGTGATACCACAAAGCATATCCCAGATGGCATAACAGTGTTTCGTGGTGGCAAAACTGATTTAGTTGTTGGCTACGAAGTGGATTTAAATTTGAAGGATGAGGAAAAATACAGTGAGACTTATTCCTACTATGACCAACATGGAATGAACACAGCCATGATTGTTTGGCTTGTCAGAAATAAATGGATCGCTGATAAAATTAGTCTTGTCCTTCAAGAGCATTTTAATCGTGAGTACACACCGAAAGGTCGGATCTTTGCTTTTGTTCTGCTTGATGATTTTAAACAAAATCTTTGGGAAGCAAAAGCCATTAATCCTTCTGTAAAAGGAATAAGCCTCAGCAAACTGCATGCAAACTTGCTGCAAAAGGTGGGCAAAGAACCACCAAAATTGGTACAAAAATCATTTGTTCCAACTTTCTTTCCAAGACATAAAAGTCCTCAAAAATTAATTAGTTACAATCCCGAGGTTAAAAATGAAATCAATTAACACCCTATGGGTTAAGGGAATAAATAAACTCATAGTGTGTGGGAGTAAAAAAAATGAATAATCAAAATAATGATTCACTCGCATTTCTAGCGATACCTATCGCGATGCTAGCAGTAGGCGCATTACTTGTTAAAGCAGCTATTAGCTTCTTTAACTCATTGGGTGCACTCATGACGTCAATTGCAACGAGCTTTTTTGGTTTTGCCAAGCTGATCGTTTCTATTGGCCTAATCGCAGCGGCTGTCGCTATTGTCGGAGGTATTTTATATGCAGCTTTTTATTGTATTTTAAAATACATCCGCACAGTTCGAAAGATCACAGCCTTTAGAGAAGAATTCTACAAACTGGATTCTCTATTGCGTGATTACGTCGACACTGAAACAACCAAGGCAAAAGCTGATGTCAAAAAGCTTTCAAAAGATATGAACGCTTTAATCGACGAGCTAAAAAAGCCAAAAGAATTGCCCGATGTTGTTACGACATCCAATCAAGCATTATCAGCCTCAATAAATTCAGACCCGATCAAAGAAGAAATTATGATTACCAATAATTATTAGAGGTCTATGGCTAAAAAGTGGGAGTTAACCAAGGTGTGTCGCGTGCGACACACCATTTCAGCCCCAGAAATGAATCAAAGACTTGCCGAAGTGTTAGAAATCTTGTTATCAAATAAAAGCCAGCTCAACAAAAAAGCTTTTTCTGAAGATTTCAAAACTCAATTGCACGCAAGTCCTTTGGTTCAAACAAAAACCAAAAGGAAGAGTGCATGAAAAAAATTAATCAAAAACGACAATCAGGATTTAAGATTGGAATTTACGTCAGGGTTTCAACTGAAGAACAGGCTGAAAACCCTGAAGGCTCTATCAAAAACCAAGAGATGAGACTTCGTGATTTTATAAAGATGAAAAATCACGACACAAACTTTGGCGAAGTGGCAGAGTTCTTTTGTGACCCTGGTATTTCAGCTAAAGACATGAACCGCCCGCAGCTTCAAAAGATGCTACAAAAAATTAAGTCTGGCGAAATTAATTTAGTTCTTGTCACAGAACTATCGCGTTTGACCAGATCAACAAAAGATTTCTCCATTCTTTGGGAGTTTATGGATAATCATGGCTGTAAATTTTTATCTCTCAGAGATAACTTTGATTCCACAACACCAGCCGGCGAAATGATCATGTTTACGCTTGCGAACTTCGCGCAGTTTGAAAGAAAGCAAACTGCCGAACGTATTGCCCATGCCTTTCAAGCTAGATCCAAACGAGGTCTTTGGAATGGCGGAGTTTTACCACTTGGATACGACGTGGATAAAACAATGCCAGGGCATTTAATAATTGTGGCAAACGAAGCGGAAATAGTGCGATCAGTATTTGATACATTTTTAAAAGAAGAGACCCTATCAAGAACAGGCAAAGCCTTGAATGACCAAAAAATCGAATTGCCACGAAAGCTTAGAAATGGCGGTGGCTACAGGTCATCGCACTTTAAAATAGACAGCGTGCATAGGATTTTAAAAAACAAAGCCTACATTGGAATACGTGAATACAAAACCAAAGAAGGCTTTCTAGAAACCAACGCTGCGTGGCCTGCGATCATTGATCCCATCAAATTTGACAGGGTTCAAAAACTTTTAGCTAAAAACAGATATAGTAAAAAGCCACCATCAAAAGAACGGTATCCTTATACATTATCGGGTATTTTATTTTGCAAAAAATGTGGTGATAGGCTCTGTGGTAAGTCAGCGCACGGCAACGGTGGAAAAATTGGTTACTACGAACATGCTTGGAGTACCAAGTCACAGGCATGTTTATCCAAAAAGGTTTTTACTTGCGAGCCAAACCGCATACTGGCTAAAAAAATTGAACCCGTAGTTTGGCAGGATGTGAAACGACTTTTACTTGATGAAACTTACAGAAAGCAACTTTTCACAGAGGCACAGGGTCTTAAACAAGATCAAACTGACACAAGGACGGTTGAAAAATTGAAATCAAAGCTTGCCAGCATTGATTATCAAATAGAGGCCACGGCAGAGCGAGTAACAGCGCTACCAAAAGAAATGGATGCAAAACCAATCTATGATCAAATCTTACGACTACAAAAAACAAAGTCCGATCTTGATCTAGAATTGTTAACAGCAAAAGCTTCCGCACAAACACAGGAAGAACCCATTTGCGTAGATAGCTTTGAAGCCTTCACAGTTACGCTTAAAGAAATCATACGCAAAGAAGAGCGACCAGATGCAATGGCCGCCATTATCCGAAAGCTTGTGCAAAAGATCGAAGTCACAGAATCAGGCGTAGTCATTCATTACCATGTAGGCGAAAACCACTTCGTCCGCGAATTTAACGAAGAATTGGGCTCAGATATGCTTAATTCAAGCCCCAAAAATCAAACAGGCCCGGTGAATCTCACCAGGCCTGTTTCTAAATCTCTTTTAAAATATAAATCTTCGAACTTTTCTCTTCTTGATGCCCCTTCGGGTCAATTTGACGCTGGTTCGAACAGCTTGAAAATTGGTAGGGAGTAGAGGACTTGAACCCCCGATCCACCCGTTATGAAAACAAGATCTCCCAAAACCAAATTTAATCGCCCCTAAAAACCTGCTGAATTTTCAACATCTTAAACGTCTACGAATTACTGGTAAAGTCGACCCATTGGCTGACGAATTTTTGTCGCAGCCCTGATAAAGAAAGCAAACATCTTCTCATTACGGACATAGATCTAAATTATTTAGTTTATAAAAATGCATAAATGACAACCCTTGATAGTCAAAAATGACTAATCTCAAACTGAGACATTGCAATTAGTTTGAATTATTGCTATAATGTCTACTATGGATAGACAAAATAGCAGTAAATTAAACCATCTCCTTCAAAACTGGCCAGAAGGCAGCGTTGCGCCGACAGCCTGGCTTAAAGACCAGGGAATCTCGCGACAGCTCTTGGCACGATATGAGGAATACAACTGGGTCAAAAGGCTTGCGAAAGGTGTTGTTACTCGTAACGGCGACGAAGTTACTTGGCAGGGCGTTGTCTACTCTCTACAAGCTTTACTTGGCCTCAAAGTTTGGATTGGTGGAAAAACGGCATTGCAACTCAAAGGATTCGCTCACTTTGTCCAAATGAGCAAAATCCCAACTGTTCACCTCTATAGTGCCAAGCTAACTCGCCTGCCAAAGTGGATTTTTAAATTAAAAAAAATAGCCCAATTTGAATTTCAACAATCAAAACTTTTTTCAGATAATATGGCTGAGCAGACCTTATCACAGTTCGAATCCGGAAAGATGAGTATTAAAATATCCTCTCCCGAGCGAGCCATCCTAGAACTTCTCGACGGAGTTCCTCTTGAGCAAACCTTTGATGAAACAAAACTTATTTTTGAAAACCTCTCAACCCTTCGACCAAGCGTCTTACAAACACTTCTTGAAGACTGCTCGTCGATCAAGGTTAAACGCCTATTTCTTTACTTTGCCGAAGAGTCCGGGCATGCTTGGTTCAAAAAAATAAACGCTTCTAAAATTGATCTTGGCTCTGGCAAAAGGGCGATTGTTCCGAAAGGAAAACTCAATTTGAAATATAAAATATTGATACCGAGTGACTCGTGAAGAAAAGTCCATTTTATGCCCAAGCAGCTTTGATGCTTAAATGTGTTCCTGCAATTGCTGAAGAAAGCTGCTTTGCCATGAAGGGCGGCACTGCTATCAATATGTTTATTCAGTCAATGCCAAGACTCAGCGTTGATATTGATCTCACTTATGTACCAATTGAAGACCGCGATACTTCACTTGCAAAATTGACTGAAGCCCTTGAAAGAATCTCTAAAAAAATTGAACAATCGATTCCCAAGTCTAAAGTGAATAAAACGAAGCGGGATGGCCGCTTAATCAAACTTGTTGTATCTACAAGTGAAGCAAAAATTAAAATTGAACCCAACGAGGTTCTGCGCGGGACTACAGCGCCCCCAATCATGATGGATCTTGTAAAAGCGGCTGAGGATCTTTTTGAGATGAGCGTTCGTATGCCGATTGTACCAATGGCTGATCTTTACGGTGGAAAAATTTGCGCAGCTCTCGACCGACAACACCCACGAGATCTTTTCGACGTCAAAATGCTGCTAGATAACGACGGCTTTAACGATGAGGTTAGAAAAGGCTTCCTAGTTTTTCTGGCTTCACACGACCGGCCTATGCAGGAACTACTCAACCCCAACCTGAAAAGTATTTCTGAAATTTACAACAAAGAATTCAAAGATATGACTGAAGAAATCGTGTCTCTAGAAGAGCTTTATAAGGCTCGTGAAAACCTGATTCAGAAAATAAAAAAATCACTGATCGATGACGAAAAAGATTTTCTTCTCAGTCTTAAATCCACCAAACCGAAGTGGGATCTGCTGGGACTGCCCAATATCGAGAAATTGCCCGGTATTCAGTGGAAGCTTATGAATATAAAAAAGATGTCTACCGAAAAAAGAAATGAACAAATTAAAAAGTTGGAAAAAGTTTTGAACTTTTCTTCCATTAATTCTGACGGATAGACCATGTCAAATTTAAAGCGGATAAGTGATATTGAGATCAGACTTGAAGAGATCGATAAAGAGCGCCGAAACCTTGCTGCAGAGCTCAGTCATCTTCGCACTAAACAAACTCCTCAAGAAGAAATGCCCGCTCTTATTGGAGCTACTACCGCTCTGGCTCCACAAAATCCAGATCAGAAAATTGAATTATTTTTAGGCCTATTTCAAGCCCGCAGCTCCGTCTATCCAAAACTTTGGGAAAACTCACAGAAGGGCACAAAAGGCTATTCACCTGCTTGCAGAAACGAATGGGTTAAAGAGCTCTGTGGCAAGCCAAAAATTAAATGTACCGACTGTCCCAATCAGGCTTTTTTAAAGTTGGATTCCCAAGCGGTTAGAGATCATCTACAAGGCAAGCACACTATTGGAACATATGCTATATGTGAGGACGATTCCTGTCGTTTTTTAGCTGCTGATTTTGACGGTAAAGGCTGGGCAGCAGATGTTTTGGCCTACAAATCCGCTGGCCGCGAACTAGGGATTCAGATAGAAATCGAAAGATCCAGATCTGGCAATGGCGCCCATGCGTGGATCTTTTTTTTAGACTCCTTGCCGTCGAGGTTAGCACGACAGCTTGGAACCATTATCATCGCCAGAGCTCAAGCGAGTCGTCATGCAATGAGTCTTGAAACCTATGACCGATTTTTCCCGAACCAGGATTACCTTCCCAAAGGTGGCTTTGGAAATTTAATTGCTCTGCCTTTACAAAAGGCTCCAAGAGAAAAAAACAACAGTATCTTTCTTGATGAAAAACTTGAACCCGTCCAAGATCAGTGGGGCCACTTGGCCCAAATTCGCAGGCTTTCATGGGCCAACGTACAGCAAATTTTAAATCAGCAAACTCAGGAAAACTCAGATCAATTGATTCATTTTGAAGATATTGCTGTGGCCTCTGCCGAGAAAGCCCTTGATGCAGGCCGAAGGAAGGTAATTGCTGGATGCTATCCAGGAAATATTGAGATCCAATGTGGTGCCCAACTATCGATAAAGCTGGATCGCCTGCCTTCAGAAATAATTGCAGCTTTTAAGCGAACAGCAACCTTTGCAAATCCTAAATTTTTTGAACTTGAACGCATGCGATTTTCGACGTGGAAAACACCTCGGTTTATTTTTTGCGGGGAATTACAACCAGATCATTTGATCCTGCCCAGAGGCTCTCTTGACACCTGCCTTGAAATTGCTAAAAAAGCTGGTAGCAGTGTTGTTTTGAGTGATTTAAAGCCTCAATTTAAAAAATTAAAAGTCTCATTTTCAGGTGAGCTCTCTTCGTCACAAAAGAAGGCCGTAGCACAGATCTGCACGCAGGAAATTGGCGTTCTCGTTGCCCCGCCAGGCGCAGGCAAAACAGTCATGGGCTGCAATATCATCGCGAAACGAAAAGTTTCTACGTTGATTCTAGTCCACCGCATGCCACTTCTTGAACAGTGGAAAATGCAAATATCAACTTTTCTAGGAATCGAAATCAAAAAAATTGGCACTCTAGGCGGTCAAAAGAAAAAACAAACCGGTGAAATTGACATTGGAATGCTCCAAACCCTTGCCAATCTAGAAGATCCTGAAGAGGCCCTCGCGGGTTACGGCCAAATTATTATCGATGAGTGCCATCATATTCCAGCTGTATCATTCGAAGCAATCTTGAAGAAATGCTCTCCGAGATACGTCCTCGGCCTTACCGCTACACCTTATCGCAAAGATGGTCATCAAGCGATTATTCACATGCAATGCGGCCCAGTTCGACACGAAATTAAACATGTCGATGGCCCCATTCTGAATAAAAAAGTTATTGTTCGTGAGACCACTTTCAAAATGCCAGAAGAGTTAGGGCAACAACCAGCAATTCATTTGGTTTGGGAAAATTTGGTCGTTGATAGAGCTCGTCTTGATCTAGTGGCTCAAGACCTGCGAAATTCGCTTATGGAAAAACGTTTTCCACTTATCATTTCTGAGCGGAAAGAACATTTAGAAATGCTTGCTCAAGTGTTTAAAGAAAAACTATCAGACCTCAATGCCAGAGCTTTTACTTTGACCGGAGGACTTGGTAAAAAAACAAGAGCCGCAATTTTAAATGATCTCAATTCAACTTTAAAAACAGAAACGCGGCCCTACATTTTAGCTACAGGCTCGTTTATTGGAGAAGGCTTTGATATGCCGGAGTTGGATACTCTTATTATTGCAATGCCAGTTTCTTTCAAGGGAAAATTGATCCAATATGCCGGCCGCCTTCACAGAGTGAGTGCCGAAAAGAAAGATGTCATTATCTACGACTATCTGGACTCATCCAGCGCCCTTACGGTCTCAATGTTTCGAAAACGACTGGCCGCTTATAAAACTATGGGCTATCAAATCCATGCCCCGCCCAATTCAAGGGCCAATCGAATGATTTCCAACCAGGGCCAGCTTTTATAGAGCTTTTTCAAGATCCCACAAACCTATGCTTTCGTGATTTCGCATGGGACCGCGCCCTGCCATCCAGAATCAGATCAGGATTACGCCTAAGCAGTCCTAGCTTGCGAACAACTGTCGTGCGCCCACAATTGAAATAAAGGGCAATTTCATCCATATTCAGCCGATAGACCCACCTTTTGATTGCCAGATCCTGGAGGTCGATATTATCTTTTGTCCAAACAATTGAATGGCTATCAGCCACGCTCAAAACGCTTGTTTCGAGTAGCTTGGCGTAGCCTTCACCATTATTTTTAGTGATGACAGCTATTTTTTTATATCTTGAAACTGGTCATTATTTTTTTAACGGAACTCTCGCGTAACGAATCGAACACAAGTGATTGATACAAAATAAGAATAAGAACAGACAGAATAAATCTAACAAATAAGACATTTAAATTTGCTAGAGCACCTCAAAAGATAAATTGAACCAAGCCGTACAATTGCAAATCTTTAAGTGGTGACTCTTAACTCACGAGGAATCAAGCACTTAAATGATCCTATGGACTCAAGGTGTTGAATTTTTAAATGCTATGAGATTTTTGAAATAATTCTACCGTTATATGAAGATTCACCTAAAAGGCACTTATGAGAAATTGTTTGACAGCATCAAAACTTAAATTATGTGAGTAGCATGCAATTTTTGTCTCAAAATGAAACCTTGGCATACTTTGCAAGGTAGTTACTGATATTAAATGTTTTGGAGGTTCTCTATGAAATGCTTTCTTTCTTTTTTCATGTTTATAGCTTCTGTGTCACTTTCGGTTACCACTCTAGCTCATGAGCCGACGTTGCAAGATGAAATGACGTCAGCTCTTGAAAAGTGCGTTAACGATCGAGACAACGCCATGAAAGCGGGATTCGGTATGCAAAGTGCAAATTACGATAAGGGACTTTATGGATTACAAGTCGTATGTATTAAAGAGATTGCACAAAACCTCTTAAATGTAGCGTCACAAAAACTTTCTTACCGCGATGAAGCATATTCATCATCGAGCACTGATACCATTCGACGTGTATTTGACGATAAGAAGCGCGACTTTTTCTGTATCTATCGCCAAGATACCCGAAATAAAAGGTTGCCTGTCTGCTACCTACGTCTGAATCTAGACTCAGTGGTTAAGAAATAAATCACTGATCTTACAGCCAAAGCTTATGGCTGAATCCAGCCTTTGTGGTTTAATTCAACTTTATTTTAAGGAAAACACTTCGAGTAATTTTATCCTTTGATTCAATTGAATCGCTCCACTGCTTTAAATTTTGAATGATTATATAACTCACGGGAAGTTCTTGAGCTTCGCCGAAAGAAATATAAAGATCATAGTAGCCAGCGGTCACTCCGCGAAAGCGTCCGAACAGTTTTGAGACTTGAGTACCTTTGCTAAAAAAATATTCACCTGTTCGCAGGTCTCGATATCCAACGCAATTCCAGACCTTAAATAAAGGGACATCAATTAATTTAATATGAGTGGTAACATCTGAACGGATGGTTATATAAAGCACATAGGAAATACTTATCTTGTAGCCAATGTCAAAAAAATGGTCGAAATGAGAGTTTTCATTTGCATAGGACGCTCCAGGTTAACTATTAATTAATCCAATTTTCTCTAACTCTGGGATTGCAAATTTCGATGCAGGGGTACTCTAAAATTGATGGGTAGTTAAAAGCAAAAAAAAATTAAGGACTCACCGCAGATTTGCAAGTCGAAACCCGAGTTTCCACTTTGGACAAATTATTATTAACCAAAGCTGAATACTCAGACCATGGCAACCCAGTCTCTTCGATGTAGGATCGTGTACGATTTAGAATTCTATTTTGATCAAGATTTGAAATGTGAAATTCCATTTTTCGTACCGAATAGGTGCTTACAAAAGAGGAATAATCCAATTTGTTGTAAGCAATTAAGCCTGGATATTTCTTTAAATATTCAATTCTGGCTTCGAACAATTGAAGCATGAGTCTGTAAATTTCGGCACTGGCTTGAGGGTTGAGCCCTCGGAGCTCAATGGTTTCTGGATGGGAATGATTGACAGCTTGGTACTTGTCAGGATTGTGCTGTTGATGGGGGTAGGGATCATAAAAAGTTTGATTGTAGACCTCCGTTCGAATTCTAGAAATAAAATCATTTAAGCTCATTTGTCCATTATCGAAGTCGCTTAAGACTTTTTCAAAACTCAGCATTTGATTTTTACTAAGCACTGCCATGGGAGGCGCATTGAGAAGATCAAAGCCTAAAGCCCCTAAAAAAAGTTCTGGGTGATTAGCTAGGTCCACAATAAAATTTCTAAATAGATTTCGATCTTCACCAAAATAGCTTTTGATGTCCAAATGAATATGTCCACCGCCAATTCTTGAGTGAGGAGTCAAACCGATCTTTCGTGCTGTATCCCAAATCAGTTTTTGAAAAAATTCAGAGTTTTTGGAAAATGTGTTAAAATCCATTGGGCTGGCTGTGACCTCTAAAACCCAGGGATCTCGAGTGATTTTGAACCAAATATTTTCCGACACACTGACGAATATTTCACGTGCAGAAAAGAACGAGCCTGAAAGCTTGACTGTGCAGCTTGGGCAGGCTCGTTGAATTTCAGTCTTCCATAGTTTGAGCATTTTACTTTGGTAGTGATCGTGTCCATCAGTGGCTTTGTGCTGACTGCCCACGTCTTTAATTCGGCCAAGTTTAATCAGTTCCTCATTGGTGAATGTCCATTCTGGTCCCGATAGGCCAGCCGCCTGGATCAGGATTGTGAAGTGGCTGAATAAAAGGAAAATGATGAATTGTTTCAAAAATCTCCTGCCGTCTAAAAACTCAACACCTAGAATCCATAGGATCGTTTAAGTGCTCGTTGTTGTATGAGTTAAGAGCCATTTTGAATATTTGCAATTGTACGGCCTGGTTCAATTTATTTGGTTAAGTGATCCAGCCAATTTTAATGTCTCATTATGAATCACGGAAAAACAAAACAAGTCTTCGGTCTTTGGATTGCAAGAACTGCATGTATGCGATTTATACTGTCTGTTCTTATTCTTATATTGTATCAATCACTTGTGTTGGGCTCGTTGTGTGAGAGTTCCGTTTCAAAGAAAAGTGAACAATTTCAAGAGTTAGAAAATATCGGAATTAGTGTCAGTGAATTGCGACCTGAAATAACAGAAATTGTAATGTCCTACCTAGCCTTTTTATTTTCTCAATTGGCGCCTCGATACGAACAAATCAAAAAATTTGATTCAAGTAAAACAAAAGATCATTGGTTTAAAGCCTCAACAAGCTCTTTGACAGAGCGTAAAAGCTTCGAAGCCGTTTTGCAAATTTTTGAACATATTCAGGGTGATGCGGAATATTATTTTGTTGGAAATGGCTTTTACCCGAGCTATCTGATGGCAAAAGCACTTTTTGAAAACACACCTCTGTTTGAAAAAATTAAATTTGTAGCCTTTTCTCGAGATCTTTCAAGAAAAGCATTTGCATCCCCAGAGTTGTTCCAAAATTATTTTGACTCTTTAGAGATTGGAAAAAATAAAAAATCCAAAATAGTTATCATTGATTCGGTCAGCTCAGACCCTCGATTGGCCGCCAACGATCATTCATTAATAAGAACTGCGAATGCCTTCAGAAAATTTCTTCTTCTCAGGGGTTGGTCACGGCAAGAAGCCAATGCGACCATCGTTCCGCTGGGTTTACCTGAAAAAGCAGAATCACCAGGGCACTCAATTGACAGTTTAGCAGATTTGATGATTGCATCCAAAGAAATCGATTTGGAAAGGGACCCCAATCGACCCCTATTTTATTATAATTCTGGAATTTTATGGAACCAATCTCCGTTTAGAGAATCTTATCATCTTCATGCAAATCCCTACTATTGGAGTGGGAAGTATGAATTTCTAGATAAAAACTCTCTTCCTTCTTCTCCGGGAAGTATGATTCATCATTTTGATATTATTAAGCCAGAGGTTCTGGTTGATAATTTAGAGAGATTTAGAACTCCTCAAGTTAAACTCTATCAGCACATAATTTCTGAGGGATTAAAATTAAAAAGGGTAATGCGGGATCAGATACAAAAAATAGTCGACCAGCATAGGGGCGATTCCTAAAGTCGTCAGACACGTTAAAAATCTAATAATTCTAAAGCTTTATGCTTCGGTTTGTTTAAAATGTAAATATATTGCTCCCAGTGGAATAATTATAGGCTGTTGTAGAATTGTCTTAGCCTAATGATTTGTTTTCTAAAGCTCGGGTTTAGTATAAGTAATATCATCCACGGAGGATTAAAAATGAAAACTTTAGTATTGTTATTTTTTTCGAGCTCAATCTTAAATGCCCAAGTGACTTCTGATTTTGGTCAAACTGTTGTCAGTTTGCGTTCTCAAAATGCTTTGATGTTTAATTCAGTTAGCGATTTAAAGACTCAATGTCTTGTTATCGATCAAGTTGTTGAGAGTAAGAAGCTTCAATTGCAGCAGTTGTTGCAAGTGACTCAAACTTTGGCGAGCCAAGTCGATCCTCAGTCTTCTCAGGCAAAGAGCCTGGCTTTAGTTTCCCAGAATTACAAAAACGCCACTCAAATTTTGGATTGGGCCAAAGTTGACTGCCAGAATGGTCTTTCTAGAGCCGCTTTGTTGTCTGAAGTTTATCACACTCAAAATGACACGGAACTAATGGTATTGCAGTACGGTGTTGGTCCTGATTTAAAGAAAATCAATTAGTTGTTTTTAATTTTGTGATCGCCTCTAGGGAGGTGATCACAAGCTTTAAGATTTTCCAATAATAGTGAAGTATTCAGCTGAACAGTCGATGAAGCCATCAACTGTTTGTATTTTACTCAATTCCTGCTTTAAATTTATTTCCAATTCAAGTCTTTTATCTGCAGTTAACAAGTCAGGGCCGTAGTGGATCAAGTAGTACTTGACGGCATTGTCCAAGGTTTTGATTTGTTCAACAGTATTGATTTTCACTTCTGTCGTTTTAAAAAATCCATTCATGAGATTGGCTATCGTATTTTGACTCGAAAGTCTTGGATCTCCTAGATTGGCCAATCTATCTTGATTTCCAGATTCAACTAGGGCGGGTCGAATCAAATTCCGATAAATGAGACGAGGCGCTGAAGGATTGTCGAATTTAGGAATCACCGATACGAACAGCCCCCCTTTTTTAAGCACTCTTTTGATCTCGCTTAAGCATGTTTCGAGTTCGTCCATTAGCATAAGAGCCATATGACAAGTGATAAAATCAAAGGTTTCATCTTGGTAGGGGAGGCTCTGAACTTTTCCGTATTTAAATTCAACAGAAGTTCCAGTGAATCTTTTTTGGGCCCTGTGGAGTTCCTCTTCCGACATATCAATACCGTATAGCTTTATATTTTCATGATTTTTTTGTTGAATCTTTTGCAGCAGATATCCATCACCACAGGCCAAATCTAACAGGCTCAATGGGACTCGAGATTGTGGTATCAATTCAGTGATAAGATCGTAAGAAGTAAATAGTGATCCCTCGGCTAATAGTGTGCGTGTATAGGATGTGCAACCCGGATATTTTTTGTGAAACTCTTTTAAGTAGATCTCATTTGGAGTGTAGAGGAAATTATTCATTGTTCATAACAATTGAGTCGGAGTTTTTGTTTTTCACCAAGGACAGTGAGTTCTAATTGAGCAGCAGAGGCTCCTGTTGAAAATGACCCAAATGTGAGCCGTGCCTCTGCTTGAGTGATCGAATTGTTTAAATTATTATTGATAAACAACTGGATTTCTTTCTTTTGAAGAGTCCATGCAATTGATGAGATATTGTTAAAACTTCCTTGACCCACAAACTCTTGATATTCATTTCGATCTTGGAAATACCCTTTCAAATTTAATTGGGCCTGAATGATTTGGGAGTGTCCTTCTTCTCCAGAAAAAATAAAAGAAGCTCCAAAGTGGATGGAGTCTGCGGCTGATGTTTCGCAACGAAAGCCCTGGGCCGCTAGGGATAGTTGAGAGAGTGCTATCAATAAAACCATGAGGCCTAAACGCATAAGGGAATCTCCTTATTCATAACATGGTGTTCTATGCACTTTTGGTTCCAGTTCAGGCCTAAATCAATTTGAGATAATCCAAGAGTTTTTAAGATCTCGGCCCAAAAGGGGCACTTTTAAACCTATAGTTTCGAGATTCGTTGATTCTTCTTGGCAAAAATAGCATACCAGCTTTGTTACTGTGCGAAATTCTTAACCCTGTTTAGTTTATGATTATAAAGGAGACGACCCATGCCTTATGAATTTTATAAAGTGTTACACTTTTTAGGTTTAGTTTTGACCCTTACAGGTCTTGTGGGATTGATTGCCTCTTACTGGGTGGGCCCAAAAGAGCTGCCTAAAAAAAATCGACTTCCCTGGGTGATCATGCATGGTACGGGTCTTTTGATCATCCTCGTGAGCGGGTTTGGTTTGGCGGCTCGCTTAAACTACTTTGGTAATCTTCCCACCTGGATCCATATTAAAATTTTGATTTGGGTCACAGTGGGCGTTCTTTTGGTGGCCGTGCGTAAATTGAGCCAAAAAGCACCTCTTTGGTTGTCCGTGACAATACTGCTTTTTATGACAGCGGCTTATCTGGCAGTGAACAAAGTGGGAGCTTAATTTGAAATCTCTAGTCGCCTCAATTTTCGTAGTTTTAGTAGCTCCTTGGGCTTATGCCGTTGAAATTGTGATGGCAGAATATGATTCTACCACCAAAAGTTTGACCCTTGAGCTCGCCTTTGCGGGTGGCCATCAAGATCATCAATTTTCACTTCAATGGGACACCTGCCAAGAGAGAGCTGGAGTAAAAGAAATTGCAGCTCGACTGATGGATTCAGGCCACAACGACGCCGGGCGCAATGAGCTTTTTCAAACGGTGAATTTTAATTTGAGCTCTTTGGCGTGTCGTCCCTCTTGGCTGACCATTCGTTCTGGTCGTTTTTCTCATAAAACTCTCTGGATCGAATAATCGCCTCTTTTCTCTGAAGTTAATCTAGAGCCAAAAGTTTTTCTTATGGTTGGCTCTAATATTGAAGACTCGCCAATTGTCGATCCCTTTGGTATCGATTTGGCTCTAATGGTGGACGAGGGGGAAAACCATGAAACTGTCTCTTGTGCTTTTATCTTCACTGTTGTTTGTGGCCTGTCAAAAAGAAGATTATCAATTTCAGGATCGACTGGTTGGCGATGGACTTTTAGCTGATCGACCCGTCGGGGCCATCAAGTCTCAAATTTTACTCTTGGAGCTGAATGAAAAACCTCTTTTAGATGGAGTCTCCAGAGCAGCTGGCAGTGCCATTCAAGTTGATGAAGAAAGATTGGCCTCAATTAAAAAAGAACAAAATCAATTTGAAGCTCAACTCAAAAGCCTCAATCCAGAAATAAAAGTTCTTTTTAGATATCAATATCTTTTAAATGGATTCGCGATTTTATCGCCACCGGAACTTGAAAAATCCATTCGAGACATGGCAGGAGTTCGAAGCCTGAAGCCTCGTCAAATTTTTAATCCTCCCAAAATTTTTACTTCCAAGTCAGAGGCTGTCAAAAAGGCTCTTGATCTCAGCAAAACCTCTGTGACACACATCGAAGCTCCTGCCGCCTATGAGCAGGGCTATCGCGGTCAAAGCCTTCGTGTCGGAGTACTCGACACAGGAATTGACTACACTCATGCCATGTTTCTGGGATCTGGAAAAAAAGAGGATTTTACAGCTGTTAAGCCAGATCAATCCACCTCGGCCTTTCCTAATAAAAAAGTGGTGGGAGGTATTGATCTCGCAGGAACAGATTTCGATGCCGCTTCTTTAAATGCCAATAAAAAAATTCCTAAACCCGATGCTAATCCCATCGATGAAGAGGGTCATGGCACCCATGTGGCGGGAAGCATTGCTGGAGTTGGGGATGGAGTTAACACCTATGATGGAGTCGCCCCTGAGGCGCTTCTCTATGCCATCAAAGTTTTTGGATCAGGTTCAACTTCAGATGAAGTGGTCATTGCAGGACTTGAGTGGTCGGTGGATCCCAATCAAGACGGAGATCTTTCAGATCAATTGCATGTGGTTAATCTTTCCTTGGGAGGTGGTTTTGGAACTCCCTATGAGCTCTACAACAAAGCGGTTTCTCATCTTTCACAAGCTGGGACAATTGTGGTGGCCTCGGCAGGAAATTCCTCAGATGTTCCATATATTGTGGGTTCTCCCTCGACGTCTGATGAGGCTTTAAGTGTGGCTGCCAGTATTGATGGCTCTGATCACAATTGGCGCTTTAAAACCGTTGGTTTTTTCAGTGGTGATAAAGAAATTGGATTAGCAGAAGCCTTTGAAGCACAAACATCTAAACCCATTGCTGAAGCTGGTGATGTGAAAGGTGAGCTTGTTTTTGTGGGTTTAGCTGATAAGGATTTTTCAGAGGCAGAATCAGCTTTGATTAAGGGAAAGGTGGCTCTCATTGATCGTGGTGTTGTTACATTCCAAGAAAAAATGTCCAGAGCCCAAGCGGCTGGTGCCATAGGAGTCGTGGTGGCCCAGAATCGACCGGAAGCTCCCTTCACCATGGGCGGGGATAAAAAGCTTGAAATCCTAGCCATCATGATTGGTCAAGACTTAGGAAAGCTTCTTAAGGCAGAACTCGAAAATGGAGCTGTCCAAGTCGTTTTTCAAAACCCAAAGTTAATTGAAAAACCAGAGTTGATAAATCAAATCACTGATTTTTCTTCTCGTGGACCGCGATCCACTGATCTTTTGATCAAACCTGAAATCACAGGTCCTGGGCAAAATATCATTTCGGCAGCCATGGGAGAAGGAAATGGGGGAGTGAAACTTTCGGGAACCTCCATGTCGGGCCCTCATTTGGCGGGTGTGATGGCACTCTTAAGTCAAAAATTTCCTCAACTTTCAAGTCGTGAGCTTAAGTCAGTGGTGATGAGCACCAGTTTTTCTGTAAAAGATAAAGAGGGTCGCAAGGAAACAGTGGCTAAGCAGGGGGCAGGGCATGTGTCAGTGGCCAGAGCCCTGAAAGCTCAATTCGTGACAGAACCTTCCAGTCTGACTTTGGGTCTTCAATCCATCACGCAACAAAAAAGAGTGGTCAGAACCTTAAAAGTTAAATCTCTTTTTGATGATCAAATAAAGTTAAAAGTCAGCCTTGAGAGTTCATCTTCATCAGTGAAACTCACGGATTCAGAAGTTTTACTCGACCCCAAGGGACTATTAAATTTAAGACTGAATTTTATTTTGCAAGCGGTTTCCATGCCCGGTCTTGAAGAGGAAGTAACAGGTTGGGTTGTTTTAAGTCATGGAGAACATCAACAAAGAGTTCCCTTTTTAGTTCGTCTGCAGAAAGTCTCTCAGATCAAATTACAAAATGTGAAATGGGGAGCCGGTTCAGCTGTTGAACTCGAAGGCAGCTCGAGCGAGTTCGAATTTAAAAATGAATCTGCACATGCAGGCGATTTGATGCTCTTTAACTTTCTCGAAATGGATGATCGAAAGCCAGCGGCCAGTGAATCTTTACAAAGCCGCGAGTGTGATCTTCGAGCTGTGGGTTACCGCTTACGTAACGGGCAACTGGAAGTGGCTGTGAAACTGCACAATCGAATTTCTGTTTGGAGTTTGTGTGAAGTGAGTGTCCTCATGGACAAAGAGGGCGATGAAAAACCAGAACTGGAACTTTCATTGTCTGTTCAAGAAAGAGTTCCAGGTTTGTCAGGTCAATCCATTGTTTCTGCTCTTTTGGATTACCCAAAAGCTCGTGAGCTTCGTTTGATGGCTGAGAAAAAAGCAGAAACTGAAAAAGAAAGGGTCGAGTTAGATCTTAAGCCCGCCATTTTAGCTCTTGTTCCTGGCCGTGCGGAAAGCTGGCAGAGCTTTGTGATCATGAAGGTGGATATTTCAGAGATTCAATCTCGAGTGGGATTAGAGCCAAAATTACAAGTGGTGACCAGTTCTCAGGAGTCTCGCAACACTGAGGCGGATGATTACTTAAAAACGAAGTCCCATTGGCAGAATTTCACTTTAGACGCTCAAAGCCAGAGTTGGTTGGGTTTGACTGATCTCACCCTTCAAGGAGGGCAATCTCGATCTATTGAACTTGAAAAGGGTGCAAGCCCTCAGCCTTTGATGGTTATTTTTCCCCAAAATCCCATGGACTCTCGTGGAATCGAGGACAAACAGATGGAAATTATAAAAGTTATAGGAATATAAGTGAGATAGCCTCGGACTTGGGGCTATCTGCATTTTAATTCCCCCAAATGCTTCAGATTAAGTTAGTATGCGGCCCTTGACTGCCACAGAAGGGCTCTAATTATGCAAACGACTCCAGTAACAACAATCCCCAACTCCAATGAATTAAATAAGTTTGGTTTAAAACCACTTTTGTTAAAAGCACTCGATAAGATCGGCTATGTACAACCCACAGGTATTCAATTGGAAGTGATTCCTCATTTGATCAAACCTGAATCAAAAGATTTAGTGGCTTTGGCTCAAACAGGCTCAGGTAAGACAGCGGCTTTCGGTGTTCCCTTGGCTCAAAAATTAGACCCTGCCAATGATCAAGTGCAGGCCCTTATTCTATCTCCAACTCGTGAACTTGCAGCTCAAATTCAAGATACTCTAAAGCCCATTTTAGATTCAGTGGGTTTACGTTCGATGACTGTTTACGGTGGACAAAGTTACAACGATCAAAGATCCAAAGTCAGACTTAAACCCCACGTGATCATTGCCACTCCCGGAAGATTGGTGGATCTGCTCAATCAAAAAGCCTTTGCTCTTTCAAACTTACGAGTTTTAGTTTTGGATGAAGCGGATCGCATGCTGTCCATGGGATTTGAAGAAGATCTACAGTTCATTCTAGATGCCACCCATTCAAGTCAAGCCGGTGCTCAAGACAGTGCAGCTAAGAGCCGTGCCTCTTGTCAGACTTGGCTTTTCTCAGCCACCATGGGGCCAGGAATTAAACGAATATTAAACCGCTACCTCACCAACCCAACTATTGTTGAGCAAGTTCAAGGAAACAGTGGTGTTTCAAGCACTTTGGAACATCAATTTTTAGCTGTTAAAAAAGGTTATCGATCACAAGCTCTGATGTCCATTATGAATTCGATCCAAGACTTCTACGGAATCGTCTTTTGTCAAACCAAGAGAGAAGTCAGCGATGTGGAAGCGATGCTTTTGCAACATAAGATTTCATGCATGAGTTTGCATGGTGATAAAGTCCAAAAAGACCGTGAACGTGTTTTACGATTACTTAAAGAAGAAAAGTTTCAAGTTCTGATTGCCACCGATGTGGCCGCTCGTGGTTTGGATGTTAAAAATCTAAAACATGTCGTGCATTATTCTATTCCAATGGAAATTGAGTCCTATGTCCATCGCTCGGGTCGAACCGGCAGAAACGGTGAAGAGGGTCTTGTTATTTCTCTTCTTGAGCCCACCGAGTTTTCAAGATTGAATCGCCTCACTCGAGTGACCGGTTTAAAACTCAAACCTTTCCAGTTGAAAAATCCAACCACTTACTTGGGCGAACAGGTCAAGCTTGAGCTGGATAAGATTGCAAAAATTAACCCTGATTTTGAAACTTTCCAAACCGTCAAAAAAATCTGTGATGAAGCCTTGTTGAGCTTGGACACTAAGCTTTACACAACTGCGGATTGGATGGCGGCCTTTTTATTAGGTCGTATCAATACACGAGGAATGGAAAATCAAAGCTTTGTCATTCAGGATATTAAAGCTCCTGGTGAACACCGCGGAGAGCGTCGTGAAAGATCTTTTAGTCGAGAGCGCAGCGGAGGCTCTTCATCTGATCGCCGGCCTCGACGTAGTTCATCTTACTCAAGGGATGATCGCAGTGGTGGAACTTCTCGCAGTGAAGGTTCAAGAAGTGAAGGGTCACGTAGTGACTCTCGCGGTCGAAGCTTTGCTAAAAAGAAAAGTCGATACTAAGATCTTCAGCTCATGTCATCAATACTCAGTGTCCATCAGGCCACAAAATCCATTGGCTCTCGTACTTTATTTCGAGGGCTTTCATTCGGTCTCCAGCGCGGCAGTCAGGTGGGCCTGGTGGGCCCCAATGGAGCTGGTAAATCCACATTACTCAAGTGCTTAGCGGGTCTTGATACCTTAGAGTCCGGCTCAATTGTTTGGTCTCAAAACACCAGCATTTCCTACGTGGCTCAAAATCCCATCGTCAAAAAGGGGCAAAGTATCGAGGATTTTCTCTTTAAAGGAGGAAGTCTGGATATGGCCCCCATGGAGACTCAAGTTAAAATGTGGGAACTCTTTTCTAAACTTGAAATTCAAGAAGGGGATTTGTCTCGAGAGATCATCCAGCTGTCCGGTGGGAATCAAAAAAAGTTACAGATCATTCGTGGACTGATTTCTAACCCTGACGTCCTCTTGATGGATGAGCCCACAAATCACTTGGATGTGGAAAGTATCATGTGGTTGGAAAACTATCTTTCCAATCAATCTCAATTGACTGTTATATTGATATCGCATGACCGACTTTTTTTGCAAAATGTCGTGAAAGAAATGATCGAAGTGAACCCTCAGTACCGGGACGGATTTATTCGAAGTCCTGGAGGATATGCCGAATATTTGCTGCACAAACAAAACATCCAAGCGACTTTGCAAGTTCAAGAACAACGTCTCAAAAATGATTTAACTCGTGAAACAGAATGGTTAAGGCGTGGCTCCATTGCTCGGCAGACCAAACAATCCGCCCGTATCAACAGTGCAGAGCAACTTAAAGAAGACGTGGAAATTTTAAAGGGACTCAATCGCTCTCGTGAGATTGCCATTGAGATGAGCTCGGGACAAAGATCTCCCAAAAAATTAGTAGAAGTGATAAATCTCACACTCAGTCGACCCAGCCGTGAGCGGCCCCTCTTTCAAAATTTAGATTTACTTATTCATCGCCACACAAGGCTTGGTCTTTTGGGTGACAATGGCAGCGGAAAATCCAGTTTGATTGAAGCTTTGGTTAACGAGGATCCAAAATCTAAGGCCCTTATTATTGAATCAGGGCAGGTCAAACGTTACGAAGATTTAGTGATCAATCGCTTTGAACAGGATAGAAGCAGCCTTTTGATGGAAAAAACTTTATTGCAAAACATATGTCCTGAAGGTGACTACGTTTTCGTTAAAGGGGAGCCCATTTTTGGTCGCAGTTATTTGGATCGATTTAGATTTCAAAGAAATCAACATGATCTAAAAGTAAAAGAGCTTTCGGGCGGTGAGCAAAATCGATTGATGATTGCTCTGATGATGACAAAGAATGCTCATCTTATGATTTTAGATGAACCCACCAATGATTTAGATTTTGAAACTTTGGCTTCATTGAAGTCAGCACTTCAAGAATTTGAAGGGGCTATTATCTTAGTCAGCCATGACAGGGCTTTTCTTGATGAAGTGTGCACTGAAATACTTTATTTTCCAAGAGCTAGTGAAAACTCCAGTGAGCTTATTAAGTTTTCTAGTTTTATTCAGTGGCAGGATTGGCGCCAAAATCTCAATGCGCAAAAAAAACAGGAAAAAAAAGATAAAGCGGCAAACTCAAGTTCTCAGCCCAATAAGCTGAGTTACAAAGAAATGCGTGAGCTCGAGCAAATGGAGCCTGTTATACAGGAAAAAGAATCCTTATTGCAGGCATTAAAAAATCAAATGAATGATCCCTTGTTTATGACACAGTCTGCGAAATTGGTTGAATTGTCTCAAGAAATGGCGGCATTGGAGAGCGAAATTGCTTCTTTGTACAGTCGTTGGGAGACCTTGGAGAAGAAAAAAAACAACACGGGAGGCCAAACTTTTTAATTGAATAGTTACTCCACCTCAATATGATTTTCTCCAACACATTGAAGTGAGGTTTTCATGAAACGGATTTTGAAACTCATGATGTCAGTCTCTGTGGCGTTTTTCGCCCAGCTGGCTCAGGCCCAAGTGGATCAATACCTTGTGGTTTATAAGGAGCAGAATGCTCGCCAACTCCGAAGTCTTCAAGGCTCGGATCTCCAAAAATATCTAAGGCAACAAACGCAGAATAATGAGCGTCAGCTTTTACAGAGTTTGCGTTCTCAGTCTCGTACGCAAAACAGAATGGCTTCCCTGTGGATTTTGAACTCTACCATTCTAGAAGCGGACTCTCAGGTAGCACGTGAAGTTCAGAATTTACCCTATGTTCGAAAGGTTTTTCTATTGGATAGAAGAGCCGAGCTGATCCAGCCCGCACCAGGTCAGCAATTAGCACAGGACACAAGTGATTTCACTTATGGACTCATCAAAATTGGAGTTCCTGATGTCAGAAATCAGTTTCCACAAATCAGCGGCGCCAACGTTCGAGTTGGAATTTTAGATACAGGAATTGATGCCAATCATCCTGATCTAAAAGGAAAAGTCGTGATGTATCGTAATTTCATGGATGGTGGTGGACAAAACCCCATGGATGATCACGGACATGGCACCCATGTGGCAGGAACCATTGCGGGTGGAAATGCATCTGGTCGTTCAATAGGTGTAGCTCCTCAATCGAAACTTTACATCGGGCGTATCATCGGTCGATCTGGCGCTGCCACAGAAGCTAATATTTTGCTATCACTTCAATGGATGGCAGATCCTGACGGTAATCCAGAAACTCAAGATGCCGTCCATGTTGTGAGTAACTCTTGGGGTTTTGGTGGAGCTTTTAATAGTCGAGATCCTCAAGATGATCCTCATTGTGCTGTTTTGAATCGACTGAGAGTGATGAATGTTCTTCCTGTTTTTGCAGCAGGTAATGAAGGTCCCAGTGCAGCTTCATTGCGTGTTCCGGGCGCTTGTCCTGATTCATTTACAGTGGGAGCTACTGACGCCAAAGATTCCATAGCACGCTTTTCTTCTCGAGGTCCTGCAAAATGGAAAACTGTAGAACTTCCCAAGCCTGATATTACAGCTCCGGGAGTGAATACAATTTCTGCAAAACCGGGTGGAGGCTATCAACCCATGTCGGGAACTTCCATGGCAACACCTCATGTTGCTGGCGTAGTGGCGCTCATTAAGCAAGCTCGGCCGCAATTGAACCAAGCCCAAATCCAAGAAGTTATTCAACGAACTTCAGTGGATAAAGGGGCTCCTGGTTACGATCAGATATTTGGTCACGGACGTGCCGATGTTTTAGGAGCTATAAAAGCACTATCTAACTCTCAAGGTAATCGTTAGGAATTGAAATGAAATTTGGTGCATTTGTTTTTTCTTTTGTTTTCCCTTTTTATGTCTGGGCTCAGGCTCAAACTTTGCAGCATCTGGTTGTTTTCAAAGAAAACAACAGCCGACAGTTTCAAAGCCTCACGGGTCTGAATTTACAAAAGTATTTAAAGAAACAAACAAACAATCATTTGCACCAATTTTCTCAAGACCTATCGTCCCTTCGAAATGGAAGACAAAGCCCAATGAGTCCTCTCTGGATTTTGGGCTCTGTTATTGTGGATCTCAGTTCGGATCAAATATCAGAAGTGAGAAGATTTTCAAATGTGAGAGCCGTTATCCCTTTGAATCGAGTGGTCAGATTGATTGAACCCGTGGACAGTCTTGAACCTGTGAACACGGCTCAATTCACCTATGGACTGATAAAGATTGGAATTCCCGAAGTCAGACGGGAATTTGCAAGCATGAATGGACTCGGTGTTCGGGTGGGAATCATTGATACAGGAATTAACCCGAACCACTCAGATCTAAAAGGCAAGGTGGTGGCTTTTAAAGATTTCATAAAGCCTCAGAATTTAATTCCCAGAGATGACCATGGTCATGGAACCCATGTGGCAGGAACTGTGGCCGGTGGCAGCTCTTCTGGAAGATCCATTGGAGTTGCTCCGAGTGCTGATCTGGTCATCGCAAAAGTTTTTGATTCTGCCGGATCTTCGGATGATGCCAATCTTTTGTTGGCCTTGCAGTGGATGACAGATCCAGATGGTAATTCAGATACAGCAGATGCCGTGACAGCGGTCAATAACTCGTGGGGAACACAGACTAATACCGAAAATTTAGATCCTAATCAGGATCCATTTTGTGTGGTTTTAAATCGAATGCGAGCTATGAATGTTCTTCCTGTGTTTTCAGCTGGGAACAGTGGGCCTCGTTCTAAGACAATTGGCATACCAGGAGCCTGTCCCGAATCTTTTACTGTGGGAGCTACAAACTCAAGAGATAGCGTGGCCTCTTTTTCTTCCCGTGGACCTGTGGTTTGGAAAACAGGAACATTGATGAAGCCTGATATTTCTGCGCCCGGTGAAGATGTTTATTCCTCCGATAAGAATGGTCGCTACTCAACTAAATCAGGAACTTCCATGGCTTCTCCCCATGTAACCGGAGCTGTGGCTTTGCTAAAGCAAGCTCGACCAGGTCTAACAGCTCAGCAGCTTCAAGAATTATTGATGAAGTCCTCTCAAGATTTAGGTGCGCAAGGAATGGATCCCAATTTTGGTCAGGGAAGAATGGATGTTCTTCAGTCAATTAAATTGATCTTCAATTGATAATGTGCAGACCCTTCAAGTGTTTGCGAAAAAATCGATGGCAATAGCAACTCGATTGGATTTTCCCCTATAGGGTGGAACTGAGTGGTACAAGAAGCTTGGAAAAACAATAACGTCCCCTGATTTGGGTTGAAACTTAAAGTCATTGAATTGAAAAGTTTCGCTAAATTGAGAGGAGTGACCTCGGTTAGCATTGACTCTAGGGTCGTGGAAAATAACATCTCCTCCACCTTCGGCTTGAAAATAAAAAACAGTGGAGACAACAGAGTTGGCATGGTTGTGATTTTTCATATAGTAGTGATGTCCGGTTCCGCAGATCCAAGCCCGTTGATCGGTGATGAGTTTGAAACAAGAATCAATGATAAATTTTTTAATTGTCGACAAAGCAAATTCTTTAAAATTTAAAATCTCATGACTGCTTTGGTGGGACTCAAATAAATTATAGTCATTATATTCGGCTGAAATATTGCTAAAATCAAAATTAGAAAATAAAAAATTTAGCTTATTTAAACGAATTTCTTCAGGCATTTTTGTATGTAAAAACGGAGTGGAAAAAAGTGGAATTAAATTCACCTTTTAACCTCTAGAACTGAAGGAAGTAGTTTATAGAAATCCACAGTGGCTAAGCGAATCATTCCATCCACGTGGGATCCAGGCGAAAACAGATGGTAATCCGGTGAACCGAAAGCCTGGTGCGTTTGCAGCTGATAACGAAAGGGAACACTTAAGTCTCCTGAGGCCATAACGAAATACATTTTTGAAGGTCTTACGAGAGAAGAAAAATAGAGAGGATCGTAACGAATACTTTTCTGTAAAGTGGATTCATAATCATCTAAAGAATACATTTTAGTGGCTGCCATTCTTCGAACTTTGAGAGAGGCCACGCGAAAGTAAATACTGTGGGTCATTACACCTGGCATGTTTCCAGCTCCCACAGCCACAATAATTGAATTGAACCTTTTATTTTCAACTCCTGCCATCAATGAAGCCGTGATGCCACCCAGGCTGTGGCCGTAAAGACTGATTCTTTGTTGATCAAATCGAGGATCCTGTTGGGCCCAATCGAGGATTGTTCTGATAGTAATAATGGTTTTTCTGAGAATTATATTTTCATGGTTCCAACCTGACAATGGATCTGGATGTGAATTGTCATTAGCATCTATGAGGGCGCTGGCGACACCTGCCTGGCAAAATTGGTAAAGCAGGGTGGATTCTAGAGGAGTGCTGCGTTCGATCGTCGGCACAATCATAACAAGTGGTGCTGGATTCACTTTGGTAGGACGAGTCAGTGTAAACTCAAAAGGCCAAGCCTCACCAGATTGTGCTCTGACTAAAATTTTTACTTTTGATATTTTACAATTTTTTAATTCCACAGCATTGGACTCAGCCATTTGTCCATTCCAAGGGCGATGGGACAGTTCTTGCAATCTTGTGCGAATTTCAGAAGGAGAGATTTTGAATTGAAAATTAGCTAATGCAGTGTTTGCCAACGCAATTTGAAAGGAAAGGGCAATAAGTTTTAAAATTATCATATGGATTTTAGCTCAGCACTTCAGGGATGTATTGTCCAGTTTGAGAGCTTGAAATCGGCAGGGATATGCTGCGCCGTCACGATCTATGTACCTGTCACATGAATAAATTTTTGTAAGTCGTTAACATCTTGTCTAGATCTTCACCATGGTAGGCACGGTAAAGGACGATATTTTTGCTAGGTCGTAAAGTAAAAGATTTTGGTCTTTCTGATTGTTTAAAATTCATGTGGATTTCATAAGTGGAGTGTCCCGTGTTTTTGCTGCCAGTTCGGCGACGAATAACCTTTTGTGGTGATTGATATTCTTGAGTTGAATTTCGCCAAAAAAAGTGTCGAGGCCACGGGATGAAATAAAGCGTATGGCCTTCAACATAATCAGGTGTGATTATGAATTTTGTGTAGGCCCATTGCAAATTAAGTCCGATTATAAAAAATAGGGATCCCATCAAAAAAAAGGGAATAAAGAGTACGAATGAAACCCATAAATTTGAAATTTTACCATTGAATGAAAAAAACGAAATTATTATAAAAATAAGACCAAAGACTATAAATAAAATCCCCCAGCCTTTTGCGCCTTTTGAAGCAACGTGAATTGGGAATTGTGTTGTCGCCTGAATAATTGGAATTTTATCTTCGCGGTAGCCATAAGCGTCTCGATCAAAAAATAGTGACCATGGAATAAACAGAGCTAGAGCCAGAACTAAAAAGGAAAAAAGATTTTGGTCAATCCCATAAGTTTCAAATAATTTAAGACTTACAAAAGGAAGAGTCATGCTTAAAATAAAAAGCAGAATCCCATCTCGTATAAAAAATGAGCCACTTTTGATAAACGAGATAGGTGAAGTAAAAACTAAGAATTTTAAGATCAGATAGGAAAAATAAAATTCTACAAAATTAGTTATAAATAAAATAATTTCAGACCAGGGAATTTCTGATTTCAATGTTTTATGTGGGGTTAAAAAGCTCAATGACTCTACAGGAGCGAATAGGCTCAGAAATAAAAGAATAAAACCATGACTCACAATTAGAGGAATAAATAAAAACAAGATCCTAAAAGCTTCGAAAATTGAGTTTTTATTTTTCTGACTGAGTTTTTTTAAAAAATAACTGGTGATAACTATTGCACCTGCAAAAAAATTAGAAAAGTAGGCAAACCAAATAAATGATTTATATTCTAGATTATTAATGTAAAATAGAGTTGAGATGGTAGTCAGTAGTGAAGCGTGAATCAATAACTTAACAGACTTTGACAGATGATTGTTCTCCGATTAGCGAAAACTGTCCCTCCATTGTTGTAGCATTAATTTATCTGTCTCAGTGAGATCTTTTTCTGCGACAGCATTTTTTAGATTTTCCAAAGGCATTTCGGCAGAACTTTGGTCGTGGTTGTTGAACTCGCAAGAATCTGTAACTCACAAATCAACTAGCTTGATTCAATAAATTACAAAATCGGAATCATTAAATTCTCTTAACTAAAACTACAAATTTGAGCTAAAAATAATTTTACTCGAACTACTTAATATTACTCCGATATGAAAACTTGAGAAATTATTTTTGTGGAGCACATCATGAAAACCTGGTTTGCGGGACTTCGACTTAAACTTTTAATTATGTCAGTTATTCCACTGTTCTCTCTAGTTGTCATGGGATGGCTTGCGCAAAAAAATCTCACTGGGTTAAATGCGAGCCTGACTAAAGCCAACAGTGTTCGAGCTCCACTCATCACTTACTCCGGTGAAATGCTCCTCCACGCGGCTTCAATTGCTCGCTGGACAGTGACATCCATGTGGTTGTGGCAAGACGCCTCAGCGCGATCTGCCGGGGTGTTAAAAACAAAGGAGAGCCTGGAAGATTTTGAATCCACTTTGATGGCCTACCTTCAAATGCTTCGCAGTGAAAAAGCAAAAAAAGTTTTTGCACCTGTTGAGGCCAACTGGCCTCAGATTAAAGCACAGGTCGAGGAAATTTTACCCCTTGTTGAGCAAGGTCGAGAAGACAGTGTGAATCTTGCAGAAGAAAAGTATATCAAAAATGTACGCCCCCTGATCAACTCCACAATCGATATCATTCACGAGCTTAATAAAGAGCGAAAAGTTTTGATGGAGACTGAGCTCAAGCAAGAAGTAGCAGAAACTGAGTTTTCCCTTATGCTGATGAAAGTAGGAACAGGGGCAGCTGTTTCACTAACACTCGTATTTATGTTTTTCTTTTCAAGAAGTTTAATTTCACAGCTGAATACAATTAGCCAAAGTATATCAAATTCAGCGAACACTTTGGCTTCCTCGAGCCAAGAACTTTCAGCCTCCTCAACTGAAGTGGCCTCCAGCTCTACAGAAACGGCATCATCCATCCAAGAGACCGTGGCCTCTTTAGAGGAAATTAATTCTCTAGTGAAGACAACTGACAATAGCAGCCAAGATTCCAAAGTTCTGACTCAAGAAACTCAAAAGCAAGCCGAGTACAGCGAAAAGAAGTTAGGTGAGCTCTTGGATTCACTCAATGAGATCTCGGCCAGCTCTTCAAAGGTTTCAGCCATCATTCAAGTCATCGAAGATATTTCTTTCCAAACCAATTTGTTAGCACTTAATGCAGCTGTTGAAGCGGCTCGAGCCGGTGAGCAGGGGAAGGGATTTGCAGTCGTGGCAGAAGCTGTGCGTTCATTGGCGCAAAAGAGTGCAGGTTCGGCCAAGGAGATCAATGATCTTATTGTTGAGAGTGTGAGTAAAACAAAAGTGGGTGTGAAAGTTGGTCAAGACTGTAAAGAACTGATGGTTTCGATGTTTGATTCTCTTAAAAAAGTGGCTGGTAAAAGCGAAGAGATTGCATCGGCAACCCGCGAGCAGTCGGCAGGCATGGAGCAAATTGCGAAGGCTATGAATCAACTGGACCAGGCCATTCAGCAGAACACAACTGCCTCAGAACAAATATCGACAGCCTCCAATGATGTTTCAAGTCAGGCCGAGGGTTTGCAAGGTATGGTAAATGACCTTAAAACCCTTATCGATGGGGATCAGAAAGCAGGATAGTTGGCCCCTATTTTTAGATCTTATTTAGTATCCAATGCCCTTAGTTTAAACTTTAAATCGTCTCTAAATAAAAAGGTCTGATTAAAGACGACTCCTTGATTCTCAAGGTTTAGATTCTCAAAGGGTTCAGATTTTTTGATGGCTTCAAGGCCCATTTGAACTGTGAATTGGGCTTCAGGATTGCTAGGAGTTCTTAAAATTTCAATGTTTTGAATAAACCCTTTGGTATCGACAAATACTTTAAAAATGGGAATGGCGAACAAAACTGCGGGTGTGGGATCATCATAAGTCTGGCCTTCATTTTTTTCTGTGATTTGGTAGGCCGCCTTGATTTCAACAGGGTTTTCAGTAAACTTTGGTTCTAGCGCATTGGCATTGGCAATCGGAAAAGCAAATGCACACACAACCGTTAAGACAAAAAGTAAGTTTAAAGATTTCATAAGAACTCCTTTTATACAGACTGCCTGGGACAGGCGATTTTCACAACGAGAATGTGAACCAAAGGCGATGAATCCAAAACGAATGAAGTTTATTCTTGCTCGGATCAATCGGGCCTGTGATGCTATTTATGATGAAGTTCGTTTTATCCTTTTTTTTATTCTATTTTAATTTAACCCATGCTTTTCAAGTTCCCGAAGATTTTCGTGAAGACTACGGATTAGGCTATGAAAGTGAACCTACAGTAAGTGAAATTTTAAATTTGAAACCACTCTATGAGCTTTTATTTTCGGATTCCATTCGAAATCTATTTCCAAAAGAAAGTTATAAATCTTTTCAGGTGCACTTAAAGGATTCCTATCAATATTTTCCCAGTCCCTACCAAATTAACCAAAGTCATTTACGTCAAATTAAAGGGCTTAGCGGATCCATTACTTATGTGGGAATTGTGAAGAAAAAGTATTCCCATGATATTGCTGAAGATATTAGAGATGAAAGAATCCTACGATTACGAGTCCATTTTAAAAATGCAAGCTCTCAAGATAAAGTTTTATTAAAAGAAAAATTCAAACAAGCTGAAGATATTTGGAACCGATTTCGGATTGAGCGCGACTTCAATTATCGATTTGTTTTTGAAGTTGTGGAAAAAGAGGCTCAATCTCATTTTTCTGTTTTGTTGCTCGATGAAACGCGTGGACCCTATGATACTTTTTGGTCCCGAAAGTGGACATCTCGAGTGGTGGCCCATGAATTGGGTCACATGATGGGTTTAGGAGATGAGTACAGAACCATTTCAGGAAAAATTGATTGTTACAAAGCCTCGTTGATGTGCGCTTCCTGGTCAGGCGATCCCATGCCACATCACTATTATTTTATTCTTAGAAGATTGATAAAACTGAGCCCTTAAATTATTGTTACAGATTAGTTTTCTTTAGCTAAGCTATTGAAACTAATAGATTAATTTAATTTTTTATTTGTTTATTAAGTTAAATTCAAAGTCGAGATCAAAAACCAGTTCTGAGTAACTGATTCCTGATCTGTTTTACTACAACCAACAACATTCAAATACCCCAGTTTTATCTAACAAAGATCTGCAGAAAAGATTCTTTACCTCTTGCCTACAGCTGTAACTTGGCAACTTTCCATGATCAAATTGCGATTTGACCAATCAGCTCCTACGGATGTTAGGCAATTAAATTGAATATTTTGTAGCTTCTAAGATGATTCAAATGATTTCAAAAATGAATTCAGCAGAAGTTGATTATGTGAATGATATTGATGCTCAAGCGGCTTGGTTGCACTCAAGATTAAAATTGATAAAATAGAAATTTTATTTAACTTTCGCCAGCTCAAAGACTAAAAACTTTAAGCTGGCGTTTGAATTTTTACTTTTTTCTCCAGTTGCGTTTAGAGTTTTCCATACCGCTATTCTCTTCTACTAAAACCTGAGGACTGGTGAAATAGTACTGCATCAATCCTGATTCTCCACCTGCACTCACTTTGATGTGGAGGGTCCTGTGAGAGCACCAGGCTTGATACTGAGCGACTCCATCTGGAGTTGAATGAACTTTTCCATTCACTGTTATTTCAAAGGCTCCCTCGCCTAAAGTGACTTGGTAAAACGAACCCGATCTTTTTTCAATGATGGTCTTCTCGTCGCCATCAGCTTCATAGCGTCCTGCGAGCACCGGGCATTCTGATGGAGTGATCGCGTTTGCAGTTAAGCCTGTCAGCGCAATAAGTCCGGGCAACATGAGAGAGACTGAGTTTTTCATAAATAAACTTCCTTTCTGTTTGAAGTTGACTTGTTTTAATTGATTTTGAAGCAAAATGCTCGATATTCGTTATTACATATTACGTTTATATGTTATAATATAGTACATATGAAGAGTGTCAGTGTTTTCAAATATTTAGATTATAAGTCCTGGTTAACAGATCGACTCAATGAAGAAGGCCATGGGGCCATCACTCGCATGGCCAAAGCTATGGAATGTCAACGTTCCTATTTTTCTCAAGTGTTGACGGGACATGTTCATCTCACACCCGATCAAGCTTTTAAATTGGGTCAATCGCTCTTCAGCAATGAAATGGAAAGAAAATATCTGTCCCATATGGTTGACTATGCCAGGGCCCATGATCGTGGCTATCGTGCACATTTAAAAATGGAAATGGAAAAGCTCTCCAATGAGTTTAATCGTCTTGAAAAGTCCGTCGGTCGTGAAAAGCAATTAGTTGAATCTTCTGCGAACTTTTATTACTCGGTCTGGTACTGTTCAGCCCTTCATATTGCCACGAGCCTCAAAGGCTCATGGTCTGCTCAAGATTTGGCTCAGTTGTTAAATTTAGAATTTGATTTGACGCTC
Organism: Bdellovibrionales bacterium; assembly: GCA_046336825.1. Classification (GTDB taxonomy): domain Bacteria; phylum Bdellovibrionota; class Bdellovibrionia; order Bdellovibrionales; family Bdellovibrionaceae. The sequence continues at coordinate 1,698 of JBKDFX010000157.1, read as the reverse complement.
AATTGTTTGAATGAACTTGTCGATTACGGTCTAGTTGAAAAAAAGGGATCTTTCTATCAGTATAAAACGGGAGGACACCATCTACGCCTGGAATCTCCCCTCTTGCCGCATTTTCATTCCCAGTGGAGAACAAAAGCCATCACTCAGTTCATCGAGAGAAAAAAACAACTGGGTCTGCATTTCACTGTGATTCAATCGATTTCGGAACCAGATTTTGAAAGCTTTAAAGAAGAGCTCCGAGGTGTGATTCGAAAATTCTCCAAAATGGCAGAGCCCTCGGATCCTGAGGTGGTGATCAATTTTAACATCGATTTTTGCAAAATCACGGCAGATCAGTAGCTGAAACGGTCGCGCTAAACAATTCATTGAGTTGAGGATCTTTAATTTTATAAAATTCAAATTGGAGGGCATAGGTCCCATCAGAATTTTTCTTTAACTTCAGCAGCAGAAAGGGAGTTCGCAGGAGCATGTCCTCTCCTGAAACCCAGCCCACCAGATAATTTCCATAAGCCACATCAAGTTCGAGCATGTTTTGAGAAGTGATATCTAAAATATTATCACCTTCTTCGCCGTCACTGTGGCTGTAAATCCCACCATGATGCATTCTGCAAGTGAGGCTTAAGATGACCTGGATCTGGGAACCTTGAGGAGTTTCAATTTTCTTCAAGTCCAAAATAATCTGAGAAGACTCCTCTGCGCATTGTCCTTTATGACCCTGAACTTGATAGGTTAGTTTTGTTCCCACCAGCCGTTGGGATTTAATCACGGGTGGCTGAAAAACGGGCGGGTGATCTGAGTTCAAAAGAAAAACTTTTTGTCCTTTCTTTTGTAATTTTTGAAAGATTTGATAGGTGATTGAATAATCAGAATCATCGATGTTGGGGTCGAGGCTTTTGGCCAGTCCTAAGAGCTCATGAACTAGGATCTGGCGTTTTTGAGAAAATGTGGATTGATTCCATAAATCTTTATTCACAAGGACAACAAAAGCGACGTAATCATTGATGGCGATTTTTTCTTTGTCATTCAAAAACAACTTGTCATGAGTAAAGAAAAGAGCATTTTCTGATTTTAATCGCAAGAAGCTCGATTCAAGGGCCTTTAGATAAGAGACATTAAAGTCTGTACTAAAAATTTCTTTTAAAACTTGTTCCCCCAAGTAGAAGAACTCGCTTTCATAGTTATTGCCACCACCGCTGGTGCCAGGCCCTAGAATTCTAAGAACTTTGGACTCACCCGAGGGAAGAATTGTGGGGGTCGAAGTTTTATTAGTTCTTAGATCGCTTAAATATTTTTGCCATTGGTTTTGATCAAACTTCAGTTCGCGTGGTGAAGTCTTTGAATTGGGGAGTTGAACAAGAGGACCCCTCACAAGAGGGCCCCTCAACTGTTCAGAAGTTGAGGGTTGGGTCTGAGAGAGGACGATGGCGGGCGAGGCGAGTAAGCCCAGAATGAGCACAAATGCCATCGCTGTAAAAGACTTCAACATTCAAAACCCCGTTAATAGTTAAGTGGCGGTATCTATGGCGAGCAATGCAAGCTCAGGTCCAAGCGGGGCACTGGCGAATTGAATCATATTAAATGATACCGACGGTGGTAGTTGAATCACGAGGGGCGCACTAGACCTCCCGTTGAATCACGGTCCGGCCGTACCTAGAATTGTTTTTACGAGAAATAACTTTAGGGGGTAGACCGTGTCCA
>JBKDFX010000156.1:0-15846 GCA_046336825.1 Bdellovibrionales bacterium | reverse complement strand
ACACAAATACGTCGATCATGGGAGCCAGTTGCAACTGCATCACCATTTTTCTCTTTTTTTCACTTTCAAATTGATACATCACTCACCTACTTCCCCAGTTGTGACAGCTTCCGTGTAGGAGCTCAGGGCAATGTCTTGAATATTGACCAGAGCTCCGTCCATGATCGAAATCATTTCCTGGTAGGTCATATTTTCGGCAAGGGCCAATTGCATGGTTTTTTCGTTTGGAAAACGCTTTTTAAACTTTTCAGTCATGTCACGAACTGCGGCTATTAAAGCTTTATTTTTTTTATCGGGACGTCCTCGTAAAACATTTTCTTTGAAACTCCCAGGCTCACTGCCCAGCCACTCAAGCCTTAACAGCACGGTGGAACCTTGCGAAAGAACTCGCAATTTAGCTGAAATAGGATTTTCACTTGAACTGACAGAAACACTTGAGGAAGAAGGTGGAAGCGTCACTTTTGTTAAGCCGACAAAGCTTACGCTGAGTAACAAGAAAAAGATAACAGCTGTTAAACCGTCGAGAATAGGCACTAAATCTGGCTCTGGAGCGTGAACTCTTTCTTGCTCTAATTCAAACATTTTCTTCCTTCAAAATCTTAAGCTTCTCGCTCAGATCTTTCGATGGTGGCAATTAAATCATATCCTGCTTTTTTAGCCTGACTGATGTGTTCATCTGTTTTTGATGAGCACAAAGTATAAACAACCATGGCTGCGATACCCACTATCAATCCAGCTGCAGTGGCGATCATCGCCTCTGAAATCCCAAGACCTAACATTTCAGATTTCTTAGCAGGGTCAGCTGTTGCAATGGCAGTGAATGTTTTAATAAGACCAGATATTGTTCCCAACAGTCCCAGAAGGGTGGCCACGGAGGCGATCAAACTTATGATGGGAATGCCTTTTTCACAGTCTTTAACCACTTCAACAACAGAGCTTCCCAGTGCTGATTTCATAGCCTCTCTTCCACTGTCAACAGCCAGCAAACCCGATTTAATTACATGGATCTGGGGTACATTTTTAACCTCATTACAAATCTGAATGGCTTCCATATATTTTCTGCCTTGGATCAGCATTTGTAACTGAGTCAAAAGCTGGGAAGTCCCAGGTCTAATTTTGAAATACAAATAATAAAGTCTCCAAGTTCCCATGATCAACAGAACAAGGCCTGCAAAAGCAATCAAGTAGGAAGTAAATCCACCCTCATCAAAAAAAACTCGTATCGTTTCAGCCATAGTCTTCCTCCAATTAAATTAATTTTAAAAATAAAAAACAAATCCTGTTTCGATTAAACCCACTGTAATACTTTCGCGTTTAGTCGGCTCTGCGTTTACTTTTGAAAAAGTCTCAATTAAGCTGGGTCCCGCTTGCACTCTAAAATTCAATTGCTCTGTGAAGAAAAAAGTTTTTCCTAACGCCAATTTGATTTTATTTCCTTGATTTTCTTCGTAGGTGATTTGTCCAAACGAAAAATTAATAAAAGTATCACTGCGAACAATATTGTAAGGTCCCCACGAGTCTTTTCCGTAAATTGGAATCCAGTTCACTTCGACTCCGATGAAGGATTGAGGTTTTTCTGCATCGATGACTAATCCTAATTTTTTAACTTGTTTGGAGAGATTTCTTTCCGTTGAAATAAAAACCGGAGAGTAGGCCAGATACACTTCTAAAGCTTCACTGAAAGCATATCCCCCATTCAGCTGTAAACTGTACTGCGTGTAGGGAGCATCAGAAAAGTCGAATGAAAAAAGTGGCGAAAATAAAAAGGATCCTGCTTTAATTTTTGCTTTTCTTTGAACGGCCACCACACCTTCAAAAACAGCTGAAACTTCATCTTGGTTATTAAGTTTTAATCTTGGATCTAAGGGCGTTGGCCCCGAGCTCTGACCCCATGCTGATTTCAATGGCAAGCCAAGCAGTAATAGGAGTATCGCGGTGGTTCTCAACATTTCATGACCTCACGGGATAAGATGTAAACTCGTGTCAGTGCTCTGCTTTATTAAATCAAACCTCGAGTCCAGGTCACAAAGGAAACTCAGATAATCCGGACGTAGGTCGAAAAATAAAATCAAGTATTAAAATTGATGTGCAACGAAAGACTGCCATATAGACTGAAACCCGAAGGAGCTTCTTGTGTTTATCATCTTTGACTCCAGCTCAGGACAATTTTCTGAACAACCCACACTGCTCACTCTTATCGATGTCTACAGCCAAAGGGACATGTCTTCACTTCATTTTTGGACTCTAGGTCTGGAGGACTGGCTTCCCCTGAGTCAGGTTTTAACACCGCAACTCCTACAAAAAAAACGCTACCAAATGCCAGCTCTGCCGCCCATGGAACTCATTCCAGAAAAACCAAAAATGACAGTGATTAAAAACACTGAAACGCCCGTAACGCCTGTCGCGCCCGCTCCTCCAGCTCCGCTTATTGAAGATGAGATGGATGAAGTCACTCAAAAAATTTCACCCCCTATTCCTACTTCAGGACCCGAAGCAAGAAAAAGTCCACGCTTTGATATTCGAATCAAAGTCATTTTATCTAACAAAGAAAAAACATTTCTCTCCTACACTCAGAATGTTTCCACATCCGGTGTCCTTTTAGAAGACGTCATTCCAACAGATTTTTTTCAAAACGACACCACTGAGATTTTCATCAGTTCACCCAAAAAAAATGAATTTTTAGCCTTTCGCTGTACACCCGTAGGAGACATGAGCAGTCCCAAGCGCTTCACTTTTGGTCAAATATCTGCTGATGCACTGAAAAAATTCCAGGATTGGATTGACCAGCTTCGTAAAGACTCCTAGTTTTTGATGACATGAACAGAGGCGAAAAATCCTATATTTTGGGACATGGACAATTGGCATGGATGCTGGAAACTCAAGGACGCAAACTAGGTCTTGAAATCACCTGTGTCGATAAAAACTTTAATCCAAATGAAGCTCAAGTCCTCACTTTTGAAAGTGAATTTTACGATCCCATCGAACTGGCTCCCCTTACCCAAGGTCTCGAAGTTTTTCCTTCACTCGATAATTTAAAGACTCTTCAAGATCGTTTGTTTCAAAAACAAAGTTTGATAGAATGCCATTTACACACCAGTCCTTTTTCACACTTTACAACACCTCAGGAAGTGCTCACCTTCTTTAAAAAAATGGGTCCGCTGGTCGCAAAAAAACGCGTGGGCGGCTACGATGGTTACGGAACTTTTATATTAAAAAATACAAAGACGTTAAAAGTATTTTTAGATAATAATCACAATCATTTGAGTCATTTTATATTTGAGAAATTTATTCCGTTTGAAAAAGAAGTGGCCCTGCAGGTGGCCCGCAGCCGAAAAGGTGACATTCAATTTTTTCCACTTGTTGAGACCCAACAAAAAGACAACAAATGTTTTCTCGTGCTTGGCCCATTAAAATGTCCGAAATCAATTCAAAATAAAATTAAAAAGTGGCTGAATAAAATTGATTATGTGGGCGTCATGGGAATTGAGTTTTTTCAGACTGGCCGCGAGCTTGTCATCAATGAAGTGGCCCCTCGTGTTCACAATACGGGCCACCACACGCTGGATTCCTGCTCAGTGGATCAATTTACCATGCACTGGTTATGTGCGCTTCAAGATATATTACCCAAAGTTGAAGTTAAAACTTCTGCGTTTGCCATGTTGAATCTTATTGGACAATCCAACTCAGATGTTAAATTTCCTAATAAAATTGATGGCCATTTGTATTGGTACAAAAAATCCAATCGTCCAGGTCGAAAACTAGGCCACATCAACTGGACTGGAAAAAATAAAAAGTCCCTCAAAAAAAGGGCTTTGAATCATCTAAAAAGTTGGAAATTGTAATTACTCAGCCAAACAGCGGTAATCAATTTTGTAGGACCCCACAGGCAAATCCTGCGAAAACTGAATTTGATTTGCACTCACTACAAAAGAAGGAATTACCACACCAGCTGTGACCGATGATATTTTAATATCCAAGTTCCCATCCCTATCAGAGTCCACAGGGCTGCAGTCCAAACTGACATTTTTAACCAACTGAGCCGATGCCGCTCCAATCAGCCTGAGCTGAGAAGAGTAATCACTGTCACAAACGCTTCCAATGATCCCTGCAGTTCTTCCTGATAAGCTGGCATAAGACAATCCATAACCTTCATTTTCTGAATTCGGAAAATCGAGGCAGTTTTTATCGTCTTTTTTTACAATGATGGAATGCGCCGAGAAAGGCTTTGTCGGAAATCGAGCCGTCACATAGTCGAGAAGTTTATCAGGCTGGTTGCGGTCTGTAATAAAATTGTAGTGAGGAGTTTCATCCGCATCAGAGACGATCACAACTGAAAGAGCGGCATCAGATCGAAAAAACTGGCTATTGGCTGATGAGGCCACAAAGGATCTCTCTAAAGCTCTGTAAGTGGCTTTGATACCTTGTTCTCGACCGGAGCCCCTTTCAGATCTTTGCACAGTGTTGGAAAAAAGATCCTGGGCCATAGTAAATGAGTCCTCACTGGAGACCCAGAATTTATTAGTGGCCATGGCTAAAATTTGACCGTCATGACGACCCTCAATTTTTTCGCGGTCGCTGGATAGGGCTGTGGGATCTTCAAAGTTGACATCTGTTGTTGTCACTGCCACTCGCCAATTGAGATTATTAAGTTGCTGCAAAAGAGTACCAAAACGCATGGCCATATTTTTCTGCTCAAACTCCATGGAGCCCGAGTTATCAACGACCACAAGTACATCTACTTTTGAGGCCAGAGCTGAAACATTGAGGTCCTTTGAATAATCTTTATAAACCACGGAAGGCTGGCTGGGATCTCCCAAGATACCATTATCAGATGGCAAGGGAGCTAATTGTCCAGGCTGACCACAATTTTGAAAGGCCATGATCAAAACAGTCAGTGCTGCCAGAACTAGCGCTTTTCGTACTGTTCTGATACGGTCAAGTTTCATGGAACCCCCGTCAACAATTAATACAAGTGTTGGGCCAAGCAACAACCACTCAGTTGTTCATTAAATAAAAAAATATGAAAATTCTGATCAGCTTTTTGCAAGAATCTTAAAAACATCGAATTAAGATTATGATTCGATTGGGGTATTAGTTTTTCGACTAGACTTGAGTCAATGTCTAAATCTTATTGTTAAGAATTGAGATTTTTTTGTATCAAGCCGAGACTTTTACTCTAAAAATGGATTAGCTTTTAAATGAGAGAGGTTTTCATGAAAATAGCGATCATCATGGGAAGTTTAACAGATTTAAAATGCCTCAGACCTGGAATAAAAATTCTCAAAAGCTTACATATCAAAACTCATGTGGAAGTTGTATCAGCCCATCGAACTCCAGAGAAAATGCTCACATTTGCAAAATCGGCTCATGAAAAAGGGTTTTCAATCATCATAGCTGCCGCTGGTGGTGCCGCGCACTTACCTGGAATGGTGGCCAGCCTCACACCTTTACCCGTGATTGGAGTGCCTGTGACAGTCGGAAAGCTGAAGGGTCTTGATGCCCTTTTAAGTATTGCTCAAATGCCAAAAGGAATTCCAGTGGCCTGCGTGGCGATTGATAACTCTGAAAATGCAGCTCTGTTAGCGGCTCGAATGCTAGGAATTTCAAATAAAAAAATTCAAAAGAAAATGATAGACCAACTGAAAAAAAATTCGGCCAAAGTAAAACTGATGAATAAAAAACTTAAGCGTTCTTAAGAAAGCTCAAGTTTTTCAAACCGTAAAAAGCTCCTAATAAAACAGCAGAGTAAACAACATCCCCGAGGATTTGGTTTTCATAAAAGGGCAAAGCCATCGTAAAACATTGGATCAATCCTTCAAAAGTCAGTGGGTAAAGACCTTGAGCCCACCAAACACCAAAGTTTGTTAATATAAAAAATCCAAGGGATCCCGTCACAAGTTTCGTCAAATAATGAGTGGATTTTGGCAAGAGCACTGGAATTAAAACACCTAAATACACAAATAGGGCTGTGCTATGAAAACCTAAAAAAAGGTCTGTCCAAAACAAAGTGAGTACGGGTAATAAAGCCGCCAACCAACGGTTGTCCAATTTATGAGAGGCCAATACGGCCATGGCTGTCACCGCAGTGAAATTCCAAGGGTGAGGAATCAATCGAGAAATTCCAGCAAATAAAACGAGTCCAATAATTAATTTTGTATTCTGCATGGGTTAAATTCCTATCCTCGATTGAGACGATGTTCAACTAAATCCTGCACCACCTGAGGATCCGCAAGAGTGGATATATCACCCAGGTTGTTCAGTTCATTTTCAGCAATTTTTCTTAAAATCCTACGCATGATTTTTCCACTTCTTGTTTTTGGCAAGCCTGAAGCCCATTGAATCAGGTCTGGCGTGGCTAAAGCACCGAGATGAGTTCTCACCCAAAGGATCAGCTCTTTTTTTAAACTCTCAGTGGGTTCAACCCCTTTTTTAAGGGTTATATATGAGTATATACCCTGACCCTTGATATCATGGGGATAGCCTACAACGGCGGCCTCGGCCACAGCTGAGTGTCCAACAAAAACGCTTTCCAGCTCGGCAGTGCCAATTCGATGACCCGAAACATTGAGAACATCATCCACCCGCCCCGTGATCCAATAATCTCCGTCTTGATCTCGCCGACAACCATCACCGGTGAAATAATAACCCTTGAAGCTTGAAAAATAAGTTTCTTCAAAACGAGCATGATCTTTATAAACAGTGCGCATTTGACCAGGCCAAGAGTCCTTTAAAACAAGCAGCCCCTGGCCTTCACCTAAAATTTCAGCGCCTTCGCTGGTCAGCAAAGCTGCCGAAACTCCTTTGAGCGGACGAGTGGCAGAACCAGGCTTTAATTTTGTCTGTCCCGGAATAGGAGAAATAAGAATTCCTCCTGTTTCTGTCTGCCACCAAGTGTCGACTATTTCGCAGCGATTTTCACCCACGACTTCGTGGTACCAGCGCCAGGCTTCGGGATTTATAGGCTCCCCCACAGTTCCCAAAAGCTGTAAGGATTTACGGCTGCAAGATTGAACAGGACCATCCCCCTCTCGCATGAGAGCTCGAATAGCTGTGGGAGCCGTGTAGAAGATGTTCACTTGATGCCGGTCTATCACTTGCCAAAAGCGCGCAGGAGTGGGGTAAGTGGGCACTCCTTCAAAAATCACACTTGTAGCCCCCGCAGCCAAAGGGCCGTAGACAATGTAACTGTGACCGGTGATCCAGCCCACATCAGCCGTGCACCAATAAATTTGATTTTGTTTATATTGGAATACTTCCCTAAAAGTGTGCAAGGCCCAAGTCAAGTAGCCACCCGTGGTGTGCACAACGCCTTTTGGCTTTCCTGTGGATCCTGAAGTGTACAAAATAAATAAGGGGTCTTCAGAACTCATCTTAACGGGCTCACACCATTCGTTCACTTGAGTTTTTAAACTGTCAAACCACTCATCACGACCTGGCACCATATCTACAGATGCATGGGTATTCTTAAAAACTAAAACTTTTTTGACTCGAGTTGCACTTCTTAAAGCCTGATCGACATTGGCTTTTAAAGGAAAATGTCTTCCCCCTCGTCGAGTTTCATCAGCTGTAATAACGAAATCACTTTCACAATCCTGAATTCGCGTAGCAATGGAGTCCGGAGCAAAACCGCCGAAAATAACAGAGTGAACAGCGCCGATTCTGGCACAAGCCAACATCGCCACCGTGGCTTGAACTGTCATGGGCATATAGAGGGTCACTCGATCGCCCTTTTGGACTCCAATATGCTTGAGAACATTGGCGCAAATATTCACTTCTTGATGAAGCTCTTTGTAGGTCCAAAATTTTGATTTCTCGTGGAGTTCATCGGGCTCAAAAATGTAAGCTACTTTTTCTGCTGACTTATGAAGATGGCGATCGAGACAATTAACAGAAACATTAAGTATTCCGTCATTAAACCATTGAATGTTGACAGGCTTTTCAAAGGAAACTGTTTTGATATGAGTGGGCTTTTTAAACCACTCAATTTGATTTGCTAAATTTAACCAATAATCTTCTGAAACAGGCTCTGATGTCATACAATGAATCATCAGAGCCCAGGATTTAAAACTCAAGACACAGAGTGGCTTCTGTCTTAATTGACGTCCTTATAATCAGCATCAATCACATCATCACCCTTATTGTCCTTGCCGGATTCAGCACTTGAAGCACCCGCAGATCCAGCACCGGCTCCCGCTTGTGCGCCTGGTTGTGCTGATTGCTGCTTGTAAAGTTCAGCTGTAACTTTATGAGTGGTTGTTTGCAAGGTTTCGAATGCCGCCTTTAATTCTGATTCACTGGCTGTTTTATTCTCAACCACTTTTTTGGCCTCAACCAATGCAGACTCCACAGTTTTTTTGTCAGCTTCCGTTACTTTTGAACCCTCATCTTTGATCAATTTTTCAGTTTGATAAATCAAGTTGTCCAAGTTGTTTCTAGCGTGGGCAGCTTCTGCTCGCGCCTTATCTTGATCTGCCATCCTTTCAGCATCATTGACAGCCTTTTTAATTTCCTCTTCAGTGAGTCCGCTTTGGGCTGTGATTTTGATCGCTTGAGATTTGCCTGTGTTTTGATCAAGAGCTGAAACATTGAGGATCCCGTTGGCATCGATGTCAAAGGTCACTTCAATTTTTGGAGCACCTCGAGTTGCAGGAGCAATTCCAGTCAATTCGAATCGTCCTAATGTCTTGTTGCCATCCGCCATGTTCATTTCACCTTGCAACACATGAATGTCCACGCCCGGTTGGTTGTCAGTTGCAGTTGAAAAAATTTGGGATTTTTTTGTCGGGATGGCTGTGTTTTTATGGATGAGTTTAGTCATCACTCCACCCATGGTTTCAATGCCCAAAGAAAGTGGTGTCACATCCAAAAGAAGAACGTCTTTCACATCACCAGCCAGAACACCACCTTGAACCGCGGCACCAACAGCCACCACTTCATCGGGGTTCACTGTACGATTGGGTTCTTTACCAAAAAACTCTTTCACTGCTTTTTGGATGGCAGGAATTCGAGTGGATCCGCCCACTAAAACCACTTCGTCTATTTCAGAGGCTTTAAAACCTGAATCTTTAAGAGCCTTTTGGCAGGGTTCCATAGATCTTTTAACTAAATCCTCCACCATTTGTTCGAATTTGGCTCTGGTCAACTTAAGCTGTAAGTGCTTAGGACCTGATTGATCGGCTGTGATAAAGGGAAGGTTAATTTCTGTTTCCTGTGCAGTGGAAAGTTCAATTTTAGCTTTCTCAGAGGCTTCTTTGAGACGCTGTAAAGCCATTTTATCATTCTTGAGGTCCACACCTTGGTCTTTTTTAAATTCAGATATGAGCCACTCAAGAATTTTAGTATCAAAATTATCACCACCCAAGTGGGTATCACCATTGGTGGATTTAACTTCAACCACCCCATCGCCCACTTCAAGAATGGAAATATCGAAAGTACCACCACCGAAATCATAGATGGCAATCTTTTCGTCTTTCTTTTTATCCAAACCGTAGGCAAGGGCAGCCGCTGTGGGCTCATTGATAATGCGCATGACTTCGAGACCTGCGATTCGACCTGCATCTTTAGTTGCTTGCCGTTGAGCATCATTGAAATAAGCAGGAACCGTGATAACGGCTTTGGATACGGGTTCACCCAGGTAATCCTCAGCTACTTTTTTTAATTTTGCGAGAACAGCCGCTCCGATTTCTTCAGGGCTGGCGACTTTTTCACGTACTTTAAATCCACAGTCGTTGCCTTTGGCCACAACAGTATAAGGAACAAGTTTAATCTCTTCTTGAACTTCGCTAAAGCTTCTTCCAATAAAACGCTTAGCTGAATAAATTGTATTTTCAGGGTTTGTGACAGCCTGACGCTTGGCAATTTGCCCGACAAGACGTTCACCATCCTTTGTGAAAGCCACAACTGATGGGGTGGTGCGCGCCCCCTCTTCGTTCACTAGAACTTTTGACTCTCCACCTTCCATGATAGCCACGCAAGAATTTGTAGTACCCAAATCGATTCCAATAATTTTAGACATAAAGTCTCCTTCTTTTTTCAAAAAACTTACAATTTACAATTTGAGTCCGAAATTGAATTCGTCAAGGCTAAGTGACGGTTTTTTATGATTAATTTAGCTCTTTTTCTTGCTCCAGAAAGTCGACTTTCCTGACTTCTTTAAAACTCCACTGGTTTCAGCTATTTGCGCTAAAAGTTCTCGTTCTTTATCAGTGAGTTTCTGGGGAAATTCCACGATGGTTTCGAAGTGAATGTCTCCACGCCTTCCGCCCCTCAATGAAGGAAGCCCCTGTCCTTTTAATGACAGAACCACTCCCGGCTGAGTACAACTTGGAATTTTAATCTCAGCTTTGCCATCAAGGGTCGGCACATCCACTGTGGCTCCCAATAGGGCTTCAGCGTAATGAACTTTAACCTTTGAAAAAAGGTGATCTCCTTCGCGTTCAAAAATTTCATGTTCTTTCACACGAATTTCCACGTAAAGATCACCGCTGGGGCCGCCGCGGTATCCACCCTCCCCCTCAGAACTGACACGAAGGCGGGTGCCCGTATCAACACCAGCTGGAATATTAACTCGTATTTTTCTTTGGACTGAGCTGCGGCCAGAACCACGACACTTTTTACATTTGTTTTTAATGACTTGTCCCTGCCCTTGGCAACTGGGGCAAGTTGTGGCCATCGTGAAGAAGCCCTGGCGAGTCACGACCTGCCCGGAGCCACGACAAGTGACACAGGTTTCAGGTTGGCTTCCTTTTTCTGCTCCCGTTCCCACGCAGGGCTCACAGGATTCCTCAGTGTCAAATTCAATGTCTTTTTCTAAACCTTTGAGTACATCTTCAAGGTCAATTTCTGTGACGAACCTAAGATCAGCACCGCGACGGGCTCCGCGACTGCCCCGGCTGTCGCGCCCAGTGCCCATGCCTCCACCGCCAAAAAACTCAGAGAAAATATCTCCAAAGGAAGAAAAGATATCCTCCATGTTTTGGTATTGAGGACCACCTCCACCGCCCGCAAAAGCTTGGTGACCAAAACGATCATACTGGGCCCGTTTTTGTGGATCACTAAGGATTTCGTAGGCTCCTGCGGCTTCTTTGAATTTGTCTTCGGCTTCTTTGTTGCCTGGATTTCGATCAGGATGAAATTGCATGGCCAATTTGCGGTAAGCCTTTTTTATGCTTTCCTGATCAGCCGTTTTCTCGACGCCTAAAATTTCATAAAAGTCTCGTGGATTTGCCATGGACCCAAAATATGGTTCTGGGAACCCACTTTGTCAATCTTCCGATGCCTCAATGGCTTTGAGCTTTTCGCGCAATCGTTCAGCGAATTGTGGAGGCATCTCGGCCTTGATCATATGATCCAAAACCTTGCGACCCACTTCGAGTTTTCCTTCTTTAGTATTTAAACGTTTACCCAAAGTGACAACCCAGAAAGGTCCGCCCAGATCACTCACACGACTGTAAAGCTCAGAGGCTCGTTCAAAATCATTGACCTCAAATAAGAAATGATATCCTGCTCGATAGAGCAAAACCCAATCATTGGGGTATTCTTTTATACCCAGATTGTAAATTTCTGTGGCCCCTTCGTAGTCGGATACGAGCACCGAAAGAGCCAAGCCGCCTGAAGCATAGGCACTGTAATATTTGGGATCTAGGGTGACCACAGCCTTGAGCATTCGATAAAGCCAATCGTTATCTTTGCATTTTTTTGCATGCTCAGATTTTTCACAGTAATCAATGTCTTGGATGGATCTGATCCAAATAAGATCAGCTAACTGGGGCCGCATCCCCACGGCAAAATGCTCAATTCCTTTTGGGGGAGAAATAAAATCTTTTACTTTTAAAGTTTGACCGTGATTAGTGGTCCAAAAAATGAGCAACGAACAAACAGTTGCAGTTAAAAGATAAAAAAGGCTGTTTAAAACTTGTTTGTAGACCACAAAATTATTCTGCCTAATTACTCAGACAGGGTCAATTTTTAGCCTCTTAATTAGGGACTTTAAAACTCAAGAAAAATCAAGTGACTCGACTAAGGGTTATTAAAACTCACTAGTCAGGTATGCCATTGGTCATGAGCCTTAACACCTTATCTTGGCTAATCACCCACCTATCATTTCGTGGTGAAGACTTATGGATTTGTCCAACAGCTGCCGCTGTAAATGTTTGGGTCGTCACATTTGTTCCAGCTCCAAATGTGGTAATGAAGCCAGTTCCAAGGGAAACTGCGACTCCTCCTAAACCCATTGAAACACCTCCTGTGCTCCTCCGGCGACAGCCCCCCGACGCTCGCATCTCGGCATCCGTGGCCGTAGGGGCTGCACAAATACCAGTTAAATTTATGGCTGCTGGATCATTAGCTGGCAATGGAGGCGAGGCCATTTCAGATGCCACAGCGAATCCTGGCGCGCAATCAGCCCAACTGTCACAATGGGCAGAAGCAAAACCTATGTTGTAGAGCACATCACCAGTCGGAGAAAATCCCACAGCTCTCAAGTTTCCCGAATAGCCACCAAACTCTGAATTAAAAGATTTTTGAGCGATGTACAAAGCAGACAGGCTGGACTTAGCCTCTGATCTTTTAGCATTGGCTTGCAGATCTTCGTAGCTAGACATGGCAATGACAGACAAAACTCCGACAACGGCAGTCACAACCATAAGCTCAACAACAGTAAAACCTTTTTGATCAATAGCAAATTTCAACTGTAACTCCCGACGACGTGCTGCTGGTTAGAGTTAATTTTAAAACTTAGAGATACTCACTTTAATTATAACCTAGGAGAACATCTGCGACAAACCCAGCTCCCATCATGGAACACGCAATTTCCATTGAATTAAAAAAACAAAAAGGGCGTCTGAAGAGACACCCTTTTTGTTTATGACTTATTTCAAGTCAATTTTAACTTATGATACTCAAGTACTATGGAATACCGTTAGTGTAAACACGTACAACTTTATCTTGGTTGATCAACCAGACGTCGTTGTTAGGTGAAGAATCGTAAATCTGCGCGACAGCTCCGGCTATGAACAGTGTTTCATTCACTACGGTACCAGCAGCGGCAGGGATCGCAGCGATATAACCGATCTGCGCGTTGGCTGCACCCGCGTTGCGTAGACGGCAACCACCCGCAGTTCTCATTACAGCGTCAGTGGCACCGAAAGCGGCACACATGGTATCTAAGTCAAAGTTCGCGTTTGAAGGGATGGCGGGAGCTGCAACAGCTGCAACCACTCCAAATTGAGGAGAGCAAGCATTCCAAGTGGCACATTCAGCTGCATCGTAACCGATGTTATAAAGTACGTCACCCGCAGGCGAGAAACCTATGGCTAAGTGATTACTTGCATAACCGCCATGCTCAGCATTGAAAGACTTTTGAGCTGAGTAGAGTGAAGACAAGTTTGACTTAGCCTCTGACTGACGCGATCGAGCTTGGAACTTAGAAAACTGTGGTACGGCCACAGCCGCTAACATCCCGATGATGGCCACCACCACCATGAGCTCGACGAGCGAGAAACCTTTATTGTTCATTTTTACGTTCATTTTGAGACCCCCTTATAGTGTCTGTTTAAATTAAAGTTAATAACTTTCCTGTCTTTAACTTTTTGTTTATTAAATTTTATTACTCAAATTTGTTTATAAACCTTTGTGTACTTTGTTTATACAACTGTTTAAAACTTCAACTTCTCTAGTCTGTCGATAATTTTTAATTTGCGCAAGACAGGATCTCACCTTGGTACATGGAACTTTAATTTTTTTTATTTGCAAGACTCACGTCCAGTAAAATGAGGGCTGATTACTTTCTTGTCTCAATATTGAGCTTGCGGCAAAATAATCCAAATTGCTTCAAATCGAAACAGAAATGGATTTGAAGCTTACCACCAAGAGGTCCATCACCCATGAGCAAGACTAAAGTCCCCATCACTTCACCTGATAAACAAGACAGCTCTGGAGTTGATGTCGCTGAACGACCTCAAATCTCCACACCGCGTATGTTTGCCGTTGTCTTACTCAATGACGATTATACACCCATGGATTTTGTGATTTTGGTTTTACGAAGGTTCTTTGGGCACAACGAAGAGGCTGCGCAAAAAATAATGCTGGACGTTCATCAGCAAGGGTCTGGCGTAGCCGGAGTCTTTACCCTTGAAGTGGCCGAAATGAAAACAATGCAGGTCAATCAATTTGCCAAAATGAATCAGCATCCTTTAAAATCAACTCTAAGGGAGGTCTCATGATGACACGGGAACTGGAGCGAAGGTTATCGGAGGCCAGTGAGCTCGCCAAACAAAGCCGACACGAGTTTGTGACCTTGGAACATATTCTGATTTGTCTATGCAGCAGTCCCAACACCAACGAAATATTGTCAGCCCTTAAAGTAGATGTTCCCATTTTAAAAAATCGTCTGCACGAACAACTTAAAAAACTTCCCAAGATCACTCAAGAGCAACTTGACACCTACGGAGGTTTTGAAGCCTGGCAACCTGAATTTACTTTGGCCTGTCATCGCCTCTTTCAAAGGGCAGCCTTGCAAGTGAAAAGCTCTGGCCGATCACAAATCAATGAAGGCACCTTGCTTGTGGCCTTGTTCTATGAACAGGATTCCCATGCCGTCTGTTCTCTGGCCGAGTTTGGCGTGACCCAATTTGATATCATCAATTACGTCTCTCACGGAATTGAAAAGGATCATTTTTCTTTACCCGCACCTGCTGAAGGAGGCACTGGTGAAGAATCGGCCTCTAGCGAAAAGTCAGCCTCACCACTTGATGAGTTTTGTGTTAGCTTAACTGAAAAGGCTGAAAAAAATGAATTGGATCCTGTCATTGGCCGAGAGTCATTGATTCATCGAATGATTCAAGTTCTCAGTCGTCGAACTAAAAACAATCCACTCCTAATTGGTGAACCCGGCGTCGGAAAAACAGCGGTGGTCGAGGGCCTTGCACAAGAACTAATTCGTGGATCTTGGCCTGAACATCTTAAAAATAAAAAAATCTACTCGCTGGACATGGGCACTCTTTTGGCCGGCACTAAATTTAGAGGAGATTTTGAGGGGCGCTTAAAGGGTATCATCAAGGAAGTTCAAAAAAGAAAGAACATTGTTTTGTTTATTGATGAAATCCACACTGTTGTGGGAGCAGGAAGCACCAGTGGCGGCTCCATGGACGCTTCCAATTTATTAAAACCTGTACTCGGAAGAGGCGAGGTTTCCATCATTGGATCCACAACTCAAAGCGAATATCGCCAACACTTTGAAAAGGACCGAGCCCTCAGCCGTCGATTTCAAAAAATAACAGTGACTGAACCCAATCGCAATGAAGCTGTTGAAATTCTGAAGGGGCTTAAAAGCCATTTTGAGAAACATCACCAAGTTGAATTTAAGCCAGAAGCCTTGGAAGCCTGTGTGGATTTAAGTCAAAAACACATCTCTGCTGGCCAGCTTCCCGATAAAGCCATAGATCTGATGGATGAAACCGCCAGCTTTGTTCGCCTACAAAATCCCTTAAAAGATCTGATCAAAATTCAAATTCGAGATGTCGAAGAAACGGCCGCTAGAATTTCAGGTTTACCTGTGGCTCAAGTGTCAGCTCAGGAAAAAAATCAGCTCCGAGATCTGGATAAAAGATTAAAAGCCATGATCTTTGGTCAAGACACTGCCATCGAACAAATTGTGGCAGCCATAAAACTCTCCCGCGCTGGTCTTAGGCCCAATACAAAACCCGTGGGCAGCTTTTTATTTTCAGGGCCCACAGGTGTTGGAAAAACAGAAGTGGCTAAACAATTGGCTGAACAGTTGGGAGTTCCTTTTGTTCGCTTTGACATGGGAGAGTACATGGAAAAACATGCCGTGGCTCGCCTTATTGG
>JBKDFX010000010.1:0-1539 GCA_046336825.1 Bdellovibrionales bacterium | reverse complement strand
GATTTTAGAGAGCTCAAGCTTCCTCCCCTGAAGGGGTCTTTTCGCTTAAAAGTCAGCCCCCAAAATAGACGTGGGGCCTGGTTGGATTTTTCCAACTTGGATATCCAAGCCCTTTTACAAAATTCTGAATGGATGACAGCCCTCACTGATCTGAGCATTGTGGAAATGGGTCAGAAACATAAGATTGTAGGAAGAAAAAAAACCGGTGATTGGGGATTATTCTCCCCTGAGTTTTTTGAATGGAACGAAAGCCTTTATCAAGGAAAGATCATCCCCTTGGCCAGCACCGTCGCCAGCTTTTCTCAACCCAGTCACACTTCTAACCATTGGATAGTCAGTCAAATTTACCAAATGATCGCTGAGATAAAGCCCCATCATATTTTAGAATTTGGCTCTGGGTTTGGAAACTTAAGCTTCCCTGCTCTGTATAACAATCAGGTTCATTTGACCTGTCTTGAGTACGCCCCCCTGAGCACGGCCGCTTTGAAACATAATTTTGATAAATACAAAATTCAAAATCAAGTGACTATCCATCAAGGTGATTTCAGAAAAAAAATGACTGACTGGCAAGATTACGATTTTCTTTTACTGAATCCCGCGCGCAACGGTGTCGGTTCACTTTTTGATTCCTTTTTGGACGATTTAAAAAAAATAAAAAAGCCCGCTTCAGTTTTGTATATGTCCTGCTATCCAGAAACTCTTTTTTTGGATAGTCAGAAATTGAAACAACAGGGCTATCGATTAACTCAACTAAAAATTGCTGATCAATTTCCACAAACCGAGCACATGGAAGTGATCAGTTTGTGGCAAAGATAATGTAAGGAACTAATTCTTTGTGTAAAGTTTAAGACCCGTTAATTGAGCCTCTAGATCATGACCTGAGGCCCAAGAAAACAAGGGGAGCATGATAAATCCAGTCAGACTCAATGCCATGATTCGCAAAGTACTACGAACCACCCAGCGTAAAGTGATGGTTTCTGGAGTACGAGTGATCTGACAAGCCCACTGCCCCGGTGTGTAGGTGGCCAATGCGGGAATGGCCACATGGTAAATCCACATCAAACTGATCATCAAAAGAACACTGCCCGTTTGACTGATTTGCCAAAGGGTAAAGACAGCTCCTTTGATGGAAGTTTCTAATAATTGAGAAACTCCCCAAATGGTCAAAAGCGTAAGAATCCCCATGAACATTAAGTCCAAAACCACAGACACCAAATTCCACATCATCACTTCATCTCGGGTTCTTTTTTTAACTGGCCCGCCAGGAGAAGCTTTTTTGAGGGGCTTTTCTTGCTCAAAGTCCAATAGCCATCGGTGAGGGTCAAAGACCTTCACCGAATCGACATTTTCTGGGGAGCCCTCAGGCTTGGGTTCTTGTTTGATATGCATGATTATCTCTGACCACCAGCAGGAGCTCCACCCTGTCCACTTCCACCTTCAATGGGTGGAACCACAGGAGGCACAACCGGTGGAGGTGCCGGTGGAAGTGGTGGAGGTGCTGGAGGTGTTCCAGGCCCAGGGCTCCCACCACCATTAGCT
>JBKDFX010000155.1:0-4142 GCA_046336825.1 Bdellovibrionales bacterium | reverse complement strand
GCTTATGGTTAGTTGAAATGCCCGTTAATCAGAACTCCGCTGATGAAAAGCCCTGTTGCGTAGCTCAATAGGACGCAGGTGAGTGTGATTCGATTAATAAAAATCCATTTCGGGTCATCAGAAGCAAAATAAATGTTTTCTTTTTCTTCTTGCTGGCTACGTGCTTTTAAAAATAAGTAAGCAAAAAGAGCTTCAAAAAGTGTGGTGGCTAGAATGAGAAAAGCAAATAGGTAGCTTGCAAGTTTAAATGGATCGCTTGCATCAATCGGAAAATTCCCCATAAAAACTAATAGAACAAAAGCCACTGAAAAGTGGAAAATGTCATGGCCGATTCCGTAGTAGGGAGTCCAATTAAACCATTTATAAATCATCACCAATTCCAGAGGGCCACGTATCCACCAACTGAGTAAGTGAAAAACAAAAAACCACTTGAGTTCTTCGGGAAGTTCGGGATGAAAAACAAAAAAGAGTGGTACAAAAAACCAATTAAACACAGTCCAAGCTAGCCAGTGACTTTTTGGTTTGGAAATGGGGCCCCCGGTCCAGGCCTTGGAGCTGTTCTGTTTTTTGAATATCCAGAGTGCTAAAAGATCAGTGAGAAAAGGGGAAACAATAATTAATGTAGTTAGACTTAACACCTCTACAGCTTGGATCAGTCGAGACAAAAATGACACACAAGACTGATTGCGTTATTGGTCACCAAGATTCGATTCTTTGCTAGGATCTTATCTTATGACATGGACAGAACGTTTTCAAAAAATAGATCCAAGAATTCCCATCGCCGGCGTGTTGTTTACTTACTTAGTTTTGGGTCTTACTGTACTCGGATTTAATCGCTCTCCTTGGCAGGCCATCACAACCACTTTGTCCTGTTGTCTACTGGAGATTTTTCTCACCAAAATATTTAAAAAAAAGTGGGTCTTTCCATTTTCTGCTTTAATCACTAGCTTTTCACTTTCATTTTTACTTAATTACAGCCACGACTTTTTTTTACTATTTGTCCCCCTCTTTTTTGCGATTGGTTCCAAATATATTTTTCAATTCAAAGGACGTCATTCTTTAAATCCAGCCATGGCGGGAATCAGTTTGTCTCTTCTAACGGTTCCCCACCTTGTGACGGCAGCTCCTGCTTATCAATGGAATGGTATCGCCAGCATGTCACTATTTGTTGTCATGTTGGGTCTTATGTTTGTTATTCCGAAAGTGAATCGTCATTGGTTGGTGATCAGTTTTTTACTTGTGTATACAGTTCAGACTTTTTTAAGAGCAATGATAATGAAACATCATTTGCCTTTTGAGACTTTGTTTTTGGGCACCCTAAGTTCACCTTCGTTTTTTATTTTTACTTTTTTTATGATCACAGATCCCGCCACTTCTCCACCAGATAAAAAAACTCAAATCAAAGTGGGAGCTTTGCTCGCCACCGTGGATCTTGTTTTGCATCTTTATCAAAGTTACTACACATTTTTTTATGCAGCTCTCATCGTGGGCCTTTCTCGATGGGGACTCAATCACTTCAAAGAATCACGCTCAGTGGGAATTGTGGAATATATAAAGTCGCGATTTTGGACTTCTCGATATTACCTAAAACCATTAGTTCTATTAATCATTGGGTTTTCAGGGACTTGGGTGTACGGACATATCATTCACCCCAAATTGCCTCAACAAAATCTCACCTGGCAAATGGAAAAACTCAGCCATCAACAGACAGGACTGAGTTCAAAATTGTCCACGGACCTTTACTCACAGGTCGATGAAAGAGTTCAACATATAGTTAAATGGGTGTTATCTGTCGGAGAATCAGGTTCTGTCGCAGATGTGAATAATGACGGTCTGCCCGATTTATTCCTCAGCAATTTTATGAAAGAGCCCACTGATCGAGCCCATTTATACATCAATGGAGGAGATCATCAATTTACAAAATTTCCTATTCCTGCATTGGACTTTGTTCGACTCAACCCCAAACAAAAGGGTGTTATCACGAAGGCTATTTTTGCCGACTATGACAATGATGGGGATCAAGACCTACTTTTAACTCTTGGTTTTGGTGAGTTGATTCTTCTAAAAAATTTTATAAAGGAAACGGGCGAGCTGAACTTTAACAATGTAACAGAAGACGTGGGCCTCGCCGTCTATAATAATTCTTTAGGAGCTACTTGGGCTGATTTCAATCGCGATGGGCTCTTGGATCTTTTTGTTCTCAATGTCTGGCCTGATTCTTTACCAAAACACCCAGAACCTCGTTCACTCAATTTATTTCAGTTGCCCTCACCGCAATCTGAAGACACCTCGAGTCCTTTTGAGTTCATGCATGACAGCTGGCATATGTCGAACAATGGTGGTCTCAATCGGCTGTTCCTGCAGACAGCTGAAGGAAAGTTTGAATTGCAAGACTCTGGACAGTGGGGGATTCCAGAAACCCGTTGGAGTTTGGCTGTAACGGCTGCCGATTTTAATAAAGACGGTTGGACAGATCTTTATATTGCTAATGATTTTGGACCCGATGATTTGTACTACAATCATAACGGAAAAAAATTTGAAAATATCAAAGGTAAACTTTTTGGTTCCATCGGCCGAGACACTTACAAAGGTATGAATGCTTCTGCGGCAGATTTCGACCATGATGGCTACTTATTGGTTTATATTTCAAATGTGCACCATGCTTTTCAGGCTGAAGGAAGTCTTCTTTGGAAGTTTTCACCCGGGAAAAATGATTTTTATCCACAAATCGAAGAAGTGGCTTCCCATCGTGGGGTTCTTAATGAATCTCGCTTTGGTTGGGGAGCTTCAGCGACTGATTTTGATAATGATGGATGGGTGGACATCGCTCAAGCCAACGGAATGGTAGATGATCTGGTGGATAAAAAATTTGAGGATTGCCCGGACTACTGGTACGTCAATGAAAAAATAGCCCGGAGTCCTCCACACATTCATCGATACGCTGACAAGTGGGGTGATATCAGAGGTTATTGTATTTATGGTCAGGATCAAGATCGCCTTTATTTAAATCGGGGGGCAGGCCAGTTACCACAGTATGTTGATGTGGGAAAAGAATTGGGAATGACGAATAGCTCACCATCAAGAGCCATGGTGTCTGCTGACTTTGACAATCGTGGAAGACGGGACTTACTGGTTCTCCATCAATTTATCGAGCCCAGTCTTTATCGCAACAGAGACTTTGTGAGTCGTCCCAATGATTGGGTGGGATTTGTTCTTGAGTCCTTCAACCCCAAATGCAATCGAGACGCCATTGGAACTCAAGTGAAAATAGAAGTTCAATCTGAGGATAGAGATTGGTTTATGACATCAGAGAAACAGGCTGTTTCTGGATTTTCCGCTCAGTCTGACAACCGTTTACATTTTGGTTTAGGTCTCAATGCTAAAATAAAAAATGTAAAAGTTTTGTGGTGCGGACAATTTGAAAAAGTATATGAAAATTTATCTCCCAATCAATATCATCGACTGAGGTTGGATAAATGAAATCACTAAAGGAAATAGACCAAGACCTTATCAACCATTGGTATATTTTAGCTCTTGAAAAAGAAGTGGGTGATAAGCCTATCACTCGAACTGTTTATGATGTTCCCTATGTACTCTTTCGTGATGAAAAAAATCAGGTGGTTGTTTTTATTGACCAATGTATTCATCGAGGGGCTCGCCTGTCAGAGGGCTCCTGTGAAAGTGGAAAGTTACGTTGTCCTTATCATGGATGGCGTTTTGATTCCTCAGGACATGTTTGTGAAGTCCCCTCCGAAGGACCTGATGGGACAAAGAAAGATTGGAAATTAAGATCAGTTCCATTTGTTGTGCAAGATGGTTGTATATGGATATGGCCTGGAGAACTGACTAAAATGAGCTCGCCTTTGCCGCAATGGCGATTTCCTGAAATGAACAATTCTCAATTTGCTCAATATTTTATGATCACTGATTTTCAAAATGAAGTGACTCATTTAGTGCAAAACTTCATGGATGTTCCGCATACCGTCTATGTCCATGCTAAGTGGTTTCGCAATCGTCGCAATATAAAAGTTCCCATTCACCTTGAGGTTAAAAATTCCCGGGTTAAAGTGACCTACGAACAAAAGTCAGACTCCATTGGATTTATGGACAGAATCCTTAACTCACAAAAAAAGCCCATGGAG
>JBKDFX010000154.1:0-20942 GCA_046336825.1 Bdellovibrionales bacterium | reverse complement strand
AATAAACATGCTCCCATGATGAATGAGCCTCTAAAAAAAATACGTGACGTTTTTCAAAACCTTGTTAATCGGAGGCCGTCGTTTGCCGGAATTACACAAATTGACACTTCCGAATGTCCCTTAATTTATGAAGTTTCGAGCAATTTATTTCTCGGATTAAAAAAAGTAGAAACGGCCACTGACAAACACAGTCAATATTGGTTTATTATAGATGCATCACAAAGCGAGTTAGTTTTTATCCCTGCCGAGGCGCAAAATTTCACCCAGCTATTGCCTGATCGGATACTAAACGGCACGATTAGCTCTTTATTTCGCCAAGACAGTACGGATTTTGTACATTGCCAAAGGCATTACTCGACAAAAGCCTAACGCAATCGAAGGACAGGAGCAGGAAATTGGGAATACTCGCAACTCTTCTCGGCTTTTTTGGGTTTACATCGGCCTTGGCTAAACCGCCCGGGCTGCCGCAAATGTGCGAAAAAATCACTCTTCAGGATTACAATCGGTCTTTAGATAAAAGCCGTAGCCAGTTGAAAAATCTGTTTGGGGCCGAAGACCCAGTTGTCACATTTAATTTCGACTCCGAGGTTAAATTGTCCAACGACGCTGTCTTGGTGATTCAATCAAATAAAGTAAACGGCGCCGTGTTCCATGGCTCGTTTAAAAACGCTATTGAATTGAAAGTTTCAAAGTCTCTTCGCGAAGGCGGAACTTTCGATACCCTAACGTTCTTTTTGATGAGCAAAAGAGATCTTCTGTCTTGCCGTTGGCTGAACGAAGAAGGTTTTGATTACTGGAAAGCTCCTCAAAAGGTACGGATCAAGTTTCTGCGAGAAGGCGATTTTGATAAGAACCGACTTTATCGCCAGTTTGACATTGAAAAAATCGACTAATCTCGACGGCACTAAAGTTCTTGAATCGCAAGTGCGCCGGTGTCCGAGCTGTCGACAATCCCCATGAAAAGTTTCGACTCGTATATCGAAAGACTCGAGACCCCCTTGTCTTTCAACTGTTGATCGAGAGAATTCCAATCCTTTTGGGGCGCACCCGTTAATCGATCAAAGGCAAGCAGTGCTGGTCCCTCTGGATTGAGAAAGCCAAGAAATGCGAGATCATTGCTAACCGCCATAGCCTGAAGTGCATCTGTTCTCTGAATGAGCGGAATAGAGGGCTTCCAGTTTTTCACCCGACCCGTTTTGCTATCAAGTGCCTTTATGAAATAGCTTTGGATAGTACTGCCTGAAACATAGATAACGTCGTCGACTGATTGAATGAACTGCGGTTCCGAAAATTCTCCTTCGCGACGAGGATTCCAGTTAGTCAATTTTCCGGTTGAGAGCGAGAAGCTAGCTAGTCCGGCGCGCTGCTGGCCCTCTACCTCAGCGCGCCCTTGGCAGAGTTAGACAGTTGCGGGAAAAACAGCAGGCTAGTGATTGCAACGATTGCAATGATTGCATTCAATTGGGCTCTCCATCTTTGCGTTGATATGTACGAGCTTATGATAGCTGCTCCGAGTGGGTTTCTAGCAGTTAACAATAAAAAACCCGCCAAAGGTTTTGGCGGGTGGCGGTTCTCCCCTAAAACTGTAAGTCTTGCTTCTTGAGTCATGGTGTGCCAAGACCCCGGCCTGCGAGCCGGAAGAAGGAGCACACATGAAGAAAAGATTCACTGACGACCAGATTATCTCTGCGGTCAAAATACTCGAAGCTGGTCATCCGGCCAAAGAGCTGGCTCGAGAAGTCGGCGTCACTATTTAGACCCTCTATCACTGGAAGAAGAGATTTGGTGGTATGGACGTGGTCGACGCCAGACGCCTCAAGGAACTTGAAGCTGAGAACTCAAAGCTAAAACGCATCGTAGCCGATCAGGCTCTCGATATCGTCATGCTGAAGGACGTGAACTCAAAAAAGTGGTAAGGCTTCAAGCAGGATATGAGAATGCGAAGGCTACTACTGAAAAACAGAAAAAGTTTAGATTATGATTTACGCTTCGAGATCGATCGGTATTTACGAGAGCATCCAAAGCTGGATGCGATTTATCGAACTAAAGAAAGGCTGCATGAGTTCTACCGAGCAAAGGGAATCAACAGAGCCTACCAATCAATTACGAGACTTGTGAGTGACTTAGAAAAATCACCGTATGAGGAAATCCAAAGGTTAAAAAACACACTAAAAAACTGGGGGGAAGAAATTTTAAATTACTTCGAGTTAGGTTACACAAATGCATTAACAGAGGCTCTGAATCGAACAGCAAAGCTTGTACAGGCCAACGCTTACGGATATAAGAGCTTCAGAAATTACAGACTGAGAACGCTAAGTGCTTGTTCTTAATTTACTTTTTTGCGTGACCAACAGTTAAAAGAGAAGTGCCAGTTATCTGCAGTTGAGTGAGAAGAGTCCAAAGTGGTGCGGCCGGAGAGATTCGAACTCCCGACACCCTGGTTCGAAGCCAGGTACTCTATCCAACTGAGCTACGGCCGCATTGAAGATGACTGTCCGTCAATTTAAATCATTAAGCACAGAGTCTGGGCAAGGAAAAAATCAGTCTTTAATGACCAGTTGGTTACAGACCTCATTGGGGTTATGCTTTTCTGCCGGTAAATGGGCCTTCAGAAGCTCAGCCGACCTCAATATGGCTTTTTCAAAGCCTGCTGCATACTTTTTATTTTTGAACTCTTGGGTGAGCAACTGGGACACTTCATTCCAAGTTTCCTGGGGAACCTTATCAGAAATAGCCCGATCAGCTAAAATCACAGCTCGTCTCTCCATAAGAGAGGCAAAAATAAGAATCCCAGTACCGGCACGGGTTTGATGAACAGGGCTTAAGTGAAACTCCAATTGAGCCCTTAGAAACACTTGGTTGGACTCATCTTGGTTTGAAGTGAACCACCTTTGAAAACAATCAAAACGGGAGAGAAAAAGGGACACAGCAATTAAGATTAGCATTCCAGGTAAATAAATCCAGGTGGGCCAGAGTCCCCAAAAAAGCGCCACCCATGTTCTTTCAATAATAAATAAAAGAATTAAAAGCGAACTCAACATTAGCAAAGGCACATGCCCCACACTGGCAGACCGACGAACTAGAATGGGAACTATTTCACCCTGAGTATGCTGTTCTGACTCTTTTACCAAATGTGCTAATTTTTCTATTTCTGAATCAGTAAGTAAGTTTTTTGACCATTCAGGTCGAGATTGATTGTTTACCATGAACTTGACGAACCTCCGCCACTAAAACCGCCGCCGCCGCCGGACCAGCCACCGCCGCCAAAGCCACCGCCCCATCCACTATGTAGAGATCTGCGGCCTAAAAGCCCCCCACGACCCAGAAAAATAATAATCAACCAAATCAATATGATGAGCCAAGTGGGAAGCTCTTTCTTTTTTGCTCTCTTAGGTGTGAGTTCATCTATTTTAGCCACACCTTCATTCTGTAATAAGGCCACCACGGCTAGAACACCTCGGCGCACCCCCTCAGACATTTGACCCTGCTTGAACAAGGGAACAACGATATCTTCATTGATCCGCTTGGCGTAAATATCAGGCACGGCACCTTCAAGCCCCTGCCCCACTTCAATTCTCACCTTACGTTCTCGTGGAGCCACTAAAAATAAAAGACCATCATCTCGCTGGGCATCTCCTAACTTCCATTGATCCACTATATCGATGGAGGCTTTTTCAATGGGAAGTCCCTGTAAAGACTCAGTAATAAAAACTTGGATTTGTGGACCTTGATTATTTCGAATTCTCTGAACTAAGTCCGCAATTTCATTTTTATGGTCAGATTGCAAAAGACCCATCTCGTCAATAACAGGACCCGACAACCAAGGCGTTTTGAAATCAGCTGCCCAAACTTGAAAGACTAAAAGTAGAGCCAACATTAGAATTTAACTTCTGGTGTGGCTTCCACTTTTTCTTTTTCAGCAGCACTCACATCCCACTGGGGCATTTTCTCGTGCCGGTAAATAATCATATTGGTAATATTTGTGGGGGGAACTGTAACCAAATTATTAAATTGCTGAATGGTCTCGATGTATCTTTGTCGAGCAATGGTGATACGATTTTCTGTGCCCTCAAGTTGAGCCTGCAAGTCTCGAAATTGTTGATCTGCTTTTAAGTTAGGGTAATTCTCTGTCACCATTAACAATTTTCCCAAGGCTTGAGACAATTGCCCTTGAGCCTCCGCATAAGCTTGAATCTGTGCAGGCGTGGCCTTGGACGGATCTAAAGTTATTTGCGTAGCCTTGGCACGAGCTTCTGTCACTTGAGTTAGAGTTTGTTGTTCATGTTTGGCATAGCCTTTCACTGTGGAAACCAAGTTGGGAATTAAGTCAGCTCGTCGTTTGTACTGATTGGTGACTTCGGCAAGGGCTGCTTCCACTGCATTTTTAGACTGAGGAATCGATTGCAAGCCACAACCCGCTGTGAAAATAAGTAAGGATAGGACAACAAGAAGACGCATAAAACCTCCGAAAGTGAATGGCATATTACTTCCGCATATCGGGATTTGACAAGGGAAGCCCCTCTCACCATGATACGCCACGTGAAAAAGGACTTAGCTTTTAAATTTCAGACTCAGGGGCCCTTTTTATTCGTTGATAAGGTTTCTGGACAAAATACTCATGCCGTGGATCTGGAAAAACCGGGGCTGGCCGAGATGATACAGGAACAGACGGGTTTGAAAGTGTACACCGTTAGCCGATTGGACCAGGGCACCAGCGGTGCTTTGGTGTTTGCAACCACCCCAGAGTCTGCTCAAATTCTTAGTCAACTTTTTGAAACTAAAAAAGTTCAAAAAAATTACCTTTTTTTATCAGATAAAAAATTAAGTCAAAGTTCGCTTTCCCATCATTCAAAAATTGAAAAAGCAGGCAAGCGGCTTAACAGTGATCCACAAAGTTCTGAACCCAACGCATTCACAGAATTTGAATTTATCAAATCCATGGGGCCCTACTTCCTCCACCGGGCACGCCCCAAAACAGGTAAAACCCATCAAATTCGATTGCATGCTCAAGAGCTCGGAATCCCCCTTTTAGGTGATCAAGAACATGGGGGAGCTCCCTTTCATCGCCTCTGTTTACATTCCTTATCTGTGGAATTCGAATGGCAAAATGAAAAATTCAGCTACGAGACAGCGCTACCGGCTTGGGCACATGCCACCGATTTGAATTTTTCACCACTGGCTGAAAGCTTTCATCGAAGACAGCAGCTGATGGATTTTTCAAATGCGGGTAACAGCACACTTCGTTGGGTGCATAACGAAAACTCCCAGTTTCATCTGGATCAATATGGCAGTCAGCTTTGGGCTTATTGGTACAGCCCCCAGGTGAGTTTCTCTGAGTTTGAAAAAGTTCAACTGTACTTCCAAAAACCACTTTGGATTCGAGAGATGAAAAATCGCGGATCTCAAGCCTCCGCATCACAATTGATTGCTTTGGGAAATCCTCAGCCTCGCTGGGTTTGTGAAGAAAATTCTGTCAAATTTGAGTTGCGTTCTGATCAAGGGCTTTCACCAGGTCTTTTTTTGGATCAAAGAGAAAATCGCCTTTGGGTCAAATTGAACTCACACCACAAAAAAGTCTTAAATCTTTTTGCGTACACAGGCGGTTTCTCATTGAACGCAGCACTCGGTGGTGCCAGCGAAGTCACCACTGTGGATGTCAGTTCACAGTATTTGGACTGGAGCAAAACTAATTTTAAATTAAATGGCTTGGATACCAACTCTGAGTTTTTTCAATTTTGGACGGCTGACAGCCAATTTTTTTTAAAGAGTGCTATCAAACGACAAAGAAAATTTGATCTGATCATTTGTGATCCTCCTAGCCTGGGGCGCTCCAAAGAAGGCGTTTTTCGTATAGAAAAAGACCTCAAATTTTTATTGGAATTGTGTTTAAAATGTCTGACTGAAAACGGGAAAATTTTACTCAGCACAAATTATGAAAAATGGACATTGAAGGACATGACCTCAATTGTTGAAAGCTTGGGTTGCAAACACGAGTCCACTCCCTGCGCAGGACTTGATTTTGAACTCCCCCATGAACCTTCGTTGATGAAATCCTTGCTCGTCAGTCACAAATTAGCTAAGCAGAAGGCATGAAAAAAAATAAAACTAATCGTTTCGAAGAATTGGCTCCTTTTAAATTGGGCCAAATGTCCACCGAGTACAAAGGTGAATATTCACCTGAAATTTTGGAAGCTTTTCAGAATAAAAACCCCAAAAGCTTGGCTTGGACCAGCCTCATTTGTACTGAGTTTACTTCTCTCTGCCCTAAAACTGGACAGCCTGACTTTGCAAAGATTTTTATCAACTATATTGCAGATAAAAAAATGGTCGAAAGCAAATCTCTAAAATTGTACTTATTCTCATTTCGTAACCATGGAGACTTTCACGAAGACTGCATTCAAACCATATGTGATGATTTGTTTGATCTGATGAAGCCCCACTACATTGAAGTGATAGGTGAATTCACTCCTCGCGGTGGAATTGCCATTTTTCCATTTTCTAGCCAAGCCTCAAAAAATAAAGAATTTCAAAGGCTTTTGATTGACAGAAAAAACAATTATTCTCCGGGCAAATATTCGATGAATTTAGATCGACTTTACTAAGAAAATGAAATCAAACGATTTCACTTCAATTCAGTTACTCAATTACTAACTTAATGACTGATTATTAAAGTGCCTTTTAAGAATATCCAATGACGAGTCTTGAGTCCTGAGAGCATAGTGAGCTTTAAGAATTTGGATTTGCTCGTGAGTGACGTCTTCAACTCGCCCCAGTTTTTGCATTCGCTGTTGGTAAATATGATAAAGGGATAAAGCTCCTGCTACTGAAATATTGTAGCTCTGAACAAAACCTTGCATGGGCAGAATAATTCTTTCATCCGCGATCTCTTTCATTTCTTGCGAAATACCCTCTTTTTCATTTCCTAAAACAAGAGCTGTGGGTGTGGAAAAATCGACCTCATGAATCGGTTTAGACGCCTCCAGGCTTGTCACAATAATGCGATGACCTCTTTTTTTTAAAGTGGTTATGCAATCTCGAGTGGTGGACCACTTTTCAACTTCTGTCCACTTGTCGGCTCCTTGTGTGACTCGATTGGCTTCTTTAAAGCGAGTTTGAGTTTCAATAATATGAAAGTTCACAAAACCCAGAGCTTCCGCTGTTCGCATGACAGCACTTACATTACCTCGGTCGTAGATACCTTCCAAGACAAGCGCGTTGGAAAAGTTACGGTGGCGAGCCACTCGGTCAATTTTTTCCTGCCGAGCCGTCGTCAAAAGAGGTGTGATCAATTTGAGTATGATCTCACTCGAAACCAGCAGGCCAGCTTCTAAGGGTAAGGGGTCTTGCAATTGAAAGGGGCTCACAGGCGAATGAGTTCCGGCTTTTTAGTTAAATCGCGAGTGATATTTTTTTGATGGGCTTCCAAAGTTCCACCCCCAATTTCCAAAAGCTTAGAATCACGCCACAGGCGCTCCACAACATATTCACCCACATAGCCATAACCACCCAAGGCTTGAATCGCACGATCACAAACATTTTTAGCCATGGTTGTAGCCACGAGTTTGACTCCATCAGAATCAGCCCGTTGGCCTTCATGTTCTAGTTTCATCGTACGAGCCACATCATAAACATAGGCTCGGGCCGCTTTGTATTCAGCGTAACTTTCACCAATCATCTTTTGAATCTGCCCAAAATGATTGAGTGATTTGCCGAAAGCTTCTCTTTCAATGCAGTACTTATTCATAATTTCTAATGCTCGCCGAGCAATCCCGATGGACATAGCCGCCAATGTCACACGTTCAATTTCTAAATTTCTCATCATATGCATCATGGAGTCTCCCTCAAGTCCCACCAAATGGCTTTCAGGAATTTCACAATCTTGAAAAACCAATTCCGCTGTGTTGGAGCCCCGCATGCCCAATTTGTCTTTAATTTTTTGACCAACTGAAAAACCTTTAAAACCTTTTTCTACTAAAAAAGTAGAAATGGCAGGCCTCCCTTTGTGTTCTCCGGTTTTGGCGTACACCAAGACCTGCTCGCAGGGAGTGCCCACATCATCAATGGTCCCATTGGTGATCCACATTTTTCGACCGTTAAGAATATAGTGCTGTCCTTTTTTTACCGCTGTGGACTGCATTCCTAACACATCTGTTCCCACGGCGGGTTCGCTCATGGCCATGGCCCCAATGGCAGCACCAGAGCAAAGATCTGGTAAAAACTTTTTACGTTGTTCATCAGAACCGTTCACAGCTAAATTATTAACCATCAACATGGAGTGCGCCAAATAAGCAAGACAGAACCCAGGGTCACTACTCGAAAGCTCTTCATGAACAATAACGGCAGCCGTGGCGTCAAGACCAGCGCCTCCCCATGGCTCAGGGACCGTAATACCGAGAAGTCCCAGCTCACCTAACTTTTTAAAAAGAGGGAGGTTAAATTTTTCTTCGCGGTCAAATTGATGGGCTTGAGGTTCAACTTCAGTTTTAACAAATGACTGCAAAGTTTCACGAAGCATCGCATGTTCTTCAGTGGGATTGAATAAACTAAAATCTTTGTAGTTCTGCATAGATGATCTCCTGAGTTATAGTTCTATTCACCAAAGGCTCAGGTAAAACTCAAGAATAAAATGACATGGCAGGTCCGCGCTTGGATCTTTAGCTCTTGTGGTTCAATTTAGATGTATGAAGGCAAGTTTACTCACAGTGGGGTCAGAAATCACCTCTGGGCAAATCCTGAATGGAAATGCCAGGGATATTGCTCAAAATCTACAAAAACTGGGGTTTGAGTGCTGTTTGCACCTTTCTGTTCCTGATGAGAGGCCCCTCATACTTGAAGCACTCAAAATTTGTGCTCAAAAATCTGATCTTATCTTTGTTACAGGTGGTTTAGGCCCCACATCCGATGACTTCACTCGTGATCTCATCAGTCAATGGTCCCAATCCCCCATGGAATTTCACGAGCCTTCATGGATCAAAGTTCAGAGGCGGCTCATCGAGCGTGGATTGGTCGTCCATGAATTTCAAAAACAACAGTGTTTTTTTCCAAAAGGGGCCGTGGTGCTAGATAACACGCAGGGAACTGCCAATGGGTTTTATCTTGAGACTCAAAATAAAAAGCTTTGGGCATTGCCTGGACCACCAAATGAAATAAAAGCCCTATGGATTGATTTTGTTGAGGCTCAACTTTTGAAGTTAGGTATTGATCCTGTTTTGAAGCGATCCTGGCATGTGATGGGGATTGGCGAAAACCAACTGGCCCACATTGCCGAGCCTCTCGTAAAAGATCTCAATTTAACAGTGGGATATCGTGTACATCAGCCCTATGTTGAACTAAAATTGAACTATCTTAAAAGCCAATCTGTAGAACTTGAATCTTTGTTTGATCGAGTGAACCATGCCCTTTCCCCTTATACAATCTACCGTGATGAAGAAAGTGTGAGTCTGAAGTTCTGCCTGCTTATGCAAAAATCACGACACACATGGATTTGGGACGAAGTCACTGATGGTCGTTGGCTAGGTCAACTGAAATCCTACCTCAATTCTCATCTTTCAAAAACTGATTTCAGTTACTCCAAAAATAAACTCATGAATCTAGAAGCTGATTTTTTTATCCATTTAAAAACTCTTAGCGACAATCAGGTATTACTAACTGCCCGGTTTAATGAAATTGATTTTCAAAAAAACCTAACGAGTCCTTTGACCTCTTCTGCTTTCAAAGACAGAAGATATCTTTATTTTTCCGAATTGGCTATGGCCGAGCTGAGCAAAAGATTCTCAGTTGTTTGAATGAGAATCTGAGTTTGCTGTTCAAGCAAATCAGCACGTCCCATAAAAATACTGTGATAAAAAATAGACTCTAAATTAATAATAAAAAATACAGCGATTGGTCTGATGAGTTCTTTATTTGTATCACTACTAAGAAAAGGCTGCAAAACATCACATAGCTTAGCAACCTGTAAATCTTTAGCTTCACAAAGTAGAGTTTGGTAGCGTCCGTCCTTCATCGCTCGATCACGAAAAAAGTGAGCCAGATTGAAGTACTCCATATGAAATTGTCGTTTTTTTGAATCTTCAGTGAAGTTGATTAAACAGTCTTTGAAGTTTCCGGTTGGTTTCAAGTGAAAATTTTGGCTCAGAAATTCCACATAATATACTAAACTTGAATAACAAAGTTCTTCTAAGGTTTTAAAGTGATGAAAAAGGGCGCCTTTACTGCTGTCTGTTCGTTTAATGAGTTCACTGGCTGATAAACCCTCAGGACCTTTTTCTGCCACAATTTCGAGAGTGGCAATTAGAAACTTTTCCTTCAAAGTAGAAGGATTTTTATTTAAAATTAGAGAACTAGATGGACCTGGATCTGTTGTCACAATTTTCTTTTCGGCTGACATAATGCCAATATTAACTCTTATGTTCAAATCTCATGCAATGAATTAAACACTTAGCTCTGTTTAATTTTTTTTAACATTCCAACGACATCAATGACCATGGTCGGGTTTAACAATCCAAACATTCAATTGTTTGTAAAGGCTGAGACCCCTTAGAATTATCACGGTAAACAGCAACTGCTTTTAAACCCAGTCTCCATGCCGTTAAGAAAATTTCTGATATGTCTTGAGGCGTTGCCGCTTGTGGTAAATTCACTGTTTTAGAAATGGCTCCGGATATAAAAGGCTGAACCGCTTGCATCATTTTAAGATGCGATATTCCTGAAAGTGGAAAATCACCATTGGCCGTTTTAAATAAACTTTCAAGCTCAACCGGAATCAAGCCCTTTATTGAGCCGCTAGCTAAAAACTTTTTTTCGATTTCTTCAGCCTGTACTTCTGTATAGCCTTTTTTTATAAGAGCTTGCTTGACGGCACTGTTGATCAATTTCAAAGAACCACCACCCGCTAACTTTTTAAATTTAATAAGGGAAAAGTCAGGCTCAATTCCTAAAGTATCACAATCCATCATCAGTCCAATGGTCCCAGTGGGAGCAATAACAGTAACTTGGGCATTACGAAAACCGTGCTTTTGGCCATTTTTCATGGCTGTTTTCCATATTTCACAGGCTCGTTGTGAAATCTCTATATTATCAATAAAGTTGTGAATTTTTTGAGAAGCTTTTAAATGTTTACCAATCACTTTGAGCATTTTCGATTTGTTTTTCTTAAAACCATGAAAAGCCCCACGGGACTCTGAAATTTCAGCCGAGGTGGCATAGGCTTTTGCTGTCATAAGGCTTGAAATGACTGAGGCCCAGCTTCGTGCTTCATCCGAATCATAGCTCAGTCCTTGTCGCATAAAGACTGAACCTAAATTAGCAAAACCCAGACCCAGAGGACGAAAATCGTGGGAATTTTGAGCAATTTTTTGTGTTGGATAGCTGGAATAGTCCACTAAAATTTCCTGGGCTATCGTCATTACTTTTACGGCTTGCTCGAAATCAGAAGATTTGAATTTTCCGTTTTGATCAAAAAAATGAATCAAATTGAGAGAAGCCAAGTTGCAGGCCGAATCATCTAGAAATAAATACTCAGAACAAGGATTGCTGGCTCGAATAGGTGCTGTCGTTGAACAGGTGTGCCACTCGTTTATGGTGTCAGAAAATTGCACTCCTGGATCGGCACAGGACCAGGCGGCCTGTGAAAGTTTAGACCAAATTTCTTTGGCCTGAATTTCACGTACTTTCTTGCCATGGATTCGTGAACGCAAAAACCATTTTTTATTTTCAACTAGGGCCTTCATGAAATCGTTTGAAAAGCGAACAGAGTTATTCGAGTTTTGGCCTGATACAGTTTTGTAAGCAGGCCCCTCAAAGTCAGATGAATAACCTGCCTTTATAAGAGTTTGAGCTTTTTTTTCTTCCTCAGATTTCCAAGAAATAAATTCTAAAAGCTCTGGGTGATCGTCATCCAACAGCACCATTTTCGCTGCTCGACGAGTGGTTCCTCCTGATTTGACAGAACCGGCTCCTTTGTCAAAAACTTCCAAAAATGAAATGAGCCCCGACGATGTACCCCCCACACTGATTTCATCGTATTTGGATCTCAGTGTGGAAAAATTGGTTCCCGTTCCTGATCCATACTTGAAAAGTTTGGCTTCATTTTTTACAAGTTCAAAAATTCCTTCTAAACTGTCGTCTACACTTTGTATAAAACAGGCAGAACATTGCGGACGTTCAAATATATTATGAACTTTTCGAATCTTTTTCGATTTGAAATCATAAGCCCAATGTTCACCTGAAGATTCAGCCTTATAAACTTCCCAGAGTCCTACATTAAACCAAACTGGAGAATTAAAAGCGGCTTTCTGATAAACAATTAAGTGCCTGAGCTCAGATAGAAAGTTTTTTAAATCAAGTGAGCTTGCAAAATATTTTTGTACTTTTGCTGTTTTTTCTAAAGCGACTAAAACTCGATGTATAAGCTGTTTCAAACTGGTTTCTTGTGTCGCCTTTGATGTTTTTCCTGTTTTACGAAAATATTTACTTGCCACAATTTCAGCAGCTGTTTCACTCCAAAAATCAGGAAATTCATGGACGCCCTTTTTAACCCATTTTATGGGTGGTAACGACTTTCCCATTTTTTCAAAGAGGGGTTCAATTCTAAGGCCTTTTTTTCTCAATGTGCCAGATTTCATAGACTCCATTTCACATTCCCCTTGAAGACAGGGTCAAGTGGAAGTAGGTCTAGGGAATGTCATCTTTGTATTTTGACTATTGTGCCTCCACGCCTGTCGATGCTCGCGTTAAAGAAGCCATGGAACCCTATTGGAATCAGCAATTTGGTAACCCTGCCAGTTTGTTACATACAAGTGGCTGGCAAGCTCAAGCGGCTGTTCAATCCGCAAGAAAAAAAGTGGCTCAACTTCTCAATTGCAGTCCTGAGGAAGTGGTTTTTACAAGCGGGGCCACAGAAAGCAATAATTGGGCACTTAAAGGTCTTGTTTATCGGCTTAAAAAACTAGAGCCCACTATTCGCCCCCATGTCATCACAACTCCTTTTGAACACTCCAGTGTTGCAGAAGTTCTTAAATTTCTTACAAATGAAGAACTCATTGAACTTTCATACGCCCCCGTTGATGCTCATGGCCTCATTCAATTAGCTGATTTAAACTTTCTCCTAAAGCCCAACACTCGAATTCTTTCCGTGATGTGGTGTCAAAATGAAATTGGAAGCCAACAAAATATCGAAGAGTTGGCTCAATGGTCTAAAAATAATAATTTAATTTTACACTCTGATGCTACTCAAATGGTGGGAAAATATCCTATCGATTTAAAAACAACTCCTGTCGATTTACTTTCTTTTTCTGGTCACAAAATTTATGGCCCAAAAGGCATAGGTGCCCTGTTTATTCGAAAAGAAGATCCACGACTTAAACTCAATCCACTGCTCCATGGTGGTTTTCAAGAACCGCTGGGACGTTCAGGCACTTTGAATGTTCCTGGAATCGTCGCTTTAGGTCGTGCCTGTGAAGTTTGCGAAATTGAAATGGCACAAGATCTTTTCCATGCCCAGACTTTGCACTCGCATTTTTACTCAGAATTAAAAAAGAACTTTTCAGATCAAATTCTTTTCAATTCTCCTGAACTTCAAAGTTCAAAATATTTAATCAACATAACAGTACCTCGGCTCTCAGCGGATGACCTACTTCCCCGTCTCGCTCGTTTGTGCCTAAGCACAGGCTCCGCCTGTCGATCGTCAGATTCAAAATTGAGTCCTGCTTTGAAAGCTCTTGGGCGTGGGAATTTAGAATCTCCAGCCACCCACCTTCGTATAAGCTGGGGGCGAATGACTCGAATTGAAGAAGCTCACGAAGCCTGCGAAATTTTGGTTAAATCATTGAAATCGCTAGGTTTTTGCAATTTGGCAAGTTCTCATTTACAGACTTCTCAGCTGTCAGCACCTATGGTAGTATCTTAGTTATGATTCAAATTTCTGAAACAGCAGCAAAAAAAATTCGCAGTCTCAAAGATGAAGAAAATCAACCTGACTCTGCCTTTTTACGAGTGGAAGTTAAAAAGGGAGGTTGCTCAGGACTCTCTTACAAAATGAACTTTGATCAAGCCTCGAAAGAAGGCGATCAGTTCTTTGAAGCCTTCGGACAAAAAGTGGCTGTGGATGGTGAGTCTTTTCTTTATCTGATTGGCATGACCTTGGATTACTCTGGTGGACTCAATGGAAAAGGTTTTGTTTTTAACAATCCTAATGCCACCAAAGCCTGTGGCTGTGGGTCCAGCTTTAACGTTTAAATTCAGGTGATAAAATTCGCTCCGTTGCACCCGGTACCATTGGAAAATTTCCTGAATTCCAATTCAGGACAGCGTTTCTGATTTTTTCTTTAGAGCTTGAAACAAAATTCCAAAATATATGTTTTTCTTTTTGACCTGAAATTCCCTGATAGGCTCGACCTCCAAAAACAACCAATAAACTTTTCTCAAGAGTTTCAATTTGAATGGAGCTATCAGGTGAATACAAAGCCACATGATTTTTCTTAAACATCTGACCATTAATTGCGACAGATCCTTCAATAATATAAACAGCTAATTCTTGATTTTTAATATTCGAGTTCCAATTGGCAGCCGCCTTAGATTCAAGAACAAGAAGCGTACTTTCTTTAGATGCAGGTACAGGTGAAGCTAAACCTACAATTTCAGTAATTTTAAATCCCCCACTGTTGGTCTCGGGAATGACTTCTTTTTTTAAATGATGAAACTGTGCAGGACTGTCTTCTTCTTCATCGGGTAGCGCCATCCAAAACTGTAACCCATGCAAAGAATTGTCTGATGATTCTTCTTGAACTCCATGCTCTGAATGAGAAATCCCACGGCCAGCAATCATCCAATTCACATCACCTGGCTTAATTATTTGGGATGTTCCTAAACTGTCACGGTGATGTAATTGACCTTCAAATAAATAAGTCAAAGTTGCTAAACCTATGTGAGGATGACTTGTTAAAGAAGAACTTTTATCTGCTGGGAAACGAACTGGTCCCATGTGGTCTAAAAAAATAAAGTGACCCATCATTCTTTTTTTTGCCGTAGGAAGAACTCGACGAATCGGGGTTCCGAGAAGATCTTTAGAACTGGCCTCGTAATTCAAAAAAAGCATTTATGATCAATCACTTTGAATTGTCTTTTTTTTCATTGTTCAGCAGTAGGGTATCCAGAACTGCTTTGGACTCATACTGCTTTTGGGATTTGAATCCACGAATTTTCTTTGTTGGATTTTCTTTTCTTTCAATTTGCTCAGTGGTGTCTATCACAACGGGACCAAAGCATCGTACCTGGCAAGAAAGCCTTCGCCCGTCAATGTAGTAACTGTTACCAATGAGACTTAACTCATCCTTATTGGGCTTATTCACATTGTTTTCGCCGTCCACAATTTTGATTCTGCACTCCGCACAACTGGGCTTACCTTTACAAATGGAGTGAATATGAATTCCATTTTCAATGGCAATGGTCATGACACTTTTATTGGAATCAAGATTAACTTCTAAATCTTGAGGTAAAAATTTTATTTTCACTTTTTACCTGCCACTTTAATTTTAAAAAAATGTTTTTTTCCGGCCTTAATTAAATAGTTTCCGTCTGGTTGTAAATCCATTTTGAACTTCTTATCTTGGATTTTTTCAGAATTAAGTTGAACCCCTCCGCCTTCAATCAAACGTGCGGCTTCGGAGTTGCTCTGACAAACCTGAGCCTTAACAAGGATGGTAGTTAAATTAACTTGAGACTCTGCTGAAAATTCAATTTCTTGAATTTGATCGGGTAAACCCTTTTGTGCAAAAATACGGTTGAATTCTTCTTCAGACGCTTGAGCAGCTGCTTGTGAATGAAATCGAGTCACTAAAAATTTGGCTAAATTGACTTTCACATCCCGTGGGTGC
Source organism: Bdellovibrionales bacterium (assembly GCA_046336825.1). Lineage (GTDB taxonomy): Bacteria > Bdellovibrionota > Bdellovibrionia > Bdellovibrionales > Bdellovibrionaceae. The sequence goes on along the minus strand of JBKDFX010000154.1, from coordinate 5,070 downwards.
TTTTTACCACTTTCAATGTCTCTCTTGAGTTGCTCGAGTTCGTGGGGCTTGATGTCTGTCAAAAGTTGGTAATAACGATACATCAACTCATCTGAGATACGCATGGTTTTACCAAACATATCCTTCGGAGTTTCCACAACTGAAATATAATTGTCCATGGATTTGGACATTTTGTGGACTCCGTCCAAACCTTCGAGCAGTGGCATCGTCAACACCACCTGTGATTCTTGTTGATACTGGGATTGTAGATCTCGTCCCACTAATAAATTAAACAACTGATCAGTCCCACCAAGCTCCACATCACTTTTCAGTGCCACCGAATCGTAGCCCTGAGTTAGGGGATAAAGAAATTCGTGAATAGAGATGGGCGTGCCACTTTTATAGCGCTTGGTAAAGTCTTCCCGTTCGAGCATGCGAGCCACAGTGTACTTGGACGCTAGGCTGATCCAATCTTGACTGGTAAAGGGATAAAGCCATTTTGAATTGTAAACAATTTCTGTTTTGTCTGGATCGAGAATTTTAAAGATTTGTGTCGCGTAGGTTTTAGCGTTTTCTTCAATCTCCTCACGGGTCAGCAAAGGTCGAGTTTGATTTCGGCCCGAGGGATCACCAATAAGTGCAGTGAAGTCTCCGATCAAAAACTGCACGTGATGGCCAAGTTCTTGGAAGGTGCGCATTTTATTGATCACGACGGTGTGACCCAAATGAATATCAGGTCGAGTGGGATCTGCGCCGAACTTAATTTTTAAAGGTTTGCCTCTTTTGAGTTTGTTCAGCAAATCCCCTTTTGAAATTAAATCCACACAGCCAAACTGAATTTGTTCAACCTGCTCTTCGGGCCGCATCATCGGGCCATCTCCACAGCTCTGGTTTCGCGAGTCACCGTGACTTTCACTTGTCCTGCTTGAGGAAGTTCGCGCTCAATTTTTCGAACGATGTCACGAACTAACATTTGTGATTGATCATCAGTCACTTTAGCAGATTCAACCAATACCCTGACTTCGCGGCCCGCTTGAAGTGCATAGGTTTTCAAAACTCCATCAAAGCTATTTCCAATACTTTCGAGCTCATGCAACCTATTAATGTAATTGTCCATTTGGGGACGACGTGCGCCGGGTCGAGAGTTAGACAGCAAGTTTGCAGTTTGAACAATCCACGCTAAAGCTGTCTGGGGTCTTTCATCATCATGGTGGGCACGAATGGCATGACAAACCTCATCAGATTCACCGTATTTTTTTGCGGTGTCAGCCCCCACGATGGCATGGGATCCTTCCACTGTGTGCTCAACCGCTTTGCCAATATCATGCAGGAGCCCGGCTCGGCGAGCCACTTTTGGATTGAGGCCCAGCTCTCCGGCCATGAGACCTGCCATGTAGGCCACTTCCATCGCATGATTAAGAAGATTTTGCGCATGACTGGCTCGGTATTTCAAACTTCCCACCAAACGTATGAGCTCTTGATGAAGATTGGTAATACCTAATTCCACCACCACCCGTTCGCCTTCTTCTTTCAAAGATTTCATTAATTCTGTTTTTTGTTTATCGGCCACTTCTTCAATTCGAGCTGGATGAACACGCCCATCTTCCATTAATTTTTCGATGGTACGTTTTGCCAATTCACGGCGAATGGGATCAAAACCTGAAATCACCACTGCTTCAGGAGTGTCGTCCACAATCAAATCCACTCCACAATGGGCTTCCAATGTTCGAATATTTCGACCTTCACGCCCAATGATTTTACCCTTCATTTCATCACTGCTCAAAGACATGACAGAAACTGTTCGTTCAGAAGTGTACTCAGAAGCAAATCGGGCTAAGGCTGAAGCAATGATATTTCGAGCACGATCTTTGGCTTCTTTTTGAGTTTCTTCTTCAATCTTTGCAAGCCTGAGGCTCGCTTGTTTTTTAGCTTCATCCTCAAGAGCTGCCATCAATTGGCGCTTGGCTTCTTCCTGCGACATTTGAGAAACATTTTCTAGTTTTGTTTTTAGTTCATGCATCTGTTCGTCAGCTTTTTTGTCCAGTTCTTTTAATCGATTTTCTGAAACTTGAATTTTTTCTTCTCGATCTTTGAGCTGATTGAGCAATCTTTGATTTTCTTCATTCTTTCGCTTCTCTTCGTCATCCAACTCTTTGAGCCGACGCTCAAGCTGCTGCTCTTTTTGCTTCGCTTGGTTTTTCTGTTTCTGTATATCCTGCTCTACATTTTTTCTAGCGCGCACTTCAAAGTCTTTTGCTTTTGACTCTGAATCTTTTTTAACACGTGCGGCTTCAGATTTTGCTCGTGCTATAATTTTTTCCGCTTCGAGTTTAGCTGATTTTTTTGTGGACTCATCTTGAATTTTTTTGAAAAAGAAAATTCCCACTGCTCCAAGAATAAGACCTAATATCGATGCAATTGCCACTTCCATAGTTTACCTCTTTAACCAAATAATTTCTTTTTCAGTGACCACCACATCCATTCTCACATCGTGATCTTGGCTGGGTAATTCTGTAAAAAATTGAAAATCAAAACACACTCCGACTTTAAGACCTTGGGTGTTTGCCAGGGCCCGATCGTAACAACCTCGACCTCGACCAATGCGCTCTCCCTTTTTAGAAAAGGCTTGGCCTGGCACTAAAAAACCATCCATCTCTTGAGGACTTTTTGCAGTCCCACCGACAGGCTCCATCACACCCAAGGGTGAGCGGGTCCAGGCTTCTGATTGAGCAAAGCTCATTTCATCACCTTGAATAACAGGAAAATACCAATCAATCCTTGATGGAAGAGTCCCCTCAAGAGGGGGCTCATCAGATAAGGCTTTAAATCCAGCCCAATGGCCTTTTTGTGAATCCAAAACCTGTGACAAGTTTTTATAAAGACCCAACACAGGCAAGGCCTGAGGGCGATTTACTTTTATGAATTGTCTCACTTCATTTTTTGAAGTGAATTTTTCAAAATTCGACATTCCAAATCCAATCAGTTGGACTTGGAATTCTCGAGATCAACAGCAATTTTAAGAATTTTTTCTTCTAGTGTCTCAAGCTCGGCTGAGGCCTTCTTTTTTAAAAGAATCAATTCCTCGGCTAGATGTAAGGCTGTTAGAACCGCTGCATTTTGATAGGAGCCGTTCTTAGAAACAGCAAGAGCCTGTGCCATTCGCTGATTTAAAAATTCAACCAATTCTTTTACCAGAGCCTCGTCATGGGAGGTTCTGAGCTTGTAGGGCACACCCGCAATCTGAAATTCGTGGGTTCTTTTGTCTGGTGCTAAACTCTCTCGCACTGTCGGGCCCTCTTTGCTGCTGATTAATCAAGAATTCCAATAGTTACAAAGATTTATATTAGTTTGAGCCAAGCACCTGATCAATCAAAATTTTGAGTTTGAGGTCCCACGCTAACGCTTATCGATGAAGATCTTGGTGCATCTGAAAGAAATCGGTAACGCCCAGGAAAAACAGAAACAAAGTCACGGCCCTTGATAATCGCAGAAACCAACATTCGGCGCATGACAATCTGCCTTCTATCTCCAGCTTCAGAAACGAGATTTTGGATGTACTGTCCTTTTTGTAACTCACGCTCCATGTGATCTTTTCCAGAAAATTGAAACAATGGTGACATGTTGCGCCAGTCGCCTGACTTCAAAGCCTGAGTCGCTGCCTGACAAATCAACTTAGCTTCTTCAACTTCAGGATCAGAATACCGTGATCGATTACAAACATCATAATTGAGACGCGCAGTGATATCCATTTGTCCAGGCTTCTTTAAATACAAATCACCAAAATTCCATTGCCCCAAACGAAAGAGAGGACGACCCAAGTGGTGTTGCGTAAAATAGATTTTATTTTTTTCGATTTCTGCATCCAAATCACGAAAAACTCGGACCTGGTCCTGGTTCGTTAGCTGCGAAGGCACACTGACTTTAAAGAGACTGACCTCAGCTGTTTGCCCTTCTTTGACATCAACAAAACCAGGATAAATGGAGTTTTCAAAACCTAATATATAACGACCAGGAATTACACTCTCAGCTTGATTCAGATTAAAGTAGTAGATCTTTTTGCAAACCTTCGTTGTTGAGTCACAATGTACAGCTTTCACTTGTCGAAGCAGTTGGCTTGGGCCGGCTTCGCCTGTCACACGTATTTTAGCTGCGAAACTAAAAGCACAGGACAGTTGAACCATAAAAAAACAAATCAACTTAAAATTTTTCAAGAGAACCTCGAGTATCAAAAAGTTCTATAAGTCTTCGATCCTGGCCATAAAAATCTTCTGCAAAGCGAATTTCTCCTGTGGGTTCCAATTGCACAGTTAGGTAAAGAAAGTACACAGGCAGTCTTTGTTTTAAAAATATTTGCTGAGTTGAATAGCGCTTTTGTAAAAGTTTAGATTGAGTCCATTCGGGCTGATCTGACAACAAATAGCTTGCAAGCTCCCAAGGTTTTTCCATTCTCACACATCCCGAGCTTCTTAAACGATAAGACTCTTTCATTAAATGAGGTTCGTTGGTGTCATGCATATAAATGAACCAGGGATTTGTGAGTGGAAATTTAATCAAACCCAAAGCATTGTGGGGACCCGGTTGTTGAATGAGCACATATCTAAAATTTGTTCGATTGATTTGATCCCAATCAATTTGAAAGGGATCTAGAACATTACGATTAAGATCATAAACCCATATTTGTTGATTTAACAATAGCTTTGGATCTCTTTTTAAAAGATCCAGTTTGTCTTTGACAGCAATAGAGAAGGGAACTGTCCAGGTGGGCGTGGGCTCGACAAATCGAATCTCATCACGTAAAGTGGGGGTTCTTCGAGTGGGTCGCCCATTGACTGTCTTCATTTTAAGAACAGATCGATTTCCTTCTCGGACTTCAGCCTCTTGAAAAGCTAAATTGACAAAAAGATGACGGCTTTCCCAATTCTTCGGAAACCAACGAATCTTTTCTAAATTGGCTTTCACTTTTAAAATTCGAGATTCTAAATCTGGTTTTAAAACGTTAAAAAAGGCAGATCCTAAGTTTTTTCTAATACTGAGAGATTTCAATTGTTTATATTTTCTAGCCGCCAGTTCCAGATCCGCATCATAGAGGGC
>JBKDFX010000153.1:0-14077 GCA_046336825.1 Bdellovibrionales bacterium | reverse complement strand
GGTCTCCAGAGCCTTCAGGCTTTGTTCGCGGGAATGACCTCGCTTCATAAATTCCAGGGAATCATTAAAAAAACTCTGCACACCCAGCTCAACGCCTACGAATGTTTTTTGTTGATATTCATTCCATAATTCAAGAACGGCGTGGGACAGACAATCCGGCCTGGTGCCCACAATAAATCCCACGATATCTTCCACAGAAAGAGCAGTCTCAAAATTTTGCCTGAGTGATTGAAGTTTAAGAAAAGTGTTTGTGTAGGCTTGAAAATAGACTAAAAACTGCTGAGCTTTGAATTTATTTTGAATGTGACTTTTGTATTTGTAAATTTGCTCTTTCAGTTCCAGGTCAAAAGCTTCACTGCGAGCCGCAGAACCCCAAACATCACAGAACAGGCAGGTTTCCATTCCTTTAAGACCCTCGCGGTTGGGACAACTTTCAGCGACAGCAACGGGGACTTTGTAGACCTTTTGCCCAAAAAGCGCTTTGTAATGCTGAGAAATGGGATTAAAAGGAAGACCTTGGGCAAAAGAGGGCATGGGCTATCTTTCTCAAAAAAGACAAGATCTGTCGAGAAAAAGCACTCGAAATGTACTTAAGATGCACATAAGAAAGCTTTTCAACGAAGGGGATGAAATTCATGAATGAGCAGGTTTTTGAAAAATTAGGATTCACGCTTGAGTACACCGCGGATGGATCGCCCACTTTAAGGCTTAAAGAGACCTCGAAAGTAATGAAAAATCCCCATGATATCCTCCCTATTTCTGGGGAAAGTATGCATCACAGTGCGGGCGCGTTTTCAGAAACAGCTTACATCTACGGTCCTCTTCTTGATTGGTGTTTTAAAGAATTTTCACAACCTCATGTTCTTTCAGTTGGGCTGGGTCTGGGCTACAATGAAATCTACACAGCGGCCATCGCCCAGCTCAATGGCAACTCCCGCTGGTCTTTAGATTCTTTCGAGATCGTCGAGGGATTAAAAAATCAATTTCTTGAAAGTTTACATTCATCTCAAGAGTTTCAAAATTCAGTCTACGGCTCTATTTCAAATCGCTTAAGTGAATACCTGGGGCTACCTCAAGGATCTGTCTATCAACAGCTCAACTCTGCTGTTCTTGAGAATCGCTTAAAAGTTTATGGCGACATTCGGGGTTTTTCGTTTACGCAAAAGTATCATGCCATTTTGCAAGATGCTTTTAGCCGCAAAACAAATCCGGATTTATGGGAAGAGAATTTTCTTGTGGAATTGTTATCCACAACCCATCCTAAATCAGCCCTCGCCAGCTATGCCAGCCTAGGGCCCCTGAAGAGATCACTTAAACACATGGGCTTTGAATCACTCAACCGGGATGGTTACCATGGTAAAAGAAATTGTACCCTGGCGGCCAAAGGTGAAAGGCCTGAGCACATATTAAAAACTTTGAGTGAAGAACTTAAAATTAAGTGGAAAATTTCTTGATATAACTGATAAGGATGGAAACGCCTTCGTCAGAAATATAATCAAAACGCAGTCCCCAAGATTGATTTTTTTGTTTGGCCAAGGCTTCTGCCACACAATAAATGGGAGATCCTAAAAATGGGCTGAGGATTTCGCCTTTGTAATGTTGGCCAATGGTCATCACCTTGTCTTCGGAGAGTCCAAAACCGCCTCGGCTGACAGTTGAAATGGGGCTTTGTTGCCAGCCTTCTGAGGATTCGTATTTAAAGACACCTTGCAAGGGCACACGCGAATGACGCCGACGAGTGATGCCGATTTCTTCTACTAAAGTGGGATATTCATAAACAGATTTATAATCCGATTGGGGATCCTGGCGTATTTCAAGATCTCCGGCATGATTACTTTTTTTAAGTTCCTGAATCAGTTGATGGTAAATATAGGGTCCAAAAGTGAGGTGGGAATCCCGGTACCACCAACTGGGTTGAGTCTCCATTTCCAAAGACCTCAGCATCAAGGAAACTTTCAGCAAACGTTCACGCCATTCAACACCTGAAATCCAATCGTTTAATCCCGGACCCCAAACCAAGCTTTCCGAGTCTATTTGCAACTCCCAATTCAGCGCTTCTGGCTCAAAAGGACCTAGGACTTCAGCATTTTTTAACAAAAACCATTTTCGTGACATTTTTTAAATCTCTCATGTCTTTCGGTTTTAGAGTTAACTTTAATGCGCTTTGGCAAGTTTGTGGTGTGACGATCCTTCAGAATACATTTAGTATTTTAATATCATGTCAACAGCGACTCATAGCACTTCCGATAAGTCTTGGAAGAAAATGTTTTATTTAACTCTCGGTGCCCTCGGCGTTGTGTACGGCGACATCGGAACAAGTCCCCTCTATGCCTTCCGAGAGTGCTTTATCAACGAAGCGGGAATCATCCTCAATCAAGCCAACGTATTTGGAGTTTTATCCCTGATTTTTTGGACTTTACTGCTCGTGATTAGCATCAAATATATGATATTCGTTCTTCGAGCTGACAATAAAGGTGAGGGTGGAATTCTATCCCTGATGGCCCTCGCCATGCGCACACTCACTGTGGATTCCAACCAAAAACAACAAAGACGATTTTTTTTATTACTCATTGGGGTTTTCGGAGCCGCACTTTTGTATGGAGATGGAATTATCACTCCGGCCATCAGCATTGTCTCAGCTGTGGAAGGGATAAAGTATGTCACACCCGTCTTTGAGCCCTACGTAATTCCCATTACAATTTTTATTATCAATGCACTTTTTTTAGTCCAAAGATTTGGTACTGGCAGTATCGGTCGTGTTTTCGGGCCTATCATCGTTTTGTGGTTCACTGTCTTGGGCTATTTGGGTTTCCAAGGAATCTTGCAAAACCCTTCTGTTTTAGCTGCTGTGTCTCCTCATTACGCTATTCAGTTCATGATCGAAAATGGTTTTCATTCCTTTATTGTCATTGGTTCCGTTTTTCTTGTGGTCACCGGTGGTGAAGCGCTTTATGCCGACATGGGACATTTCGGAAGAGCTCCCATCCGATGGGGATGGTTTTTGGTGGCCATGCCAGGATTGCTTCTCAATTATTTTGGTCAGGGGGCCTTAGTTCTCAATGACCCTGAGACCATTTCAAATCCATTCTATTTGCTGGCCCCAAAGGACTTTTTACCAGCCATGGTAATTTTAAGTACTATGGCTTCCATTATTGCTTCTCAGGCCCTGATCTCGGGAGTTTTTTCCATCACTCGCCAGGCCATTCAGTTGGGGCTTTGCCCCAGGTTAACCATTATTCACACTTCCAGTTCAGAGGTAGGTCAAATCTATATTCCGGCCATCAATTGGGCTTTGTTTTTTGGTGTGATCTGGTTTGTCCTAACATTTAAAAGTTCCAGTCAGATGGCAGGGGCTTACGGCATTGCTGTCACGGGCACCATGATTATCACCACATTGTTGGCTTTGTTTGTGGCCAAGTCCAAATGGGGTTGGGGATGGTGGAAATCTCTTCTTTTATTTATTCCTTTTCTCATTATTGATCTTGGATTTTTCTCTTCCAATTTAACTAAACTGGATGACGGGGGATGGGTGCCTTTGGCCATAGCCATTGGATTGCTTGTATTAATGCTCACTTGGCAAAAGGGTCGAAGAATTCTGTATGCAAAGCTCAAAGAACGATCCGTGAGTGTGGAAGAATTTTGTCAAACCTTGTTGAAAAATCCTCCCATTCGAATTTCGGGAACTGCTGTTTATATGGCAGGGGACCCCTGGGGAGTTCCCGTACCTCTTCTACACAATTTAAAACACAATAAAGTTCTGCATGAACGGGTGGCGATTTTGACAATTCAAACCCAAGAAGTTCCCTTTGTGATGAAAAAAAATCGAGTGGATGTGATGGAAGTGATTCCCAATCTTTACCGTGTGATTGTGAAGTACGGCTTTATGGAAATTCCCAAAATGCGCCATATTCTAGAGGCCTGTCGGGAAAAGGATTTAAATTTCAAAGTGAATGAAACCACTTTTGTTCTGGGGCGAGAGACCATTTTACCCAGCTCCCGACCTGGCATGCCTCTTTGGCAGGAAAAGATTTTTGCTCTGATGAGCCGCAACGCTCAAAGACCCACCGCCTTTTTTAAAATCCCTCCCAATCAAGTCATTGAAGTGGGAATTCAGGTCGAAATTTAATTATTTTTGAGTGAATAATTTTTCGATTTGGTCTCTTTGTCTTAATCCGTCTTCAAAGCCCATGCTGATCAGCTCATTTAAAAAAGCAGGCTCAAAAAGCAAATAAGAAATAATTTCGCTGGCCTCTTCGATGGAGCCTAGATTTTTAATTAAAAATCGAATGAGTTTGGGAAGAGATCGTGATTTTTCAGCGGCGAGAGCACCAATGTCGCGTGAAGGGCTGATCCACACATAGTCGACCTTTTTGTAAGGAACATTTTCTTTTTGATCTTGAGGGATCCATTGGACCATGTCATTGACCTTGCGAATTCTTTCCACATCTAAATCAACGCCGTCCAGAAGAACTGAGTTTAGAAGCACATTCAAAACCCGAGCCGTTGTAGGGGGTCTTTTTACAAAAAGTGAGTGAGCATCGTAGGCTGTCATATTTTGTGATCGAACTCCCACGATCAATAATTTTTTTGCACCCAAATATATACTGGGGCTGCAGGGGTGAGTGTTTCGAACACAGCCATCTCCGAAGAAACGTTCAGCTGCTAGTATGGGTGGAAACAATAGAGGAATGGCACTGGAGGCCATAATGTGATCCACGTTGAGAGTGGCCAGCTCACTTACTTTTCGAGGCTTCACCCAGGATTTGAGACCCTCTTGGCCTTGTATAAATGTAACAGCTGTGGAGTCTTTATAATCTAATGCGGTGATGGCCACAGCCTTTAAACTGCCGGATTCAATATTTCTGACCACCTTTGAGAAATCCATTTCACTCTGCAAAAGTTCCCTCAAGGGAGACGTGTCAAGAAGGGCTTTGCCGGGTGTGGACCCTGTTATGCTTCCGATGGACAGTTCTTGGGCCCATTGGAAGCCAATTTTTCCAAGACTCAAAACATCGGTGCGAAAAACTTTATCACTGGTCAGGTGACTCCATAGATCCGTAAGGACTTTGGCTCCTTGGTTGAACTCTTGGCTGTAACCGGCGATAAAACCGGCATTGATGGCTCCGGCGCTGACCCCTGAGTAGATTTGAAAGGGGTTTTCAATTTTCCATTCATCAAACAATGAAGACAGGGCTTGGATAACCCCCACTTGATAGGCGCCTCGTGCGCCACCACCTGATAAAACCAGTGCTATTTCATCTTTTTGCATAGTTTAATCATGACTGAAAAGTGTCAAAAAGGGGAACGACTTTGGTCGAGTTTTCAAGTTAATAATCAAAACTTGAGAGGGGCCTTTTTCATGTGTACTTATTCACTCATTCAGCATTTCATGGAGTGACAATGCTCAGGAGGCCATTTCAATGAAACTTTCCCTTGGTTCAATGATCTCTATTTTGATCTGTGTTTTAAGTGTTTTCATTTTTTCGGGGTGTGGCCAGGATCCGGCTGAGGACTCAAAAAGTGATATAGAAGGATCACAAAAACCCGAAGATCTTCAAGAGAGAGCTCAAAAGTCAGTTGCCCTAAGAGAAAGGCTGCTCTTTGAGGTTCTCAAAGTTGATCTTATTTCGGAAGACGAGGAATCCTTAAGTCTCAGAATTAATTACAAACTCAATGGGGCTTCTCGATTTGCTGCCTTTTCAGTTCCTGTTAAAAGTGGGCAATTGGTATTTCGAGAGATGACCCAATGGCTCAGCTCCCAAGAGATCCGTGAACAAACTCGAGTGGAATTTGTTCTGGAAAGAATTCAATCCCAGGGTGCAAAAAAAGTTCTCGTGATGGGCGTTCAGCTGCGCAAACCTCAAAGTGGAAATGAAAAAGTCTCTCAAAACTTGATTGTGCTCAACTATCTGGAGAATTCTAATTTGATATCCGTAGTTAAGCAGAAATTTGAATATCCAGCTAAAACTGAGTTTCAAAAGTGGTCCAATGAAAACCGCTAGAATGAAAACCGTAAAAATTAAAACTGCCAGTGTTGTTTTATCTTTTTGTTTTTTGATGCTGGGCTGTGGAGGCTCAGGGGGAAACGGACCTCTCAAGGGTCAACGAGCGCAATCGATCCCCGGAACTCCAGGTGGGGTCAATGGTCAGTCAAAACAAGAAGCTCTTAAAAACAAAGCTCTGCTAGAATTGAATTTAGGGATCTCACGGATTCAGCAAATCAATGCAGATCAAATTCTTTTAGGTCTTACTTTTAAGCTCAACTCCCAACTATCAGTATTTAGGACCTTAAAAATGGACATTAAGACCAACGAAGAAAAGTCCTGGGAGGGCCGTGAGTTTGATCTGGCTCAAGACACTCGCTTGAATTTTCAGGCCTTTCGTTTTTTATCTTCGACGAATGTTGAATTTTTGGCCCTTCATTTTAAGTTTGAAAATAGAAACCAGCAGCCTGCGACCACTTCATCTTCGGTCTATTTGCTCAAGCTGGACAGTGATAATCGAGTTCAATTAGCGAAGGAAAGTTACATATACCCACAAACAAACAACTTGCAGTTGAGAGATTGGGTTCGACAAAGTCAGGCACCTAATCAGCCCAATGCGCTCCGCGACATTGAATTTGAGTAAGAGCTTTAGTGTTGAAATGGCACCAGTGGGTTGGTATTTTTTTTGCTGTGGCATAGATTCGACAATTTTTGTCACCATAAAAGATCCTATTGATTTAGGGGGAGGGGTTCTTGAAAAATTTACTACTCGCGTTCATGGCTCTAGGGATGATGGCTCATGCGCAAAACTCATCAGGCGGTTCGTCTGATCAAAGTGCTGGTGAATCCACTAGCAAAATCCAAGATTTGCAGAAAAAAGACGAGCAAATGAAGGATATCGACGATGAGATCACGAATCAGCGATTACGTGCGACCCTAGGATCCAAATCTAAATGGTCTGTTAGAACAGCTTCTGCCTATCAAGGGGGATCAGTTAAGAAGCCTTTCGACGCAGAAAGACCCAACTACCGGGGAGCTGTGGCCACCAATACAGCGACTTTCTTTACAGCTGACATTGCGGTGAAACGAAGACTGGGTGACATGGACAGTTTGAATTTTGGAACAGGTTTAACTCTTTTTAAGCCTTTTCATAGAACTTTAGATGAAGCCACCAACTCGGGAAGCGGCAATCGTAATGCCACAGTTTCCAATCCTTACTTGGAATACAATGTGGCCTATAAAATCGGTGGACTCCAAGCTTCAACAGCTTTGACCTATGTCCACAGCGCCAACAAGTTCGATGTGGATGAAGTAAAATCCATCGGATTGTTTGATGTTTCTCAAACTCTCATTGGCGAAGTGACAAACAAGCTTTCTTTAGGAGCTGCTATCTCTATTTCTAAAACTTTCTACAAAGGAAGCGGAGATTTGGACGGTCAGGGAAATGCTAAGGTTCAGCTCGAGCCTGGTTTGTATCCTTTTGCCGAGTACATGTTCAACGATAAGTACAGCTTCCGAACTGTTTTTGGATATTTTCAATTTCAAGAATTTGCCACTGAACAAGGTAAATTCCGTCAATTGACTCCTTACCAGTCCATGGGTATCGGAATTTCATTAAATCGAGATGTCTACATCTATCCGAACATTCAATTCACACCTAAAGAAATCGATTCTGATCGAACTAATTTAGGTATCTCTGCCAATATCAATATTTTCTAATTTAGTTTTATAAATTAATTAGATTAAAAATATTAGAACTCAAAAGGCCTCTGAAAACAGGGGCCTTTTTAATTTTTCAAATAGGGGCTTTTTTAATTTTTCGCTAGACAATTGAATTAACTAATTTTCGCCAGCTAACTTGCGTGAGGCTTCTGATCCCCCAGGCAAATAAACCAAGGGATCCACAGGCACTTTGTCTTTTCTTAATTCGAAGTGAAGATGGGGTCCCGTGGATCTTCCCGTATTGCCCATTTTTGCGATGGAGGAACCCTGACTGACTCTCTGTCCTTCTTGCACAAGAATTTGATCCAAATGAGCGTACAAAGAAGCCCAACCATTTTCTCCTTCAATGATCAGCATTTTTCCAAATCCTCTGAAATCTCGTCCTGCATAAATAACAACTCCATGATGGGCTGAAAGAACAGGAGTGCCTCGTGGGCCTGCGAGATCAATTCCCAAATGGGGTCGTCTTCGATTGGTAAAAAAACCGCGAGTCAATCGGGCGCGGTCCACAGGCCAATCAATAAAAGGTCTTGTTTCTTTAGATTGATTTTCGTTTGCCCAAGAGCCCTCAATTTTTTCCATTGGAGGAGTTGTGACCTTAAGGGAATTATTGACATTCGAATGGGAGCAGGCCGAGAGAAAAAAACAAGCTCCCATATTACACAAAACCAAAGTTGTGAGCCTCGACTTAACTCGAGGTAAAAGAAAACTCTTCACTTGGATTATTTTATCAAACTCTTAGTAAAGCGGAAACCGAGAACACATTTCCTCGACCTCTAGCTTAACCTGTTGAAGGACTTTTGTGTCTTCAGGAGCTCGCAAAACTTGGCCCATCCATTTAGCGATTTTTTGCATTTCTTCAGCTCCCATTCCCCGAGTCGTGAGAGCTGGAGTTCCAATTCGAATTCCACTGGTGACAAAGGGGGAGCGTTTTTCGTTGGGAACTGTGTTTTTATTAACAGTGATTCCAGCTTGATCCAGAGCCGATTCAGCTAATTTCCCTGTCACTGGAGAGTTTGATAAATCGAGAAGCAACAAATGATTGTCAGTACCACCCGTGACGAGTTCAAAGTTTTCACTGGTCAGAGTTTCTGCCAGGGTTTTTGCATTTGAAATCACACGGGCAATGTAGTTTTTAAATTCAGGCATTAGAGCTTCACCAAAGGCCACAGCTTTAGCTGCAATGATGTGCTCCAAGGGGCCTCCTTGGATGCCAGGAAATATTCTAGAATTGATCAGCTTGGCTTTTTCTTCAGAGTTGGTGAGTATGATTCCACCTCTTGGACCACGTAAAGTTTTATGGGTGGTGGAGGTGACATAATCAGCATGGGGAAATGGTGAGGGGTGATGACCTGAGGCCACAAGACCTGCAAAGTGGGCCATGTCCACCAAAAGTTCAGCTCCCACTTCGTTGGCAATTTCCCGAAATTTTGCAAAATCTAAGAAGCGAGGATAAGCGCTGTATCCAGCGATGATGAGTTTTGGCTTAGCTTCTAAAGCTGTTTTTCTAATTTCATCGTAATTCAACCGACCCGTTGTGGGGTCAATTTTATAACTGGAAGCTTTAAACAACATCCCTGAGAAATTCACAGGACTTCCGTGTGTTAAATGGCCTCCGTTGGACAAATCGAGACCTAAAATGCCATCTCCCTGTTTAAGGGCGGCCAAAAAAACAGCCATATTGGCTTGTGAACCTGAGTGGGGTTGAACGTTCGCAAATTGGCAGCCGAAAAGTTTTTTGGCTCGCTCGATGGCAAGGCTCTCGGCTTGATCGACAAAATGGCAACCACCGTAATATCTTTTTCCAGGATAACCTTCAGCGTATTTATTTGTCAGTACACTGCCTTGGGCTTGCATGACAGCCTGAGAAGCATAGTTTTCACTGGCGATCATTTCAAGGCCCGTGGTTTGTCTTTTAAGTTCATTTTCAATGATAGAGAAGATTTCAGAATCAGAGTCTTTTAAATTGTTTTGAATATTCCATTGCATAACGGGGTTTCTCCTGATGGCAGAATGAATCACATATTAGAATTGTCGAGATTATATTGTCCAAATAATTAGAAATGGAAAAGATGATTTCATCAAAGAAGAGTGAATTTCAGCTGAAATTCACTAAGACTTGATGGGAGAGTTTAGTTTATTCACACGCACTGAATGACGCCCTCCTTCAAATGGTGTTTTGACAAAAACTTGAAGAATCTGAAGGGCTAATTCGACAGTTGTGAATCTTGCGCCTAGACATAAAACATTAGCATTGTTGTGAGCTCGAGAAAGTTCAGCAATTTCCGTATTGAAACATAGAGCAGCTCTGACGTTGTTATATTTATTGGCTCGAATGCACATGCCCTGGCCAGATCCACAAATAAGAAGCCCAAGTTCCTTTAAATCCAAACTGTCTTTTGAATTTAAACTGTCTTTTTGATTATTATTCATCGAAACTGCATTTATTTTTTGAGCCACAAGGTCTGCAAAATCAGGATAATCAACTGATTGTTCCGAGCTAGGCCCCAGATCCACCCAATAAAGTTTGTGAGAATCTAGCGAAGTAATTTTAGTGAGTTCATTTTTTAAATATAAACCTGCATGGTCAGAGGCTATCCATATTTTCACGACTGATACCTAGAGAAAATCAAAGTTCCGTTGGTCCCACCAAAACCAAAACTATTGTTCAGCACGTGATTGATTTGTCCTTTTCTAGCGACATTGGGAACGTAGTCCAAATCGCAATCTGGACTTGGATTTTGTAAATTGATTGTGGGCGGGACAACTTGATCGATGAGGCTTTGAATGCAAAAAGCACTTTCGATGGAACCTGCAGCTCCCAGTAAGTGTCCTGTCATGGATTTTGTTGAAGAGATCCAAAGATTTTTAGCATGGGATCCGAATACAGATTTAATTGCCGCAGTTTCCAAACCATCGCCAACAGGAGTGGCGGTGGCGTGGGCATTAATATAATTAATTTGTTCTGGTTTAAGTCCCGCTTCAGCAAGAGCAGCTCGCATGGCTTTGGCACCGCCCAGACCTTCCGGTGCAGGCGAAGTCATGTGGTAGGCATCGGAACTGACTCCGTACCCAGAAACTTCACACAGTATATTGGCTCCTCTTTTGAGGGCAGATTCAAGGGATTCCAGAATCAAAACCGTGGCGCCTTCTCCTAGGACAAAACCATCTCGGTCTTTATCGAAAGGGCGGCTGGCTTGCGTGGGATCTTGGTTGCGAGTTGAAAGTGCTCGCATATTTCCGAAACCAGCCATGGACATGGCACAGACGGCGCTTTCAGTTCCACCCGCAATCATGTAATCCGCATGTCCATACATGATATATCGAAAAGACTCGCCGATGGAGTGAACACCTGTAGCGCAAGCACTGGTGATCGAATAATTAACGTTCTTAGCACCCAAAGCCATGCTGATTTGCCCAGAGGCCAAATTCGCGATGACTGCGGGAATGAAGAATGGGGAAACGCGAGAGGGACCCTTTTCCATTAATTTAGAATGCTGTTCTTCAATAAGGGGAAGGCCGCCCATTCCTGCGCCCACAATAACACCAATTCTATCGGCATTTTCATCTGTGATTTTGAGATTGGAGCTTTCGAGGGCCATTTTGGCAGAAGCCAGAGCAAAATGAATAAAGAGATCCATTTTTTTTTGCTCTTTTTTTTCTATATAAAGATCAGGATTGAAACCCTTCACTTCGGCGGCAAATTGAGTTTCAAACTGACTGGCATCAAAGCGAGTGATTTTATCAACCCCACTTTGTCCCTCAAGAGCACGAAGCCAGGTTTCCTTCCAAGTGGTTCCCAGGGGAGTCACAGCTCCAATTCCTGTTACAACAACTCGGCGAAGTTCCTTGTTTCCTCGGCTCAGTGAGGGTGACATAAACTAAGCTTTTCCTTTGGATTGAAGATAGCTGGCAACGTCTTGAACTGTTTTAAGTTTTTCAGCGTCTTCATCGGGGATTTCAAGATTGAATTCCTCTTCCATGGCCATCACGAGCTCAACGATATCCAGGCTATCAGCTCCCAAGTCGTCGATAAATGAAGCTTCGGGTTTTACTTTCTCGGGATCAACACCCAATTGATCAACAATAATATCTTTCACTTTTGGATTCACAGTCATTTCTCCTCCTAAAATTTCATTCATTTGATTTCTCCTTTGATAAAATCAGTTTAAATACATTCCACCGTTAACATCTAAAGTATGACCTGTAATATATTTCGACTCAGGGCTTAGTAAAAACATAACGGCATTGGCCACATCATCGGGCTCAGCCATGTGACCGAGGGGGATTTGATCCAACATCTTCTTTTGAACTTCCTCAGGAAGTTCCTGGGTCATATCTGTTTTAATAAAACCCGGGGCCACACAGTTGACCCGCACTCCACGAGAACCCACTTCCTTAGCTAAAGACTTAGTGAGTCCTATTAATCCTGCCTTGGAAGCAGCGTAATTAACTTGGCCAGCGTTACCCATACGTCCCACCACTGAAGTGATGTTAACAATGGATCCACCGCGATTTTTAACAAATCCTTTAAGTAAGCCCTGG
This sequence comes from Bdellovibrionales bacterium, assembly GCA_046336825.1. GTDB lineage: Bacteria > Bdellovibrionota > Bdellovibrionia > Bdellovibrionales > Bdellovibrionaceae. The sequence goes on along the minus strand of JBKDFX010000153.1, from coordinate 1,826 downwards.
GTGAGCAAAAAGGCCCCACGTAAATTACTGTTCAAAACCAAATCCCAGTCTTCTTGCTTCATTCGAAGCATAAGTCCGTCCTTGGTCAATCCCGCATTATTTACGAGACCGTGAAGTTCCGGCATTTTGGTTTGGATTTGCGAAACGGCGCTGGCAATGCTTGAGGGGTCTTCAAGTCTCAGTGGTAAGACAAAATGCCCTTCACCTGGAAGCTGCTTTAAAACATCCTGGGCAGCGGCTTCTTGAGAAGCGTAAGAAAAGCCCACACGAGCCCCATGAGCAGCTAATTTATTGACTATCGCTTTGCCGATACCACGACTGCCACCCGTTACAAAAAATGAAAGATTCTTGATATTTAACACGTGCGATACACTAACAAAATTAATTCCTAAAACAAGAGTAAATATTGACCCAATGCTTTAAAGCGAACCCTTGATTTGATCTTTGATAATTTGAAAATCTTCCAGGTTGTGAGTCGTAAAAATTACAGCCGATTCAGCTGTTTTTTTGATCAACCCATTGAGAACATTTCCATGACCACATTCAATAAATACAGGTGAATGCTCTCTTAGCATATTTTGAACGGATTGCATCCACCGCACAGAACCTGAGACCTGTTGAATCAAATTGGTTTTTAAAACTTCAGGCTCCAGAGCCGAAGCAGCTGACCAATTTTGATAAATGGGAAGACTTGGTTTTTGAAAGTTTTTATCTTTAAAAAAATCAGCCATGGCATGCTCAGCGGGTTTCATCATTTGGCAATGAAAAGGGGCTGAAACATTCAGCGGAATAAACTTCATTCTTAATGTTTCTCCGAAAATAGTTTCAGCGCGGGCGTTTTCGCGCATCCAATTTAAAGCCAGCAGAGGACCGCTTAAAACAATTTGCCCGGGACTATTAAAATTAGCCGCTTCCACTGTCCATTGATCAGGGCTGTTTTTTTTAACCCATTCAGTCAGTTGAGCGACTTGGGATTCATTGAGGCCCATGCAAGCCACCATGCCTCCTTGCCCCACAGGGACCGCGGATTGCATGGCTTGACCACGAAGTCTGACAGCTTTGAGAGCCACCGAAAAGGGCAGCACGCCTGCCAAAACAAAACTGGCGTACTCGCCGATGGAATGCCCTGCAGTCAGAGAAGGTTTGATTCCAAAATCATTAACAAGCACTCGCGCGGTTGCAGTTGAAGTGGTTAACAGAGCGGGCTGTGTATTGGCTGTCAGTTGAAGTTCAGAATCAGGTCCTTCAAAACAAAGTTTTTTTATGTCAAAGCCCAAAACTTCTGAGGCCTCATGGAAAGTGTCTTGAGCTATTTTAAAGTTATCAAAAAGAAAGCGTCCCATTCCAACGGCTTGTGAGCCTTGTCCAGGAAAAACAAAAGCAAGTTTAGATGTCATTTAAAACCTCAAAAGTAAAGATCCAGAAGTGAGTCCAGCACCAAAAGCCGTCAATAAAATCAGCTGACCTCTTTTGATTTTTCCCTCTTCAAGCGAGTTTTGAAAGGCGGTGGGAATAGAGGCGGCGGAAGTATTACCAGTTTCATGAACGAACTGAATGACTTTTTCTTTCGGAAAATCAAATTGGTCGGCCACAGCTTCCATGATTCTTAAATTGGCCTGATGGGGAATTAACCAATCAATGTCATGAAGGGTGATGTTGTTGGCAGTGAAAGCTTCTTTGCAGGTTAAGGCCATGGTTCTGACTGCGTTTTTGAAAATTTCACGACCCTTCATTTTCATAAAATGGCTCTGCTGATCCAATTCTTGTTGATTAAAAGGTCGCCGAGCTCCCCCCACCTCCATGGTGAGTAAATCGGCCAATGAACC
>JBKDFX010000152.1:0-11895 GCA_046336825.1 Bdellovibrionales bacterium | reverse complement strand
CAATCAGGGGGTTGTCATCAGCATGGTGATGATCATTGTTCTGGATTACTTCTTGTCGAATCTCATTCGTTTGTACGACGTCATTGTGGGGAATGTTTAATGGAAACCCCAGCTGTTAGCTTTGTTGATGTGAAAAAAACTTTTGATGGAAAAGAATTTGTTCTTAAGGGAATGGATTTGGAAATAGAAAAAGGATCTCTGACAGCCATCATTGGTTTTTCTGGAACAGGAAAGTCCGTTTGTTTAAAACATATTTTAGGAATTTTTAAACCCACCTCCGGGAAGGTGGAAGTTCTCGGTCAGGACCTAGGTCCCTTGTCTAAGGATGAGCTCACAAAATTTCGACAAAAGTTTGGAGTGCTTTTTCAGTCGGCAGCTCTTTTTGATGATATGTCAGTTTTAGAAAATGTAGCTTTTCCTCTTTTTGAACACAGACGTGATCTAAAGGAAAAGCAAGTCTATGAAATCGCTGAGAAAAAGCTTCACCAAGTGGGTTTAGACCCGAAGCATTTTGCCAAATTACCCAGTCAAATTTCAGGTGGAATGCAAAAGCGGTGTGGGCTTGCAAGAGCCCTAGCCTTAGATCCAGAAATAATAATTTACGATGAACCCACCACAGGTCTAGATCCTATTCTGACTGAAATGGTGGATAATTTGATTTTGGAGACTCATAAGAGTCGACCTGGAACCACGAGCATCATGGTGAGTCATGATCTTTACGCTGCATTCAGGATTGCCGATAAGATTGCAATGTTGGATGCTGGCCGCGTGTTACTAGTGGGAACAGCTCAGGATTTTTACAACTCGGAGATCGAACTTGTGAAAAGATTTGTCTCCAAAGGAATGAAGCATCAATGAGTGGGGTTAAACACGTTATATGTCTTGGCTAAAATCCCTTGAACTAAAAGTTGGAGCACTCGTGGTTGTCGTCGGTGGACTGGTGGGTGCGATGTCCATGCAAGTCAGCGATGACCCGGCCTTTTTCTCTCGTAAGCAAAAGGCCTATTTTTTACTGGATTCCGCAACGGGGCTTATCAAGGGTAGTACGGTTAAAACTGCGGGTATTCCTGTGGGAGTCATCAAAGACATCAGTCTGCAAAATGGGCGAGCACGTGTGGATATTTCTTTGGATCAGAGCTTGGGCCTCAAATCCAGTGCGGGTGTGCAAATAAAATCAGCCGGTATTCTTGGGGATAAACATGTAGAAGTTTATCCCGGAGGTGTTTCAGATCCTGAGCTTCCTGATGGTGGACAAATATTAAATGTCAGTGATCAAGGAGCTCTCGATAATGTTTTGTCTAAAGTGGGAGAAATTGCCGAGAGTCTAAAAAAAGTCAGTGATAATTTGGCTGATGCGGTTAGCGAAGACGGAACTAATAAACATATTTTAGGTCGAATCGTACAAAATATCGAAAAACTGACTTCTGATCTTTCACAAATCACTTCTGAAAATAAAGAGCAGATTGGTGAGATTGTGGATCAAGTCAATAACATCACAACAACTTTGGACGACTTGATTAATGATGAATCTGATAAAGGATTTAAAAAGACTTGGAAAAATACCATGGCTCGTTTGGATGCGACCATGAAAAATGTGGAAGAAATTTCCAGCAAAATTAATAAGGGTGAAGGAACGATTGGTAAGCTTGTTAATGATGAAACGACAGTGGATGAACTTAATACTGCTATCCAAGGAGTTTCCAGCTTATTCGAATCTGCCAGTCGTCTCGAAACAGCTTTTGACTTTCACGGTGCCTATTTAGGAGAAGTCGGTGAAACTCGAACAACCATTGGCATTCATGTGCAGCCAGGTCCTGATAGGTTCTATTTGCTGGGTATTGTAGATGACCCCGCAGGTCTTGTTCGAGAGACAAATACACTGGTCACCAACCCAGGCGATGGATCCACTGTTTCTGATTTAGACGAAAAGAAAACCTACAAGAACAAAACTAAATTTACAGCCCTTTACGGTATGAATTTTTGGGATTTAACAGTGCGTGGTGGTCTCATTGAAAGCTCGGGTGGATTAGGGATTGATTACCATTTCTTTAGAAAGAAACTCAAGTTCACTATGGAAGCCTTTGATTTTGGTGATACAAATTTACGCTTTCAAGCTTCCTATAAAGTGGCGTGGGGTCTGTACGTCCTGGCTGGATTTGAAGACGCACTCGATAACCAAGGTAAGCAATCAGGATATTTGGGAGCCGGTCTCTTTCTTACTAATGATGATTTGAAATTACTCCTCGTGCGAGGGCCCTTCTAATGTTCAAGCGTGCTCTTGTGAGTGTTAGCGATAAAGCAGGTTTGATCGATTTTCTTAAGCCTCTTGTTGATCGGGGACTAGAAATCGTATCGACGGGTGGAACTAAGGATTATTTACTATCTCAGGGCTGGAGAGTGACTGACATTTCAGAAGTAACTCAATTTCCAGAAGTTCTCGACGGGCGAGTTAAAACATTACACCCCTTTGTTCACATGGGTTTGCTGGCTCGACAGGATCTTGAAACTCACCAAAAAACTTTGAGGGAATGGAAAGTAAAAGCTTTTGACCTGGTTGTGGGCAATCTTTATCCCTTTGAAAAAGCTTTGATAGACAATTTTCAAGGATTAGATCTGATTGAGAAAATTGATATAGGTGGACCTTCTTTTCTTCGCTCTGCAGCTAAAAACTTTTCAAGTCTTGCCGTTGTTTGTGACCCTGCTGATTACAATTGGATCAAGGAAAAAAAATACCAACTCAATATTGATGATAAAAAACGATTGGCAGCTCGAGTCTTCAGACTCACAAGTTGCTATGATCAAATGATAGCTCAGACTCTCGACGCAGAAATTTCTGAGTCTTTTCCATTTGCGGGTCAACTGAAGCAAAAATTACGCTACGGCGAAAATGAACATCAGAAAGCCTGGTGGTTTTCTGAAATGGGCCCCCTGACGGGCCTTTCACAAATGGAGCAACTTCAGGGAAAGGAACTTTCCTATAATAATCTTCTCGATTTAGATTCAGCCTTGAATCTATGTTCGCAGTTTTCAAATCCAACGGCTGTGGCGGTAAAGCACAACAATCCTTGTGGAGTGGGCTCTGCTGATGATGGTTTGACAGCTCTGACAAAAGCCCTGTCTGCAGATCCTGTGAGTGTCTTTGGTGGAATCGTGGCTGCTAATTTTATTATCGATGAAGCAGAAGCAAAACTTATTACGTCTGGATTTATTGAGTGCTTACTTGCCACTGATTTTACTCCAGCGGCTTTGATTCAACTCAGTCAGAAAAAAAATTTGAGAGTTCTCAAGGCTGATCAATCATTAAAACAATCAAAGCCTAAAAAGTACATTCGTTCAGTGACGGGTGGCTTTGTATTGCAAGAACTGGATCAGAAATTTTCAACTCCTGATACATGGAAAATCATTGGAGAAAGACCCCAAGCTGATATTGCAAACAACCTACAATTTGGAGAACGAGTTTGTGCCGCATTGAAAAGTAATGCCATTGCCATAGTCAGCGGTCAGCAAACACTGGGTTTGGGCATGGGGCAAGTCAATCGCGTTGAGGCTGTACAGCATGCCATTGATCGATGGAAAAAGCATCATTCTCAAGTTGTTGATGTGGCGCTTATCAGTGATGCTTTTTTCCCTTTTCCAGATTCAATTGAAATCTGCGCTCGTTACGGCATTCGTTGGGTTTTGCAACCCGGTGGTTCTATAAAAGACAATGAAGTCATTAATAAAGCAGAAGAACTTAAAATTAATATGGTCCTGACAGGCCTGAGGCACTTTAGGCATTAAGGGATTATGAAAAAAGCAATTGTTTCAAACTCTGAAAAGAATTGGTTAGTTAAAGCTTCGGAATCTATTTTAGGTCCTCATAGCGTAGATGAATTGGCGCTTTTGATCCGGTCCAAACAACTGGGTCTTTTAGATGAAGCTAAAAAACAAAATACACGCTGGTTATTTATTCGTGACATACCAGAATTACAGGCCGCTGTTTTAGAGTTAGCGAATCAGTCTGAAACTATCGAAAAGACACAAACCGAGGCCCACACTCAATTGAGTGTGACTCGAAAATTAGATGATGATTTAACTCCTGTTCCTGTACGCCCAACACCAAAGGCTACAATCACAGTTGAGCCAGTTGCCACTGCCAATACTGGTAAAATTAAGATTGAACCTGTCAAATCTTACAGCTTGAATTCTTCGTCTCAACCCCTCAATTTAAAAAAGTGGGGCTTGCACGCACTTGTCGGTGTATGTGCCGTCATTGCCATTCTCACTTATGCAGATAAGAAAACTAAAGAGTCTCATCAAAAAAGGATTTGGACCCAGGTACAACAGTTGTTCGCTTCAAAACTTTACGATCGTGCATATGATGCCTACAAAGATTACCGGCTCGAGCCCCAGAATCAGTCACTTGCCCTGATGCGATTGGGACTTTTACATCTTAATCCTGGACATGATCTTGTTAAAGCTAAGCGATTTTTTGAATCTTCAAGTCTTTTAGATCCCAAAAACAAGGACTTGGTCATTCAAAATTTAAATGGCTTGGCCCTCATTGCCCTTTACGACGGTCAAATTGACACCGCTGAACAATATTTGGTTCGAGCCTCCACACTTGAGCGGAACAATTCCATAACTCAATTAAATTTGATTGCGACCCAAATGGCAGCTTCAAAGTGGAATGAAGCCATGGCGGCAGCACAAAAGTTAGCCAGTCAAGAACCTCGCAAAGCCTATTTGATTCAATCTATAATTGTGGCCCTCTCGGGAAATTTCAAAGTTGAAATCCCAAGTCTAATTGGAGCTTTGAATGCAACCTCTGATTTGTCTTTGTATTTGCGTCCTGAAATGAAGTTGATGTCCATCCACTTATCAATTTTACAGAAATCAAATTCTGATATTCAATTGGCTCTTCAAAATTTTTTCAAAGAGTTGCCTTCATTTTCAATGTCATTCAGTGAAGATCCAACTGTGGATCAACGTTGGAGGGACTGGAACTATCTTTATCAATTCTGTAATGATCTCGATGCAGATCAAGCCTTTGCTGCGGACATTTCTGCTGTTAAAGTGATTTGTTTGACTCAAGTCCAAAGATGGGCTGAAGCAGAAAAGCTGATCAGTGAATCATTAATAAGATTTCCAGGAAATGCACGAGTTCAACTAGCCCAATTGCATTTACTTTCTCAAATGGGCCGATGGCCTGAAATACGCGGCTTTTCAAAAATTCCAAATTTAATCAGCGATGAGTCTTCAGTTTGGTATTTTGCAAGAACATGTTTTGAAGAGAACCAAGAAGGCTGCCTCGACAATTATCTCAATTCGGGAATGCAGAAAGCCAATGTTAAAACCTATTTTTATATCCTTAAGGCAAAACAAAAATGTCGCCAAAAAATTTATGATGGTTGTCGCTATTTAATTTCCCAAGGACTTTCGCAAGATCCCTTGTCCACAGAGCTGCTTTCTTTGCGTTATGATCTTGAGGAACAACTGTGATTCGACTTGCTTTAGCTTTATTTTCAGTGACATTGATTTCCTGTAGTATAAAAAACACTGAAGTAGAATATCCAATCTATCGTGTCGATGATCTGCCTCAAGACTTTAGAATGACTTCTAAAGTTTGGGATGTGACGAAATCAATTGATCCCACCATAAAAGACAAACCGATTTTCTATGGGCCAGTTCAAGTTAAGTTTTCTCAGAAGTCTCCTGGCCTTTTAAACGAGGGAAATGTTATTTATGAGTTTGCCTCAGGTGGGGGCAATATTGACTTAAGCCAAGTTGTCAGTGGACAAAAGGGAACTTTTTTTATTTCCTTTCATATGCCGGGTACTGATAACTTCACCAACGGTCGAGTTTTTTTCATCAGTCGCAGTCGACAGAGAAAAATAGAAGGTGAAGTGGTTGGTTCAGGCTGCAAAACTCTTTTAGATTTAAGTTCAAGCTTAGGCCAACTCAATTTTAAAGGTGAATTGAAGCTCAACACCACTCGGGATCGTCATATTTCAATACTTGCAGGTCATTTCGTATTTTTAACCGAAACTGATAAAAGTTGGATTGTGAGTCAGATCTCATTTAATGATTCTAAAAGACAGGACCTGATATGTCCTGAGCTAGCACCGAAGGTGAGTGCATTATGAGATCTTTGATTGAACACATACAGGCCTATCGAAATTACGATCCAGCTGCGAAATCATTTTGGGAAATATTATTTTTATATCCAGGGCCAAAAGCACTTCTGCTTTATCGTTTAGCCCATGCCTTATATGAAAATAAATTGTTTTTCTTGGCGAGATTTATTTCAGAATTGGCCCGTGCTTTAACAGGAATTGAAATTCATCCAGGAGCCAAAATCGGAAAGTGTTTAGTCATCGATCATGGTATGGGTGTTGTTATTGGTGAAACTGCTGAAATTGGAGATAACTGTATCATCTTTCATGGAGTGACTTTGGGCGGTTTGCGTTTTGATCCCATCAAGCGGCATCCCACAGTGGGAAATCGAGTTATGATAGGCACAGGAGCCAAAGTTTTAGGGCCTGTTCTGATTGGAGATGATGCTCGCATCGGTGCCAACGCCGTTGTGACAAAAAATGTGGAACCTAAAACCACGGTCAAACTCAATGAATTTCATCGTTAGAGGCCTCACTTTTTTCCTCGTTAGCTTTTTGAAGGTTCAATGGGTTTTAGCCTCTGATTGGGTTAAAGTTTATGAGTCACAGAGATCCAGTATACCTGTGATTATTTCAGGTGGGTCTGTGTGTTCAGGAGCACTTATTCAATCTGATGTTATTTTAACAGCTGCCCACTGTGTTGATAACATGCGCCTAATAACTGTTTTTTTTATTAATAAGAATTGGGAAAAATTTGAGGCAGAGCGAATTCAAATGGACTCGAGCTCGGATCTGGCTCTTTTGCGGATTGGTTCTGCAGCTCAAAGACCTTTGATTAAAATATTGCCACGTATTCAATTTATATTCGAAGGTCAGAGCATTGCTACAATTGGACATCCAGTCGTACCTTCTCAATTCAATATACGAAGTCTTTTAAATTCTGATTATGTCCATGTGATATCCAGTGGTGTTGTGTCCAAGGTCAGTACAAAAGGATTTGTCTCTGACATGTCTGTCAGCCCAGGAAATTCGGGTGGGCCTGTTTTTAATTCTGATGGTCATCTTATAGGTGTCGTATCAAAAAAGCGAGTGGATCGATTTTCAGGAGATCTTGGTTTTTTTTCTAATCACTTACAAATTTATTCATTATTGGATCGTCAAAAATCCCAAGTTGTACAAAAAAATCATTGGAGTGACTCGAGCTCTAACGCCAACCTCTACTTCCTCTATGCCAGTCCTAGCTATAGAAAAAATCGTGATGGAGAAACAAAGTCCTATTGGAACATAGGCTTGAATGTGGATGTTTGGGATCGATTAAGGCTTTATCTAGATACTAACTTAGATACCAAAGAAGCTTTTACTCAGTACGGAATGGGATGGAACTTTTTCGTATCAACAAAAGATCCCATTCAAAATTATAGAATTATCCCGAGTCTTGATGTCATTAAGTTTCGATTTCAGAATCCGACAGACTTGATACAAAAAACTGAAAAATTCGCACCCGGGGCTTCCCTTGAATTTAAGGCCTCTTGGTTTCCTCTTTTTTTGAAATTATCTGTATTCGAAATTGAAAATGAATCCTACAGCACAGTTGGGATTGGAGTTTCACTATGAAGTTAATTTTTTGAAATCGCACCAGGCCTCTCTATTTTTCCTGAAACTTCAGCCGAGTTCATGGGTGGTTTGGGTTTAAAATACACTTTTGATTAAAAATTTCATTTATTATTAAAATACTACTTTACATGGCCCAGTACTTTGTATTACACAGTACTGGATGAATCCACAGTTTAAAAAAGGCATTCTTGAGCTTTGTGTTCTCACGATGATCGGTCGTCGGGATTATTACGGCTACGAGCTCGTCGAGGAGATATCCAAAGTCCTCGAAATTTCTGAAGGCACCCTCTATCCCATCTTGCGAAGATTAACGGATGAAAGTTTGTTCGAAACTTATCTGCAAGAGTCCTCAGGGGGGCCCCCTCGAAAATATTATCGGATAACTAAAAAGGGAATTGAATTTCAAAAGCAGCAGCTCAAGGAATGGAACGAATTTAATTTACAAATTGAACAATTAATTGGACGAGGGAAATCATGACTAAAAGTGCATTTATGAATGAGTTAAAGGAGTCATTAAAATCTCGTGGTGTCATTAACACCGAAGATATTTTAAGAGATTATGAAGAGCATTTTGCTCATGGGCTACAGAGTGGTAAAAATGAAGAAGAGATTTGCAGTCGGTTGGGTTCACCCAAGAGTCTAGCCATGGCCTATGAAACAAAGGCTCTCCTGTCTGACTCTGAAGATAAGGGAACTCAACTTAAATGGACTTTTGTTTTGAGAGCTTTAGGTCGGCTACTTCTTTTGGCTCCTTTTGCAATAATCGTGATGTTTATTCCTGGATTGCTGTTATTTTCTTACTTACTCACGGGATGGTCCCTGGTCGGCGTCGGCGCAGTGTTGAGTCTCTTGCTTTTAGGCTTAGGCTTCACTGGAGGTATTTTAAGTTTTTCATTTTGGATCTTTGCTGCGCTGATTTCAGCTTCCTTGGCTGGAGTCGGTGTTGTTGTCGCCGCATTTTTATTTATGTTTGTCACAACACGTGCCCTGGTTCGAATGGTGATTGATTATATTATATGGAATTTAAATTTTGTCCTCGATAAACGAAAGGAAGCATAAATGAAGAATTTTTCAAATATTTCAAAGTGGTTTTTGGGAAGTGTTATATGGTCAGCTCTTTTTATAAGTTTGGCCGCCTATTCAGCTCAAAAAGCTGTCGAAGCCGATCCTGAAATTGAAGAGAAGCTGAGCCAGCATTTTTCCGAAAAATGGGGGACCACCATCAATGTGTCTTTAGATGCAGATTCATCTGATCAAAATTCTGATCAAAAAAAAGATGAGTGGATCATCAAAAATTCAATTACAAATATCCAAATTGAAACGATCAACGGTGATATTGAAATCGTAACTGTTCCAGACAAAAATAATATTCAAATAAGTGCAAGGGGAAAGTTAAATAAAAAAAAGGCCCCTCGTTTGTTGGAGGTTCTAGAATCTGAAAAAGAACTCTCAATCACTCAGCCAGATCAAAGTGCGGTTAAAAGCTTGCAACTAAAAATAGAAATTCCTGAAAGTTATTCGGGTGAATTGATTGTCAATACCGTGACTGGAGATTTTTCAGCCAATAATTTCAAGCCAGAAAATATTAAACTCAACTCCATTTCTGGTGATATCTCGTTTGTTGATATCACTTCAAATCAAGTTCAGTTGAAATCAGTATCAGGCGATATCAATTTGGATAATGTTTTAGCAAAGGAACTTGAAAGCATCACGACCTCCGGAGACGTTTCCATTCATTTTCCAGGACTGCAAAATGATATTAAATTCGATATTCAAACGGTCTCTGGGGATATCGACAATCAAAATAAGAGCGCGGGTCAGGGAATTCGAAGATACAAAGTAAACACTGTCAGTGGTGATGTGGAAATTCGTTAATTCAGATACTCAAAAAGCAGAATTAAATTCTTTGTACCCACAAAATAAATTCTGCTTTTTGACCTCTTAAGTTTTGTAAAAGTTCAGAAGCCCGTCCTTCAATGACGACTTCGCTTTCCAAGGAAGTATCCACGGCAATCACACATTTTCTCTGAGGTAAGTGGCGTTCCACTTCCTCTAGAATTTTCGTGAGCCGGTAGGGAGTATCCATCAAGATAAAAGCTCGAGTTTCTTTTTGGAGTTCCTTCCATTTTTTTTCCCTTGTTTCATTATCAGCGGGAATAAATCCAACAAATACAAATTCTGAAGTTTTAGCGCCTGTGACACTTAAAAGTGCAGCGAGTGAAGAGGGGCCAGGAATAATTTTAGTTTCAATGCCCTTGATTCGACAGATACGAACCAAGTCAGCACCTGGGTCACAGAAACCAGGGGTTCCACAATCGCTGACCAAGGCACAATTCAGTGATTTACAAAGTTCAATGAGGGCGTCCACATCTTCTTTTTTTGAATGTTCATCCAGGACTTCATATCTCTTTCCAGAAATTCCGTGGTGTCTTAAAAGTTTTGATGTTTCTTTCGTGCTTTCACAAATCACAACATCGCAGGTTTTAAGAATTGAGAGTGCGCGTATTGAAATATCATCTGGATGTCCAAGTGGAGTGGCAACTATTTGTAACATAAGACTTAAAACCCTTTAAAATTTTGAATGGTGAGCCACTGACTTGAAGGCTGTCCTTGTCCAGAGTGGGTCGTATCTAAGTAGACAAGTTCAATGTGAGGATGGTGTTCAGCCACTCGATGTAGAATGACGGGTTCATTTTCAAAAAATATAATTCTCTTAAATTGATTTTTCGTTAATGAGTCAAACCAACCTGATTTAAATTCAGAGTCATCGGCTCCTTTGACAGGTTTCATAGCCAAACTGACATTTTTTTCACTTGGTGTGGGGAAATCCCATTTTTTTAAAACATCAACTGTTCCGTCACCCATTCTTTGCCAATCTCGTCCAGTTAAATAGGCCACGTGAGATCCTGCTTTGTACAAACGATTTACAAAAGTATTGGAGCCTTCGACGAGGTGATCAAAGTGTAAGTATTCATTAGTAAAAAAATGCCGGGCCCAGAAATCTCTGGCGTACCTTTGAAAGTCCACGGGGGGCGGGTTATTCCTAAAAGCACGAATCATCGCGTCCCTGATGCCCCAGTCTTTTCTCTCCGTTTTGGCGTGTTCCAAAAAAGGAACATGTTCTGGAAAAAGTTCCAAAACCTCTGGATGATGGCGCATTTCATCGAGGATGCGTTGAATCCTGGGGCTCACATCGAAAAGTGTGGAATCCAGGTCAAAAACGGTCAGCACAGACTGACCTTGTTCGAGATCGACCTCTAGGGAATTAACTAAATCTTGAAGAGTTTTGAGGGGTTGCGTCACAGTGGCCTATAAAGCCATGAAAGGAGTCTAAAATCAAAGACTTTCCTTGGCCAGAGGGACGAAGTTTGTTAACACAGAGCCGCCTCATTTCATTCTTAAAATTGAAGGAGACTTCCATGCGAACTGCGATTGCCGTTGGTCTTGTGATGATAGCTATGGCTCTAACCTCATGTACGGGCTCGCGTGGAGAGCTGGGAACCGAAAAAAACCCCATTAAGCTTTATTTTGTTCCTTCAGTTGATGCCAAAGTGATCGAAGATAATTCTAAAATCTTTCGAACTTTCTTAGAAAAAAATACTCCCTACAAATTTGAAGTTTCGATCCCTCAGTCTTTTGTCGCAGTGGTGGAAGCTTTCGGCACCAAGCGAGCTGACGTGGCAGCCATGAATACATTTGGCTATGCACTGGCCAATAAAAAATACGGAGCTGAAGCACGATTGACGGTCCTCCGCCATGGTTCTGCCACTTACCAAGCTCAATTCATCACTCGTGCTGATAGCAAAATTAAAAAAATTGAAGATCTTGAGGGAAAAAAAATGGCCTTTGTGGACCCCGCCTCCACATCGGGCTACTTGGTTCCCCTCAAAACTCTTAAAGATAAAAATATAAAACCTAAGGAAACAGTATTTGCAATGAAGCACGACTCCGTCGTTTCTATGGTTTACCAGGGACAAGTGGATGCGGGAGCCACGTTTTATTCTCCACCGTCCGAGGGTAAAATCGAAGACGCTCGAAGGCTTGTTAAAACTCAGTACCCTGATGTGGAGGAAAAAGTTGTAATCGTTGAACTTTCAAAGCCAGTTCCCAATGATCCCATTGTTTTTCGCAAAGATCTCACTGAAGATATGAAAACTAATATTGCAAAGGCGTTTAAGGATTTTGT
>JBKDFX010000151.1:0-9824 GCA_046336825.1 Bdellovibrionales bacterium | reverse complement strand
CCTCGAGTTAAATTGCGTTTCAAAGTTGAACAAAGAGTGTCTCTCTTCTGTGCAAATTCAATTTAAAGCTCTGGCACACCACTTGCCTTACATCTAATTGTGAGGTGCATATGAAATTAAAAATGATGTTACTAATTATCGCGACTCTAGGACTGGGAGCCTGCGCTAAGAAAAAATCAGACAATATTCGATCCAACAGAATGAATGCTTTATCAGCAGCTCCAACAAATCCAGGAACTGGCTCCACCACCTGTCCCACGAATTACTGGGGTCGTGTTTTCAGCAATGGAATGACCACTGAAATGTACACCCAAACCATCCAAGCTTTCACAGGTGATTCCCAAGTGGGCTATGTGGATCCCAATTACAACAGCTCCACCACAGGTGTGGACATTCAGTTTTCAGCTGACTTTAGAGGCGGAAGTTTTGTTGCAGCCAATTCAAGATTGTTACTCAGAATTTTTGATTCCAACTACCAAACACTGGGAGTCATCGAAGTTCCTATGAATGGTCAAAGTGGTCAGGTGTTGGGAACAGGTACTTTCCAAGCGGTGTACCAGGATTCAGCAGGAACTGTAACCTTGAGAGGTCAACGCCAAGCAGACGCCTCTGTGCGAGGTGAAATATGGTTTCAAAACACCAGCGGAGCACAAGGTTCTTTAGGTGAATTTATCATGAACGGTTGTGCTTTAGCCGGTATTTAATAACGATAAAAGCTAGAATGCATCATGACTTGATTGAACGCCCAAATGGGCGTTCAACTTATTTTCAGAGTGATGAACTTTCGATTTGATCCCGACATGTTGAATACTATTGCAGGTGGCCGTTCGGCCATTGATATGTCTCGCTTGCAGATTCACAATTTGGAAGGGGCCAATGCTTTTTTAAAGGCCTATGGTTTTGATTATAATAACAAACAACATCTTGAAACCCTTTGGCAAAAGCATCGAAGATCCTTAGTTTTGATGACAGAAAAGTTAGGATTTTCTGAAAATGAAATCCCCTCTGAAGTCCGGGATCCCAAAGTGTTAGAAGACATTCGTCTTCTTCTTTTATTTGCTTCCCGATCACCTCAAGATTCTTTACAGCCCTGGGCCTGCGCAGTGCTGAGGTGTATGCATGTATTTATGCATGCAGATAATGATCTGTTTAGTTTTTTTGCTAAAGAAATCCAGGAACAAATTCTATCCCAATTTGAATCCATTATTTTCCATGAAGGCAGTCAGATTTATTTGAGTGGACCTTCGCTTGCGGGAAAGCGTATTGAACTTCTGCATTTTCAAACGAAGCCTTTTAAAAACACGTCCAGTGCCGTGATCAAACTTTTAGCCAAACCCGAAGCTTTGGCCATGCGAGTTTTTGATAAAATTGGAATTCGTTTTGTGACCAAAACTATTTTTGACAGTTTTCGATTGATTCGCTTTTTGGTTGAAGAAAATCGAATTAGCTTTCCCCATATTATGCCGGATCAGTCTTCCAATAATGTTTACCCTGTGGATCTTTTTGTTAAGGTTTGTCAACAGCTCGAGCAAAAACAAATTTTTGATTCTGTGCAAGTTGAGCAGGCCATGGAAGCCGAACTTAAGAACAGCAACCAGGAATTTTTGCGCAAGCCCAATGATCAGTCGGATCGAAATTTTCGATTTATAAAATTCATTTGTCGGCAGTTGATTCGCATTCAGCCTGCAGATCAAAGTGAAGGGTTTCACTTTTTTTATCCCTTTGAAGTGCAGATTATGGACGAAAACTCCTACCAACTGACTCAGTCGGGTCCGGTGGAACACGCCGCTTATAAAGAGCGCCAAACGGCAGCTGCTCGAGCTCGTGTATTTCCCGTTGCAAATACAAAGAGTCCCCAGTGAATTTTACCCCGTATTTACGCTCATTCCTGATGGGACCTGTTTTCATAGTTTTGACTTTAGTTCTTTCAATTTTGGGCATTTGTTTAAGCTACGGGATGGATTCTTTTCGTCGGCAGCGTAAAGTGATGAAAATATGGGGTCGATGGACTTGTTTTTTATTTGGTGTGCAAGTGCAAACCCGTGGCCTTGAAAATTGGCCTTATAAAAGTGGGGGAGTCGTCTTATTTAACCACACCAGTTTTTTTGATATCTTTGCCATGGTGGGTTTTCTACCCGATATGCGTTTCGGAGCTAAAAGAGAACTTTTTAGCATTCCTTTTTTTGGTTGGGCGATGAAGAGAGCTGGAATTCTCCCCATCGACAGGGCTCGCCGAGATCATGTTTATCAAATTTATGAACAGTCCACCCATCGTTTGAAGTCCGGTGAAAAAATCGCTCTGGCCCCTGAAGGAGAAAGAACGAGAACCCCATGGACTTTGCAAAATTTTAAAGCAGGCCCCTTTTTGTTTGCTCTCTCGGCCGAGGTGGATTTGATCCCAGTGATTGTTTGCGGAGCCCATCAAGTGATGAACAAAGATCAATTGATTCCCAATAGAAAACAGCTCAATAGCTTAATCACATTGGATGTTCTGCCGGCACTGTCGACAGAAGGCTTTAGATCTGACAACCGGAAAGCACTGCAAGATCATGTGAGATCCATCATGCAAAATAAACTGGATGAGATTAAGGGAGCGGGGACCAGTCATGGGAAAGGGCATGGGATCTTAAGCGAGCCGTCTTAATTCCAGTGTCCACTTTGATTTCAACTGTTTCATTGTCTACGGATTTAATGTCAATCACTCTAAAAAAGGGTATTTTTCGTTTGGGCTCATTGATTTGGAGCCGCTTAACCACTTCGCTCCATTTGATGGCAGGTTTAAAGGTTTCTCCCTCGTCAGTGCTCACAAAGGGTCCCACAAACCAAGCTCCACTGGGGTGTAAACACACGGGCCAATTTTCTGAGCCAAAAAAATCGATCTTTTGCCAGTTTTTTCCATCGCGAGTGCGGTAGATCCCACCAGCGGCGGCTAAACCTTTTTTTGTTTTTGAATCAAAGCTCATGGCACTTAAGTTTTTTTGCATCAAATCAGAAGTCCGAATATTTGATGAGGACTTTTGTGAGGGGTCTAAACGGGTGGCCCACCAGATTTCACCATGTCCGCTCAGGCGAGACAAATTCCATCTTTTGGCCAATGCTTCTTTGATTTCAACTCGTGCGCCCTTTGGAATTTTAGGATGAGTGCCTTGAAAAATAGCGATGGATTTTTGACTTTGAAATCCTGAAAACTCAGACAGGCTTCTTTTTTCAAGTTTTTCCAACAGAGTCATCTGAGCCCCATTGCGTGAATGAATATTGACCCACTTTTTTTGCATCAAGTTCCAGGCTCGAGTGGCAAAATCACTTCGCCCAATGATCTCAGACATTGGGGCCCAGCCCTGTTGGGATTGAGTTTTTAACAAACCCCAGCCATTTTGGATTTCAAGTAAATCCAGCTGGCTTAAACGATTGACCACCACCACTGATTTAGAATTTTGATAGGGCTGTTTTTTTAAGATTAAATCCGTCAAAGAGGTGTAACGTCGAATATCTGTGAAGTGGGGCTCCACTTCCGATGTCAGAACATAGCCCACATGATTTTTAGAACTCACTTTGTCTCTCATCCTGACTCGCATCCAAGGTCCACGGTGGCTCATGACTTCTAAATTTTGTCCTGGTCTCATCTGAGCCAAAGAGGAGGACTCCATTTCAGCTAGTAATCGTAGGGAGCTCGTGTTTTTAACCACCACTTGAGTGCTGAGCTCAATTTCACGCAACAAAGAGGAATGTTCCACAAGATGTTCTTGTTCATTCCATTGAACCCGAAACTGTAGATCTGTGGAAGAACTGATCAAGGAATCAAGAAGCTTATTGCGACTGGCCTGTCCTGAGGGGAAGGGGCTTTCCGGACTTTTATAAAAAGGAAGGGCTAAGTCCAATGAGGGTTCAAGTAGACCAGCTGAAGCGGGCCAAGTGAATCCCAAAAGGAGTAAAAAGAGTTTATATTTAAGGCTCGTCTCTTCCTGAAACATGCCCTTTTATTTTGCCCAGCTCCTCGACTTTTCGCAAGGCCAGTAAAAAGGCTTTAAACAGTGGTTGGAATTGAAATATCCAACGTGACTAGATGACCAAACGGGTCACAAAACAATCAGCAGTCGTTAATTAACATAGAAATACCATAGGGATAGATGGATTTTTTCAATCTATTCTCAATGTGCAACAACAGCTGTCAAATTTATCATCCACTTAATTAGATCTGAATTGGCCCCAAGGCCAGCTTAATATCCTGTCGACAAATGAAAAACTTTCAGTTTTGAAGTGCGTTTGTATTTAATCAAAAAAATGTTTTAGTCAAAACATACAATTAAAGTTATGAGACTCATACAATGACTCTTAAAAAGGATCTTTATGAAAAATTTAATGGTTTTAGCTTCTTTACTCATTTCGCTTCAATCTCTAGCTCTTACAGCTCCGAAAATTGAAGAATGGTCTTGCGAATTTAAACACCCTTCTATGACCAGCGCCATCCAGGGGACCTTTGTGCAGATCACCACTCAAATTGGTAAAAACCAATCGGAAGCTCTTGTATATCCCATTTGTCCTGCGTGCCGCGTTCAACCCCGAAAATTTGCAGTGGGTGCAAATCAAGTGGGAAAAACACTGATATTTGCCAATGTGAATGAGTTATTTTCTCTCAACATCCGAACTGAGGGTGTTAAAGCTAATAATGAAAAATCATTCGCGGCTGCTACTTTGGGTAATCGTCGCGGTCTTTGCCGATTGGTTTTAAGATAATTTTTTTCCTCCATTTTAGCCATTAGGCGTCATGTCCCTGGCCCTTTCTTTTGATAGCGTGTGGAACTTTCAAACACACCTCAAAAGGGGGCCTAAGTTGAGTCAAATTTTTAAAAAAATTGGTATAGTAGGTGCTGGTCAAATGGGTAACGGAATTGCTCAAGTGGCCGCGAGCTCGGGATTTAAAGCTGTGATGTCGGATGTGTCAGCGGCTGCCCTTGAAAAAGGTCTTCAGACCATTGCCTCATCCTGTGATCGGTTAATCAAAAAACAAAGTCTCACGGAAGATCAAAAAAAAGAAATCCTCCAAAGAATTCAAACAGCTCAAGATTTAAAAAGTTTGAGTGATTGCGATGTGGTCATCGAAGCCGCAACTGAAAATTTGGAATTAAAACTTAAAATTTTTAAAGACTTAGACCAAATTGTAAAACCAGAGGCTTTACTTTTAAGTAACACCTCATCCATCTCCATCACTAAAATTGCCTCTGTCACAAAACGTCCTCATCTGGTGGCGGGCATGCATTTTATGAACCCTGTTCCCTTGATGAAGTTAGTTGAAGGGATTCGGGGTTTACAAACTTCAGATGAGACCTTTCAAAAAACCCGGGCTCTTTCTGAAAGCCTGGGGAAAGTGTTTGTTGAAAGTGTTAAAGACATGCCAGGCTTCATTGTTAACCGCATATTAATGCCGATGATCAATGAAGCTTTCTACACTTTGCATGAAGGAATCGCTCAGGCTTCACAAATTGATGAGGCCATGAAATTAGGTACGAACCAGCCTATGGGTCCTCTCACTTTGGCTGATTTTATCGGTTTGGACACTTGTTTAGCCATTATGCAAGTTCTCCATGATGGGTTAGGTGATTCCAAATATCGACCCTGTCCCTTATTAGTTAAGTATGTCGAGGCCGGCTGGCTGGGTAAAAAATCAGGTCGTGGAGTTTATAACTATGCAAAGTGAATTTAAAACCATCAAATTAAGTCAGCAAAATGCACTTTGGACATTAGCCATCGCAAGACCCGAGAGCTTAAATGCCTTAAATCAAAATGTTTTAAGTGAAATGGCCGTGGCTCTTCGACTCATTGGAGAAATGAAATTTGAAGACGCGAGAGGATTGATTGTCACGGGCGAGGGTGAAAAAGCCTTTGTGGCTGGGGCTGACATCAAAGAAATGCTCAATTTGAAATCCCCAGAAGCTGCCCAATTTGCAAAAAAAGGACAAAGTGTATTTCATGAACTGGAGCTGCTTAAAATTCCAGTGCTGGCCTCAGTCAATGGCTTTGCTTTGGGCGGTGGTTTAGAACTCGCTCTGGCCTGTGACTTCATATTTGCCTCTGAAAATGCAAAACTAGGACTTCCTGAAGTCTCCTTAGGTTTGATTCCTGGTTTTGGTGGCACTTTACGATTGGCGCGAGCTGTAGGTCTTAGACGAGCACGTGAGTTGATTTTTAGCGGTGATGTTATCACGGCTCAAGAGGCTCTGAGTTTTGGTTTGGTCAATCGAGTGGTTCCTAAGGCTGAACTGATGGCTCAAGCGATAGCTCGTTTAGAGTTCATCACCGCTCGTGGACCTCTGGCTGTGGCGCAAAGTAAAAAAGCCCTATTGGCCAATTGGGATTTAGATATCGAAATGGCGCAGAAATTTGAAGCTGAATTATTCAGTGAGCTTTTTGACTCCCAAGACGCTGCTGAGGGGATGAAAGCCTTCACAGAAAAACGTAAAGCTCAATTTCGTGGAATATGAATATAAGCGATTCAAGAGATATAAAAAAATAATGAATTCAATCGAAAATTAAAGGATCTACCATGGCTTTAAAAAATCCTGTCAGAATAGTCACTGCAGCTTCTTTATTTGATGGACATGACGCCAGTATCAATATCATGCGAAGAATTTTGCAGGATATGGGAGCTGAAGTGATCCACTTGGGTCACAACCAATCCGTAGCTGACGTGGCTAAAGCTGTTTTACAGGAAGGGGCCCAGGGTGTTTGTGTGTCCTCCTACCAGGGCGGGCACATGGAGTATTTTAAATATTTAAAAGATCTTTTGGTCGAAATGGGTGCGCCCTACGTTAAAATCTTTGGCGGTGGTGGCGGGGTTATTGTCTATGAAGAGAAAAAAGCCCTGGAATCTTACGGTATTTATCAGATTTTTCACCCCGAAGACGGGCGAAGAATGGGTCTTGAAGGTAAGATTAGACTGGTCGTTGAGGCCAGTGATTTTGATTTGAACAAAGCCCGTCTGGATTCTCAAAAAAATAAACTGTTTCCAAAAAATCCTGTGAATGAAAATCCCTTTCAAAAAGATCCTATCCCGAGTTCAGAAATTGGTGTTTACTTAACAGCTGTTGAAAATGCTTTAAACCCAGAATTTCCTGAAAATTTAAAAAAATTCGCGATAAAAACTCCACCACCTGTTTTAGGTATTACAGGGACAGGAGGAGCAGGAAAATCCTCTCTGATTGATGAACTTTGCCAAAGATTTTTAAATTCCTACCCAGATAAAAATATCGCTGTCGTGTGTGTGGATCCCACCAAAAGAAAAACAGGCGGTGGACTTTTGGGTGACCGGATCCGAATGAATTCCCTCAGTCGCTCGCGAATTTACATGCGCTCGCTGGCTTCGCGCGGTTCTGGGCGTGAAATCGCTCAAAGTTTACCCTTGGTCTTGAAGGCCTTAAAAGAACTGAATTTTGATTTGATCATCGCTGAAACATCAGGGATCGGCCAAGGCAATATGGCCATCACGGAAGTGGCGGATCATTCTTTGTATGTGATGACATCAGACTTTGGAGCTCAGTCACAGTTGGAAAAAATCGACATGATTGATTTTGCTGACATGATTGCTGTGAACAAAGCTGATCGCCGGGGAGCACAAGATGCCCTTCGAGATGTTACAAAACAATTCAAAAGATCTCGAAAAATCTTTGACCAGGAAACTCAGGTGCCGGTCTTTTTAACTCAAGCCAGTCAATTTAATGATGGGGGAGTGAATCAATTATTTTTTCACATCAGTGATCTTCTCAGTCAGAAAAATACTGAATTTAAATTGAATGAGGATTTTAAAAAAGCTGTTTTGAGCGCTGGGGAACACATCATTATTCCCAGTGAAAGGCAAAATTATTTGGCTGAAATTGTCAGCCATGTTCGAGGCTACAAAGAGCGAGTTAAAAAACTAAGAATCAAAGCCTCTCAGCTGGGCGCTCTTCATCAATTAAAAAACTCGGATGTATTATCAGATAAGGCCTCTCAATTAGAATCCAATTTAGAAAAGGAATTCACTGGCGAAGAACTCAAAACCCTCAAAGCTTGGGATGATTTTGTTCAAAAGTACAAAGCTCAGGAATTCGAATATCAAGTACGAGATCGCAAAATCAAACAGCCATTAAAAAGTGTTTCTCTTAGCGGGACTGTGATTCCTCGAGTGAGTGTGCCTGATTTACAGGATTGGGGAGATCGTTTTCGTTATTTAAAGCTGGAAAACGTTCCAGGTGAATTTCCCTTCACCACAGGTGTCTTTCATCTTAAACGAACGGACGAAGATCCCAAACGGATGTTTGCTGGTGAAGGCACGCCTGAACGGACCAATCGACGATTTCATTATTTGACTCAAGGTGAGCCAGCGGCTCGACTGAGCACAGCTTTTGACAGCGTCACTTTGTATGGACATGATCCTGAAAATCGCCCAGATATTTTTGGTAAAGTCGGTGAAAGTGGAGTCTCCATTTGCACTTTGGAAGACATGAAAAAGCTTTATGCAGGTTTTGATCTTTGCTCTCCCAACACTTCAGTCAGTATGACCATCAACGGTCCTGCACCCATGATTCTCGCTTTTTTCTTCAACACGGCCATTGATCAGCAAGTGGACAAAAAAGAAAAAGAATTGGGTCGAAAGCTCACAACACAGGAATTTGAAGAGCTCAAAGCCTGGACCCTTTCTCAAGTCAGAGGGACTGTGCAAGCTGATATTTTGAAAGAAGATCAAGGGCAAAACACCTGTATTTTTAGCATTCAGTTTGCTTTAAAAATGATGGGTGATATTCAAGAGTACTTCACAAAAAATAAAATTAGAAATTTCTATTCTGTTAGTATTTCTGGCTATCACATCGCGGAAGCAGGAGCCAACCCCATCAGTCAGTTGGCATTTACTCTATCGAATGGATTTACCTTTGTGGAGTACTACAAGGCCCGCGGACTTAATGTGGATGAATTTGCCAATAATCTGTCCTTCTTTTTTTCCAATGGTCTTGATCCTGAGTACACTGTTTTGGGTCGAGTGGCTCGAAGGATTTGGGCCGTAGCCATGAGAGATTTGTACGGGGCCAATGATCGTTCACAAAAATTAAAATATCACATTCAAACCAGTGGTCGGTCTCTGCATGCCCAAGAAATTGCTTTCAATGATATTCGCACCACTTTGCAGGCCTTGATTGCATTGTATGACAACTGCAACTCGCTTCACACCAATGCCTACGATGAGGCCATCACCACGCCCACAGAAGAATCTGTTCGTCGGGCCATGGCCATTCAAATGATTATAAACCGTGAATTTGGAATGACTAAAAATGAAAATCCCTTGCAGGGTAGTTATTTTCTGGAAGAACTCACAGAGCTCGTCGAGGAAGCTGTGCTTTCTGAGTTTATGCGTATCAATGAACGCGGTGGAGTTTTAGGAGCCATGGAAACTCAATACCAGAGATCTAAAATTCAAGAAGAGTCCATGTATTACGAAACTTTAAAACATGATGGACGACTTCCCATCATCGGTGTGAATACGTTTGTCGATCCTAAAACCTTAACGACTGATTATGTGCCCCCGAAGATTGAATTGGCTCGAGCCAGCTTTGAAGAAAAGGATTACCAACTAAAAAATGTGAAGGGCTATCAAAGAAATCACAAAACTGAAGGTGAGAAGGCTTTAAATGATCTTCAAAGCACTGTTCTGCAAGGTGGAAATGTTTTTGAAGCTCTCATGAAGGCTTCGAGAGTTTGTAGCTTGTATCAAATGACCCAGGCCTTGTTCCAAGTGGGTGGTCAGTACCGGCGAAATCTTTAAAATTAATCCTTCTCGGGCACTCGAGAAAATGAAT
>JBKDFX010000150.1:0-8999 GCA_046336825.1 Bdellovibrionales bacterium | reverse complement strand
GATCAAACCGGCTGTAAGTATAAAAGCTCCCAAACCAAAAATCAGATTTCTATTTCGATCAAACCAGCTGGGTTCAGAGCGCGTGCGAGTACTGCCAGTGCCACCAACAGCTGCGACTGGTGCGCTGCGATCCACGCAAGTTTTTTCGCCTCTTCCGGATTCGACCATCACCCTGCCTGGCCCGCGGTCATCGCAAGGAACTTCGGGAGTTGCTGCCGCTACAGGCGCAGGAACTGCATTTGCGATACATTTGCCATCAGGACCAATTTTTCCATTTTCCTTACCCTTTAATCTTTCGCCTGCAAAATCATCAGTGAAACAATTCAAACCTGTGACTGGGGCTGCACCAGGAGCAGGTGCAGCGGCCACTGGTGGCGCTGTTCCTGCGGCCTCGGCTTTGTAAAGCTCAAGAGCAATTTTTCGATCTCTTAAAGTGTCACAGGCGGATTGTAGGTTTTTATCTATTTTGCTAACGGCAGCTATATTGTCAGCTGTACAAACAGTGCTGTAAGCTGCTGCACTTAAATTGTTATGCTCAGTCATGTAAGGCAGTATATACTTTTTGTACTCCTCTTCGTTATTTACTTTGCCATCGGCATCAAGTCCAAAAGCAAGATCTTTTTTGTCTTTTGTTTTGATGTAAGCTCTGACCAATGATGCCTGTTCTTCTTTTGTTTTGATAGGAGACAAAGTTCCACACCGCTGCGTAAACTGTTGATAATTAGTATTACTTCTTCCAGGCTTTTCACAAATTCGTCCACTGTTGGGAAATGCAACTGGGTGACAACCATGTGTGCCTGCGGGACAAGTGCTTTTGATTCCTGACTCAGACTCAAATTTTTGAATGGCCCTAGAAGGATCACAGTACGTCCTTCCCCCTTCTGTGACCACAGACCCCACATACCCAGCTACTAAACAGGGTCTGCTGACAGCTTCCTGAATTTCAGCGCGTGTTTGAGCTTCAGCCAACTGAAGAAAAGGCTGAGTCATAAAATACTGAACAGTTTTTTTGCTTTTTTGTTTATCTCGATCAATTTGTAAAACATTTTCAGCCGCTTCACTGACTTCGCGCAGACGAATCAACATCATGGCCCGCTGTTCTGGAGTCATTCTTTTATACTCTTCATAGGTAACCGCATGGGGCTTTTTCATGGCAAAATCCAACCCCGCGTTTCGATCAGCGTTGATGGCAGGATCGTTTCCTAGTTTAGCTATAAAAGACTCATAGGTCAGAGTGTCTTGGTAGGTCAGCACAACACCATTCACACGAATGAATTTTTCTTGAGATCCTAAGTACTCCAAAGTTAGAGTTTTGCCTGCAAGGTTAACCAGAAGTCGTGCGCTTTTGTTACCACTTCCACCTTTAATGGAAATCACTTCTGAATTGGGAAGCTTCATGTTTTTTAAAACATCAACAGTGGGTTTTAACTTTAATTGCTCGGCTGGCGTAAATGATTTGTAGGCTTTCTCCCAGTACTGACCTACGCTCAGGGGTTGGCCTTTTTTATCTTGTGTGGACTTCACAAATTCTTTGAGTGCTTGGGCTGACCAATTTTCTTGCTGCTTGGCTTGAGCCAGCGGTTGAAGAGTCATACTGACCATTGAAAACGAAGCGAGAAATAATTTTGCGCGCATAGACCATCCTTTGCCTATTAATCAACACTTATAGGATAACAAGGAATGCTCGTGAATTTCGACTAAAAAATAAGCTATTGTTTAATCCACCTAGACCATGGGCCAGCTACCAGCAGTGGCTCACACAGCTTTGACCCTCTAACTGCAGCGAACGCCCCATGCATTGAGGAGTGCCTTTGTGTCTGACGAGGGTCACATCTGTCCACCTGGGTTTGGTCTCTTTTTGCCTGAGTCGCTGCAAACAGTTTTGAACAGCGTATTTCAATAAGCCCCGGGTTGTATTGGTCACTTCTTTCATGTAAGTGCGAGCTGAAGTTTTTTGAATTCCAACGGCACCGAAAAGTGGAGAGCTGTGAAAAACATCAAAATCAAATCTGGAACCATCCAGCGAGCTGCAGGCCGCTTCATTTTGAATTCCAGCTATCCCCCAGGGATCACTCCCCACTCGGTCGATAATCAGAGTATGCCCCCTCACCGTTAAAATATCTCCCACTTTCAGGGATTGATTTCCCCCAACAGGCACATAATCAAAACAAGGAAAGTGTTTAGGAAATTCCACCAAGGTCGAAGTGCCAAAGGCCGCTGTGTGACGAGCCTGGGTGTCCACATTGGGCTGAAGCCGTAAACCCGCTAAACCAATGCTTGAAACCACGAGTGCCGAGCAATCGATCCCCAAAGACGAGGACCCCGAGCCCGCGTTTTTAAAAACGGAAATCAGCCTTCCCTTTGCTGAGGCGTAGGAAGTTTTTCCACCGTAATCATAAATCAAGGGATTGTTCATCACTTTGAAACAGTCATTTTGTTTTTCTTGAATCCTCAAATAAGGGTGGGTGCTTTGCACCAGGGATTTATCTTTGATCACCCTGACACTGCCGATTCGATCAACATGTTTACCTGTCACTTCCACTCCCATAAGCTCTAAAGATGAGTCATTCAAGGCAGGAAGCCGTGGTGCTTCACAGGATTGGTAAGCTCCTGCCATCAATCGCCTCATACCCACAGCCAAATTGGCTTTTAATTCCTGCTCCCGAGAATCCGTGAGCTCACAGTTTTGTGTCCCCGTCACAAAAGTATTCTTTTGATAGAAATTAATTTCACTGAGTGTCGCCTCAAGCTGGGGACTCACGTTAAGACCCAATTCCATTTGCGCCCAGACCTCGGCTTGCTCAGAGGCTGGTTTTTTCCAAAAAGAGTCCGTTAGGTTTTTTTCTAAGATTTGAATCAGCACAGCCACTTGGCTGATTTTTTTATCTGGATGGTTGGAAAAATAATCTTCCACTTCTCGCCAAGATTGCGGAGGAAACTCCTGAAGACTTATCTGATGCAGAGCCGGCCACAAACGCTGGTAGAGATCCGAGCACTCCGAGGATTTTTCTAGCTCCAACTGAGGTTGGTATTTCACAACATACTGAGTGCAGGAAACAAGACTCGAGAGAAGGGCTAAACAGAGAGTGGATTTTAAAAAGAGGGTGGATTTTATTTTTTGATTGTAAATGTCCATGCTCTAAGGTTGCCTAATTTTGCATCAAGGGAGCAGATCCAGCCTGACAAAATCTGGACTGGACATTGGGCCTTATAATTCTTCATGATCACTGCATGACGAACGAAAAATGGATCAATCTTCGCATGTTAAAAGAATTTATAGGACTAGAACCTTATCTTCTTTTGGGGCTCCTGGCTCTGGTGACCTGGGGGTTTTATAAATTATTTCTCAAACACTTAAGTGAAGAGCGCCATCAGAATTTGGGAAATCACTACTCCAATCTGACTCGTCATTTTATTATTCTCAGTGTTCTCTTAGGAGCCTACCTGCTTGTTAAAGAGGTGGAGCTCGAACTGGCTGAATGGTCTCGCATACTGCCCTATTTAGCTCTACTCACCTACGTTTGGGGAGCCGTCGTTTTTGTTAAAACCTGTCGCACCTTGGTTTTGCAGTATTTATTTATGGGCTCGGCCCGTTCAGGTGTTCCTCTTATTTTAGTTAATATCTTTACGATTTTACTATCCATTCTGATTTTGTTTTGGACTGTTTCCCAAGTTTTCAATGTGCAACTGGGCCCCCTCATTGCCACTTCAGCTGCTTTTTCCATCATCCTGGGTTTGGCCCTTCAGGACACTTTGGGAAATCTTTTTGCAGGCATCAGTTTACAAATTGATCGCTGCTATGAAATTGGAGATTGGCTTGAGGTCTTCAACGGATCTCAAAAGATTGTGGGACAAGTTTATGAAATCACTTGGCGTAGCACGATCTTACACGGTCTTTCCGATGAAGTGATCACTCTCCCCAATCGCATGATGGCCCAGGCGCAGCTGAGCAATTTTTCACCCCCTGAAAAACCTGTCATGCGGGGACAAAATTTCCGCATCCGTCATGGCTCTGATGTTAAAAATGCCATCCACGTCTTAGAGCAGGCCGCCAGCCAAATTTTTGAAATACGAGGCATTCCCACACCCATCGCCTACGTCAATGAAGTGGGAGAAAACTGGATTCAAGTGCGCCTGATCTATTATATCGACTCCTTTGGCTCCCAGTTCCTGATCGGAGATAAAATTTTACGATTTGGCCTTGAAGCCCTTGAAAAAAATGGCATAGCCATGGCAAAACAGCGCTTTGAGGTTGAACACTATGAATCTGAACCGAGAACTTCCCCTAGCTCAGCACATCCGTCGTGAAATCGTACGAGCCTCCCAGGACTTTGGCCTCATCGAGCCCGGGGATCGAATCTTGGTTTGTGTCTCTGGTGGTAAGGACTCGTCCATACTTCTTATTTTACTTGAAGAGATTCGCAAAAAAGCGGGATTTAATTTTACTCTCGAAGCGGCCATCTTAGACCAAAAACAGCCGGGCTTTCAGGTGCAGGCGTTTAAAGACTTTGTGGAATCCGTCGGAGTTAAACTGCATATTTTAGAGCGCGACACCTACTCCATCGTCACTGAAAAAATTAAAGAAGGGACCTATTGCTCCTTATGCTCAAGGTTACGTAGGGCCATTCTTTATGATTTTGCCTTTGAAAATAAATTTAACAAAATGGCTCTGGGCCACCACCGGGATGATCTGATTGAAACCACCCTTCTCAATCTTTTTTATTCTGGAAAATTGGCCTCCATGCCTCCTCGACTGATCAGTGATGATAAAAGAAACGTGGTGATCAGACCCTTGGCCTATGTACCTGAAAAACAATTGATTGAGCTGTCCAATGAGTGGCAATTTCCTGTCATTCCTTGCAACCTTTGTGGATCCCAAGAAGGTATGAAAAGAAAACGCATGAAACAACTGGTGAAGGACTTGGAAAAAGAAATTCCCAATTTAGGTTCCACCTTCATGACAGCTCTGTGCAATGTGCGCCCCAGCCAATTGCCCCAGGTGAAGTCCACAGGCTCTGATGAACTTCATCCTACCTAAAGTTGAGGCCTCGACCCCTCATTATTTAATCATTTATAAACCCCCGGGGTGGTTTGTTCATCCCCCCGAAGACCGACGTGCTCAAAAAGTTTTTAAAAAAGTAGTGCTCACCCACTGGTTTGAAGATGTTTTAAAAACAAAAATATATCCCGTTCAAAGATTGGATTTCGCCACTGAAGGACTGCTGATGGCGGCTCTTAATTCTGAGTCAGCTTCAATTCTCAATGGGCTACAAAAAAATGGAGAGATCGCAAAGTATTACCATGCCGTGGTGCGTGGCCACACTCCTTCTCAGCTGAAAATTGAGATTCCCTTGCAGTCCGACAGCTCACCTGAGCTCAGAGATTGCATCACCCATTTCGAAACTTTAAAACAACTGGAGATTCCAAAACCCGTTCACCCTGACTTTCCCTTCAGCCGCTATTCATTTCTAAAAGTAAAACTGGAAACCGGCCGATGGCACCAAATTCGTCGACATATGAATCGCATCAGTCACCCCATCGTGGGTGACCGTGAACATGGCTGCTCCCATCACAATCGATTTTGGCGCGATCAAATGCAAATCAATGGCTTACTTTTAAAATGTCAGAGCCTGGCTTTCAAAGATCCCTGGAGTCACCTTGAACAGACTTTTAATTCCCCACTCACGGAGCGCTGGGAAAAGGTGATCCGTTATTTTTCCTTAGACAATGAAGTCGTAGAAGATAAAGGCTTGATGTAATCACCCACAGATTCCTTGGGACGAAGATCCAGATACTTACCTGTGGTCGATATGGATTCATGCCCCAGGGATCTTTGCACCACGTGAATGGGGGCCCCGGCTTCGATGGCGTGGGTGGCACTGGTGTGCCTGAGCCAATGGGGTGAGGGCTCAACCGATAGCTTAGCTCGCTTCGCTGCGGCTTTAACGATACGAAAAACCTGACTTGTATTAAGAGGCTTAAAGACACCAAAAGTGTTATTCTGACTGGTGAACAAATACTCACTGGGAAGACTTGAAATATAATCTTTTAAATCCTGAACCAGATCCTCAGGTAAATGCAAGGATCTGACCTTTCGCCCCTTTCCTTCCACTAACATCAACCAACCATTTTCAGAGCTGTGAAAAGAAGTCACTTTCAATGAACAGACCTCTTCCACCCGCAAACCTGTAAAATAGAGAATTTTTAAGATGATTTGGTTCCTTAAGTTGGGTTCCTTCAGAATCATCTGCTCCACTTGTTCGCGACTGAGAACTTTGGTGTAAATCCGATCAGGGGTTTTTAAATTATCCAAGGCCAGAGCTGGATTTCGGGGTAAATAACCCGCTTTAGTGGCAAAAGTAAAAAAAGACGAAAGAGCATTTTTATAAGTGTTACGAGTACTGCTTTCAAACTCACCGTAGGCTTTTAAAAAAAGGGCCAAGTGAGTGACTTCCACCGACCGCAAAGTCAGGCCAGGAAAGAATTCCAAGAAATCACGCAACACCCTTCGGTAATAACGTTGCGTGCGCGCTGATTTTTGAAACAACCACGAACCAATCATGGTCATATCTTCAAGATTTTTAGTGAGAATAAGTTCTTTCATAGTCAAGTGTTTTGATAATTAACGGTTCGCCATATTTATGCAAGAATAGTTAGCTAATCATGCATATAAAACTAGACCTTTGGACAGTGGTAAAAAATGGCAGTTTTGGCAGATTTAGGTCATGAAAAAAACACTTCTCGATTCTCTTGAATATCCGGTGGTCATCAAAAGGGTTCTGGGCGACATCGTCATCTCGGTGCCTGACTTGGGACATTGGGACAGCTTTAAAATCTCAAGCCTCAATTCTGCCAATTCTGCCAACCCGGAAACTGAAGATTTTGGAAAAAAATTTGATGAAATTTTACTTAAAAAAATTAATCAAGTTCTTGTTTATATTGAAAATCACAAATCCCAAAAAAAATGGGTCCCCGCCCCGAGCACTTTCAGGCAGTCCTTACAAAAGCCTGAAAATGAAGACTTCACTTTACCTGAATTTGTGAAGGCTCTGAGTCCCCACATGAGTGTTTCCGAGAACACCATTCGAAGAGAAATCAAAAAAGGGAAATTGAAGTGTTATGTTACAGAAGGGGGACATCGCAGGATCCCCTTTTCGGAGCTGGAATTTTACCTGAGTCAGGCTCAAGCTCAAAAACTTGAACCTTTTATTTAATCGTTGATTTAGTTCTTACTCGCACTTTTTCGACACTGCATTTGTGCAGCTGAAGGCTTGATAAGATACTTGAGCACTTCTGGATGGCTCTCATAAACTTTTTCAATTTCAATAAATATTTGTTTAGGCGGCATGGGAACTCCAAATTGAGTCTCAAAGGCCAGAAGCAGAGGCTGAATCTGTTTATGAATTTGATTTCTCATGTAGTCCAGCATGATCACTGTGGAGATCACCTTGGGTGGAACATGGGGGGCCACGGCCAAACCTTGAGAATGATAGAGCTTTCGCATAAAGCCAATTCTGGAAGTTGAATTGGCAAATTTCCCGACAGCTTCTAAAATTTTAACTTCTTTAAATTCTAAAGCATCACGGTCCATCCATTCGAAAATTTTATCTAAAATGTAATCGTCCGCTCTTAAACCTGCCGTACGAAAAGGATTTCGAGAATCTCCAATGATATCGTAGCGACTGTCCATTTGACCATCACCGGGGGCGTAAACAGATTTTTGAGCATCAGATATCCCTAAACGCCTCAAAAAATTTCGGTTCTTGGGGTCCAACGAGCTTCTCAAAGTGGGATCCTCAAGTCTTTGAGGCAATCCCAATTTTTCATGGGCAAATCGATCTGCCATGTCGATCAAGAGTGAACAAAAAGCTTTAAAGGACTGCATTTCATTCACCACTTTGGGATCCCGATTGCCTTTGTAATAGCTCATCATTTGTTCAAAACTCAAATCAGGAATTTTTCCGCTCATGGTGAAATCATAAAATATGGGCTTTTTTGTTTGCAGAGAAATTTGCGCCAATTGATAAAGAGCCTCAGCCCCAACTTTGGCCATGACTTCATCTTTGTGCCTGAGAGCTAACATCCGAGCAACTCCGTGATCCAAAGCTTGCTCTAAGGGGTTAATGGTGATTCCTATTTCAATCAGAGCCTCCACCACATATTTTTTACCTGTGGACTCATCGACGTAAACCACAGCTGCATGACTGAAGACCGAATTGAAATCAGTCACTCGAGCAATGGCTGCACTGACAGAAGATCCACCTCGCATTAGCAATATGTCGCCAGATTTAAAGTCTTTGTACAACAAAGGACGGTTATCCGCCGTGAAGGAAAAAGGCATTCCACCTTGAAATGAAGGCCAAGAACGATCTCCTTTTTTTGACTTTTCTAAACCAAGGGAAATTTCAGCCACCATGTCTTCTGCGTAATGACTGGCACGAGTGATGGCCTGCAAACTTTCTCGAAATTTTAAATCATCTGTGATTTCTTTTGGCCATTTTTTTAACTCTTTATTTAAAATCTTTCTCAACGTCTGAAGTTTTACAGCAATTCGAGTGGCATTTTTTTTAATTGAATTTTGATCATAGACGCGAGAGTCCAATTCAAATAAAAACCGGTAGTACTCAGCAAAAAGTGGCTTTAATTTCTCAGGCTGGTCCTTGGCGTTCAAAATCGCAGCTTCTGCTATTTCGATATCTTGCAAAAGATCTCGTTTTTCTTGCTTGGGCTGCGCCAAGGCCAGGGTG
Source organism: Bdellovibrionales bacterium (assembly GCA_046336825.1). Classification (GTDB taxonomy): domain Bacteria; phylum Bdellovibrionota; class Bdellovibrionia; order Bdellovibrionales; family Bdellovibrionaceae. The sequence continues at coordinate 252 of JBKDFX010000150.1, read as the reverse complement.
GCCATCAGGGTCACAAAAATTACAAGATGAATCCAGTTTTTCATAAAACCTCACCGGAGCATTACTTTGCAATTTTCGAATCTAAAATTTATTGGCCAAGTGTGGGTAGATTCTGGCTTAAAAGATAAAAAATTGACAATGACAAAAATTGGCAAAAGAGACATGAATTGTTCAACTAGAGAACTTAGGGACATCGGCGGTAGTTTTTGGGTATGTATTGGGAGTTGTTCTTCTTTTCGTGATGGCCTGGAC
>JBKDFX010000149.1:0-5980 GCA_046336825.1 Bdellovibrionales bacterium | reverse complement strand
ACCTAATGTGGTGATTTCTTTTGTTTCAGGCGAGACCCCTTGAAACCCTGCGACCACAGCCACTTTTTTATCTCGCAGTGCTTGTTCGACTCTTTGAGGTTTCAGGTCTTGAATGAAGGCGTTGACGTGAGAATCATCAGTCAAAATTCCAGCCTGGCTGCCGGTAAAGCTGATGGCGGGAGTTTTTAAATCATTGAGCGCCATTGATAAAAGTGCCATGCTAACTCTCTCGCCAGTGGTCAGTAACATATCCAGTTCGCGTCGAGACGGGTTTTGAGAAACTCGATTGGCTAAATCTAACAATTGATTGGTGGTTTGCCCCATGGCACTCACCGCGACAATCATATTATGAGATTTTGATTTTTCTGCGATTCGTTGAGCTACGGCACAAATCTTTTCAGGCGATTCTAAAGTGGCACCGCCGTATTTTTGAACGATCAGTGGTTTTGTTGTATTCACATTTCATCCGTCAAGGTTGAGGGGACAAATCACTTAACATATTCATCACGATCTTACCCGAACCCTTGGGAACTCGGATGTGGTGGTGAGTTATGTTTTTAGGAACATAACCCAATAGGAGTTCTGCATTCAAGTCTCGAAGCGATTTGCGCGTGACGCCGATCTTGTCAGCTAAATTATCAATATCTGTTCCGCCAGGTGCTGCAATAATATCGTATTGCAGAGGTTCGTATCTTTCCAAGGATCTAAATCCATATAAACTAGGAGCTTTCGAAATGAGCATAGCGGCTAGTATTTTAGGAACATACTCTTGAGTCTCTTTGGGAATCGCTTTTTTGCTCACCAGTGTCCAATAATCATCAGTCCCATGTTTTTTTATAATCCGTCTGAGACCATTTTCGCCCATGTTGTAAGCGGCAGCCACCAAATACCAAGATTTAAATTCTTTGCGAATATCTTTGATGTATCGAATGGCTGCATGGGTTGCTTTTTGTAAATCTTTTCTCTCGTCCAACCACCAATTTTTTTCAAGACCATAACGGTATCCAGTTGTAGGAATAAATTGCCAAGGCCCCACAGCATTGGCGGTACTTTTGGCATGGGAAGAAAATCCACTTTCAATCATGACCATAAAAGCCAAGTCAGCGGGTAGCCCTGCTTTGCGAAGTTCTTCTTGAATAAAGGGCAAGTAGCGGCTGGCTCGCTCCAGCCACTCACGAAACCATCTCTGACCTCGTGTTTGAAAATGATTCACCCAATGAGAAACTTGATAATTGTAAGTCACTGGTAAATCAAAAATCAGAGGTGACTGACCCGAATTCGTTGTTTTGATCGAGCTCGAAAACTGACGAATAGAATTTGTCTCTCGATTCGAATTTTTATACAAATCCTGCTGAGGAATGGCAGCAATAGAGATTTGGGTAAATAAATTAACCAGCAGAGAAGCTGTCATTATTTTTTTAATAGAAAAAATGGGGATCCGTATTGTCATTCAGAATTCAGGTTAAACTTGAATTGAGCATTTGAGTACGTGCACCTCTTCCAACTGGACCCGCCAAAATTTCAACACCCGACCTAAGGCGAGGTTGCTCAAAATCCAAACATCATCTGTTCTTGAATTGTTTTTGAGTCATTTAGTTCAACAAAAGTCGGGTTGGCCTAAGTCCTGTACCATTGTGGCACAGGCGTTGCTTTTTAATTCTCATAAGGAGTCTAAATGGCAATAAAGGGAGTTTACACAGCATTATCAGGAGCCATGGCCCAAAGTTCAAAGTTGGACACCATTGCCAATAATATTGCAAACGTGAACACGCCTGGATTCAAACGTGATGAACAAGTCTTTTCTGAATATCTTACGGCCAACGAAAAAGAACCGACGACAATTCCCATTCCAAAAGATGTGGCTGCCATTGAAAGTTTTTATAATATGCAAGGTGGGGATAAGTCCTATGTTCACGAAAAAGGAACATTCACTGATTTTACTCAAGGCAGTCTGAAGCGAACAGGTGGAGCACTTGATGTGGCCATCGATGGTCCAGGATTTTTTGAAGTGTCAACGCCTGGAGGTGTCCGTTATACACGAGCCGGTAATTTTACTTTGGATGGCAACGGACGTCTGGTCACTAAGGAAGGCTATCCTGTTCTTAAACAAGCTGTTGAAGGCACAGCTGAACAAGAGAGACTTTTTCAATTTAATTCTCAATCTCCGGTCAGCATCAATGATCAGGGGCAAATCTTTCAAGGTGAGGATTTGGTAGGGTCACTGTCTATCACCAATGTGAGCAATTCGGATGCTCTGATGAAGATTGGAAATAATCTTTACGGACCCAGGCCCCAGCAAACGCCAATCTTGAATCCAATCCCTAACCCTTCAGTTAAACAAGGATTTATAGAAACTAGCAATGTGAATGTTGTCAGTGAAATGACAGATATGATTTCTACCCATCGAGTTTTTGAAAGCACTCAAAAAGCCATCAGTGCCTACGATGGAATGGTGGATAAATTAGTGAATGTGGTGGGCAAGGTAAATCCGTAACGAAATTTATTAATTGTGTGAGGTAAGATTATGATTAGAAGCCTGAATACAGCAGCCACTGGAATGGCAGCACAACAAGAAAACATGGATGTGATTTCAAATAACATAGCGAACTCACAAACCGCAGGTTTTAAAAAATCCCGTGCTGAATTTGAGGATCTCCTCTATCACACAAAAAAAGAACCAGGGGCAGTGGCTGGAGCTAATTCCTACTCTCCCAATGGAGTTCAAATCGGCGTTGGTACACGCACGGCTTCAGTGCAAAAGAGTTTTGATGCCGGAAGTGCGCTTACAACGAAAAATCCCTTTGATATACAAATTGAAGGCCCTGGATTTTTTCAACTTCAAACTGCTGATGGACAAACGGCTTACACTCGAGATGGAGCTTTTAGAAAAGATGCTCAGGGTCGAGTGGTGGATAAAAATGGTAATCTTTTAGTTCCTGAAATTTCAATTCCTCCAGATGCATCCGGTGTTGAAATCAGAGCTACAGGAGAAGTCGTGATCTACCAGGGCCCCAATCAAGATCCTTCAACGATTGGTCAGCTGGATATAGTGAACTTTGTGAATCCTGCGGGTCTTAAAGCCATCGGTAAAAATATGTTCACACAGACGCCCGCCAGTGGTCAGGCCATCACCAACCGACCAGGTCTTAATGGTGTTGGGTATTTAGCCCAGGGACAACTTGAAGCCTCCAATGTGAATATTGTGGATGAAATGGTGGATATGATCAAAGCCCAACGAGCCTTTGAAACCAATAGCAAGGTCATTCAAACATCAGATCAAATGCTTCAAAGCATTAACAGTATGAGGTAATGGTTTGAAAATTATTTTTTTTCTAATTTCAATTTTTAATTATTCGGTTTTTGCTAAGCCAGAGGTTGTATTAAAATCCTATTTAAATACAAACAATTCACTTCCTCTTCTTTTTGAAGACATTGTGGATTCACCCAAGGGTGTGCCTGCCGAGTTGATTGATATAGGATTTATGGAAGTAGGTTCATCGGTTACAAAAGGCCAAATACTGAATTGGTTCAAGTCTCAAAAATCAATCAACCGAGAGTTGCAGGGATTTAGTTTTCAAATTCCAGAGAAAATAGTTTTTGAAAAAAAACCAGATGCTGAAAAAGAATTGATTCGAGCAAGAATTAACAATCGTCTCAAAGTAAAATGTACTGATTGTGATTTTAATATTAGGATCACACATCTTCCGCCGCAGTTGCATTCCTCACTCCGTTTTGACTTTCGTAAGTTGCCATTGTCTGGTCCCTTTATGATCAGTCTCACAAATAATCAAGGAGACGCAACAAGTTGGATATCTGGACAAATTCAAACTCAACGGCCAGTCGTAAAAACAACACGTTTTTTAAAAGCTCAAGAGTCCCTACGAGAGTCAGATTTAACACTTGCAAGTACTGATGTCACTTTTGCCAAAGACTATTACACCAATCCAAAAGAACTTATTGGAAAAAAATTAAGTCGAGCTCTGTCGGCACAAACGGTATTAAGTTCGCAGGAAATTGCACGCGATGTGGACGTTAAGCAAGGGCAGACAGTTAAGGCCAAGGCAGGTTCTGAAAATTTTGAAGTCATCATTCAAGCTGTGGCTTTGGATTCCGGTGCCATCGGAGACGTCATTCGAATTAGAAACCCTAATTATCAAAAAATGATGTCAGCTCGGGTGATTGAGCCAGGCCTGGTGGAGATTCAATGATGAGATTTCAAATTTTAGTAATTTTAGGACTTATCCTGACTGGATGCGCTTCAATGAAAGACTTTTTTGGTGAGGAAGTGGCCAATGCAGTTCCTTTTATGGGTGAAGAACCACCGCTCAAGTACTCAGAAACTCCACAAGCAGGTGCACCTGAAGATCGACAGTATCAAAGAATGACTAAATCTAAAATGGAAGAAGAATCTGACTTGGGATCCCAAGCAGGTAGTTTATGGGTGATGGAAGGTCAAACTTCCTACTTGTTTGCACAAAATAAGTCACGCCGTGAAGGTGATATTTTGAGTGTGAAACTTGAGGGCTCAGGATTTAAAAAAATCGAGGCTAAGGCTAATAACGTACGAGCCCTGTTAAAAGAAATAGAAGAAGAGCGAAAACGTCGTGAAAACCCAGAGGGTCAAGTGGCCCCACCAGTTTTGGGCTCATCTGAAAAGGGAGGAGATAAAAACGCAGCCGCGACAGCTGCAGCTCCTGCCCCCCGTGCACCAGCAGCAGCAGCTGAAAAACCAAAAGAAGAAAAAATTGATCTGACAGACACACAAAACATTCAAGCTAAAATTGTCGAGCGATTGGCAGATGGTTCTTACAAAATTCGCGGTGAGCAAACCATTACAATTGATAAACAAGAATACCGAGTCATTTTATCAGGTATTTTGAAAGGCGAAGAAATAAATGAGCAGGGAGTCAGTTCTAATAAATTGTTGGATGCTCAATATGATCTTGTCAGTCTTGGGAGGGCTTTGACTAATGAAAATTCTAATTAAACTCATGCCTCTCTTTTTTTTAGTGGCTTCCATTGCTGAATCAGCACGACTGAAAGATATCGCAAGCATTCGAGGCGTACGAGAAAATCAATTGATAGGTTATGGTATTGTTGTCGGCTTAAAGGGCACAGGCGATGGAAAAAGTGAATTCACCACAAAGTCTTTAGTGAGAATGTTAGATAAGCTAGGCGTTAAATTAGAAAATCAAGATATCACCAGTAAAAATGTGGCAGCTGTCATCGTATCGGCCAGTCTTCCAGCCTTTGCTAAAGCGGGTAACCCGTTGGATATTACTGTGAGCACCATAGGAGACGCTCAGAGTTTACAGGGAGGCACACTTTTAATGTCACCTCTTAGGGCTGCTAATGATCAGGTCTATGCTGTGGCTCAAGGAACCGTTGTTATCAGTGGTGATGGTAAGGACGCTCACCCCACATCGGGTCGAATACCTAACGGAGCCATCATTGAAAAAGATGTGCAGGCTGATTTTTCGAATCGTAAAATGTTTCGACTGACTTTGCACAACCCTGATTTTACAACAGCCGCTCGCACTTCACTGACAATTAATAAAGAATTGGGTGGGCAATTCGCCACCGCAAAAGATGCGGGTACCATTGATATTGTAACACCGGCTGCCTATGAAAACCGTGGTGTGGAACTCATGGCCACAATAGAATCCATTGAAATTAACCCGGATGGCCGCGCCGTCGTCATAGTAAATGAGAAGACAGGAACTGTTGTCATCGGTGATCGTGTTAGAATTTCTAAAGTGGCGGTCAGCCATGGAAATTTATCTGTTAAGGTGGGAGGGGCTGCTCCCCAAGCTGGTAGTGCAAATTCTGGAGATCATGTTGCGACCTTAGATTCGGGTGCCAATGTAGGTGAATTGGTCCAGTCACTTAATAAGTTGGGAATTACGCCCAAAGACCTGATTACTCTACTTCAGTCGATAAAAGCAGCTGGAGCTTTGCACGGGGAATTGGAGATTTTGTG
>JBKDFX010000148.1:0-7174 GCA_046336825.1 Bdellovibrionales bacterium | reverse complement strand
GTCTTGATCCAGCTCCAGTCCAGATTGTTTTTAATTTCTGAGATGGGATCTTTGAGAAATTGAATCAAAAGCTTACCAATAAGTTTAAACTCTTGCATTCGATCTAAAGCACTGGAAGTTACATCGCGAATATCACCCATACCTCTAACAGTGACTTGAAATTGGTAACTCGACAACCAGGTTTGCGACCAAGGTCGAGTGGGTCGATTAGGTCGAGTGGGATAAGTTTTAAATTGATGATAATATTGTTGTTATGTTGAGTCCCAAAAAAGAAATTGTGTATTGTGCTTTTTGTCGAACGCCGCATGGGGTTTACTCAGAAAAGTCGATTCGTTTTAGACATTTTTTAATGGCAGGAGCTTTCTCTGTTTGTTTGAGTTATGTTTTTTGGGGGCAATACAATCCTAAAAGCCTCATATTTGCTGTCATTTCTGTTATGATCGCTGAAGTTTTCTGTCGACTTCGCTGGAGAATGCATCTTGTGTGTCGAGAGTGCGGTTTTGATCCTGTTATTTATAAAAATAATCCTGTTCAGGCGGCTCAGCTAGTTAAAGCCTTCTTACAAAGACGGTCTGAAGATCCGCAATTTTTACTCAAAAAGCCCCTCAATCTGCCTAAAAAAGCTCCTGAAGCGACTCCATCAGAGCGAAAATCCTTGTCCACGACCGTTTAAATTCGGTAAGTTCCCCCCATGAAAAATTTGGTGATCATTCCGACCTATAATGAATTTGAGAACATATCTCAAATTGTTCCAGCCATTTTTGCACGAGAAACACAGGTGCATATTCTGGTTGTGGATGACAACTCTCCTGATGGAACTCAAGCCAAAGTTGAAGAAATGCAGAATTCTTACCCGAATCTTCATCTGCTCAAGCGGAGTGGAAAACAAGGTTTGGGTAAAGCTTACCTGGCTGGTTTTGATTGGGCTCTAAAAAACGGATACGATTTCGTTGTTGAAATGGATGCTGATTTTTCCCACCGTCCCGAAGATCTATCAAGTCTGTTGCGAGCTGCCAGTACACCAAATGTCGACTTCGTCATTGGATCTCGTTATGTGAGTGGTGGTCGAACTGAAAATTGGAGTTGGCTGAGGAAGTTGATATCTCGAGGTGGCAGTTTGTACTCTCGAATCATTTTGGGCTTTCCCATCAATGATTGGACTGGTGGATTCAATGGGTGGAAAGCCCAAGTTCTAAAAAGTATCGGGCTCGAAACAATTCAGAGCAATGGATACAGCTTTCAAATTGAGCTTAAATATAAAGCCTCACGACTGAAATTTCGGTCGCAAGAAGTTCCTATAGTTTTTGCTGATCGAAGAGTAGGCCAAAGTAAAATGAGTCTGAAAATTGTCCTTGAAGCTTTTTATCGTGTTTGGTTGATTCGATTATGATTCGAAGGCTTTCTCCTGAAGTTCGAGATCAGATTGCAGCTGGGGAAGTTGTGGAGCGACCTGCTCACCTGGTCAAAGAATTGATTGAAAACAGCCTCGATGCAGGTTCCAGTCAAATCCATGTTCGAGTTTCTCAGGGAGGTCGATCTCTTTATGTGGTCGACAATGGTAAGGGCATTTCCCAAGAGCAACTCGAACTTGCGTTAGAAAGATTTGCCACAAGTAAAATCAATGTAACTGAGGACATTTGGCAGCTGAGGACATTTGGATTTCGTGGAGAGGCTTTGGCCAGTGCGGCAGCGATCAGTCGGCTGCGTCTGACTTCGCGTCCGTTGAATCAGGAGTCTGCCTTTCAAATTCACTCAGATTTTGGAAAGTTGAGTCCAAAGGCTTCCTCCAGTTTGGACTACGGCACAGAAATCTTTATATCAGAGCTTTTCGAAAATGTTCCTGCACGACTTAAATTTCTCAAATCTGAAACTGCCGAATATATGGCGATCAGAAATGTTATCAAATCCTTTGCGTTGTCGCATCCTCAGGTTGAATTCAAATACTTGGAGAACGAGAAACTTCAGTTTTTCTTTTCTACAAGCGAGGACTGGCGTAACCGTTGTCAGCAAGTTCTAGACGCACCATCAGCTCTTTTTCAAACTCAAATTGAAAATGAGGGTTGGAAAGCGCAGGTTGTTTTTGCAGACCCTCAAACAGTTTCAAAATCTCCAAAACAGTTGTGGTTTTTTGTACAAGACCGATGGGTACAAGATCGCTCATTGCAAACTGCCGTGATCGATGCCTACAGAAGCTTGTTGATGCATGGTGAATATCCAATTGCAGTGGTGAAGCTCAATCTTCCTCCTGACCAGGTGGATGTGAATATTCATCCTACTAAAAGTCAGGTTAAGTTTTTAAATCCTTCGCAGGCTTTCAGAACAGTACACCATGCCTTGAAAAAAGCTTTGGATAAAGCACCCTGGCTTGAGAACACAATCAGAAATACGACTCCTTTAATTAATGAACAAATTGAAATTTCTAATACTCATCAAGCGAGCCAAATTTCTTGGGCCACCACCCATCAAGAGTTGGACCGAGTTCAGTTCAAAAAAAGAGAGTTTGCTCCACCTGTTGCTTTTTCTCGTGAGATACCTGTTCATCAGGAAATAACCAAAGGGGCTTGGTCGCGATTGGATGTTATTGGTCAAATCGGACTGACTTATATTTTGGCACAAGATGATCAAGGAATGGTGCTGATAGATCAGCATGCGGCCCACGAAAGAGTAGCCTTTGAGCGACTCATGAAGGCTTATCAAGAGGGGGGGATGGCCACGCAAGATTTTTTATTCCCCCTAGTTCTGGATCTTTCTCCTTTGCAAATCGAAACTCTCAGACCTGTCATTCCTGAATTGGATAAGTTCGGTTTGCGTTTAGAGGCTCTGGGTCCATCTACTATCAGTTTATCTTCGGCCCCACTTTTTATGAATGAAACCTACTTGCCTTCTCTTATTGCGAAAACAGCTGATGAAATTCATGAATTGGGAGCCAGTTTTCAATTCAGTAAAAAACTTATCGATATTTGCGCCACATTCGCCTGCCATTCAGTCGTTCGAGCTGGTCAAAGTTTAAGTTTGACTGAAATGAAGTCATTATTAGAGCAAATGGATGAGTTTCCTCATTCCAGTTTTTGCCCTCATGGTCGACCCGTTTCAGTTCGATGGAGCTTTTTTGAGCTTGAGAAGGAATTTGGACGTAGAAACTGATGTCGACCATCCAAAAAAGAAAACTTATATTTGTTACAGGCCCCACAGCCTCGGGTAAAACTCAATTGTCCATTGCATTAGCACAGGCGCTGAACGCACGGATCTTTAATTGCGATTCCATTCAAGTTTATCGTGAACTGAATATTGGCTCGGCTAAGCCAAGTCCATTGGAAAGACAAGGAGTTGAACATCGTCTGTTTGACCTTTTATCGGCCCCTGAGGTCATGACGGCTGGCCGGTATCGTGATTTTTTTTTGCAAGAAGTGAATTCTCTTCAGGACAATCGACCTATTATTGTTGCCGGAGGGACAGGCTTTTATTTTAAAGCCATTGAAAAAGGAATGTTTTCTGTGGGAGCAACCCCCGCTCTTATAAAAGAGCAAGTTCTTAGGGAATGGGAAAAGCAAGGTGGGAAAGTTGATGTTTTTTGGGCTGAAATTTGTCAAAGAGATCCAGAACATGCAAAAAAACTACATCGAAACGACAATTATAGAATTTTGCGAGCCATTGAAATTTTGCGAACCAGTTCGGATAAAAACATAACGCAACTTCTTGAAGAAAAAAACAATCAAGAAAGTGAATTCGATATTTATAAAATTTATTTACAGACAGATGTCTCGTTATTGGAGAATAGAATTAGAAGTAGAACCCACGAAATGATCCGCAAGGGAATTGTCGATGAGGTGCGTGGCCTACTCGACATTGGGCTAGAGGGCTGGGCCCCTTTGGACTCGGTGGGGTATTGTGAAGCCAAGGCTTGTTTATTGGGGGAATTGCCATTTTCTCAGTTAGAAGAGAGCATTCTCATTTCAACCCGTCAGCTCGCAAAAAAACAAAGGACTTGGTTCCAACGTGAGAAAAATCATCAAGTGCTTACCTTCGATCAATTATCTGAGGTGAGTCCTTTGCAAGCTCAACTTGCCAGATTTCTCGAAGACGGGTAGTCTCTGTCTATGAAGAGTATGACCGGCTATGGCACTTCACGTGCTAGTTCATCGCAAGCCATTTTAGAAATTTCAGTTCGTTGTGTTAACGGTCGATTTCTTGAGCCTCGATTTCATTTACCCAAAGAGTATTTCAGTCTAGAACCTGAACTCAAAAAGCGACTGCAGAACAGTGTCAAACGAGGCACTGTTGATGTTTTTGTGCAAAGACGTGCAGCTCCTGAAGCAGCAGCTCAAACGGTGCATCTAAATCGCCCCTTGGCCAAGCGCTACTTGGAAGTGTTGGGAGATTTGGCCAAGATCATGAAGACTCCTGCGCAGTTTCGTGCTGAAACTGTCGCCCACTGGCCGGATGTTATCTCAAGAGATTTGGGACAAGAAATCACCGACGCCGAGAAAAAATCTGTTTATAAAGCTTTTGAGTCAGCCTTGGCCGCTTGTCATCGTGAACGTTTGCGAGAAGGTCAAATGCTCAAACGTGAGCTTGAGAAAACGCTTAAACTTTTGGAAAAAACAGTTTTGCACATTCAGAGTCTTCGCTCCTCGGCTGATCAGGACTTGCAAAGTAAATTTGAACTTCGGTTGCGTTCTAGGCTTAAAGGAATTGAAATTGATCAACAGCGACTTTCACAGGAAGTGCTCATTCAGCTTGAGAAGTCAGATGTGAATGAAGAGATAGTAAGACTTCTCGAGCATATCCGAAATGTGCAAAAGTTGCTTTCCAGTGCTGACAGTGAAGGCAAAAAGCTTGATTTTTATATCCAAGAACTGCATCGGGAGATGAACACCATCGGCTCTAAATCGCAAATTTCCACAATTACCCAGTCCGTGGTGGAAGGTAAAACCATTATCGAAAGGTTGCGAGAACAGGTGCAAAATATTGAGTAAAGATTTTCAATTCTCTCAGCTTGGTAAGATGATCATTTTGGCTGCTCCCAGCGGGGCCGGTAAGAGCAGTTTTGTTGAAAGAATCTGTGAAATTGATGCTCGTCTTGTCGACACTGTGACCTATACAACTCGAGCGATGCGCAAAGGGGAGTCAGAGGGGCATCCCTACCATTACGTGAGTCAGGCAGAATTCGAGCAAAAAATTTCTCAGAACTTTTTTGTTGAATGGGCTGTTGTGCACAACCATCTTTATGGGACTCCTTACTATCAACTTGAGGAGGCCTGGAAGCAGGGAAAATGTGTCATCATGGATGTGGATGTTCAGGGAGCTCAGACTTTTAAAAAGCTGTTTCCCCAAGCTAAAACTCTGTTTATCTTGCCTCCCAGTATTGACGAATTGCGTCGAAGGATCGCAAAGCGTGATGGTCAAATTCCAAAAGACCTTGAGGTGAGAATGAAAAATGCAGAATTAGAGATGCAACAGGCCTCGACCTTCGATCAGCAGGTGATCAATGATAAATTTGAGGTTGCTTTTGCTGAGTTTAAGAAAATCGTTGATGATTGGCTGAAACAGACTTAAGACTGTGTTTTGATTGTTCAAGGAGTGGGTGAGTCATGGCTCGAGTTACCGTAGAAGACTGTTTAGAAAAAGTTCCTAATCGCTTTGCCTTGGTTTTGATGGTTTCAAAACGGGTTAAGCAGTTGATGAAGGGTTCAGAAGCCACTGTGGCTTTCAAGCAAAATAAAACAGTCGTTGTAGGCCTCAGAGAGGTGGCTGCAGGTAACGTGGGTTATGAAGGCAACATGGACTTTGCAACCATGCAATTAGACATTGAACGTGATCTTAATAAGCCTACCGAGTAATCCTGCTAATTATTTAGTAAAAACACGACTCCTACCCAAAATAACTGTCGCCGATATATTATTACCTTATGGCTGAAACCGCTTTTTTGGGTGATCTGTCCCAAAGCACAAAACCACTCAAATCCGTTGAAGATCTTTGTGATCGCATACGCTCCTATGATCCCCAAGCCGATTTCAATTTGGTCCGAAAAGCCTATTCATTTTCTGAAAAGGCCCACGAGGGGCAATTCAGACGAAGTGGTGAAGCCTATATTTCTCATCCTCTTTCGGTGGCAGGAATATTGGCAGATCTCAGATTGGACACCGAAAGCATCATCACGGGTCTTTTACATGATACGGTGGAAGACACCCATGCCACTCTTGACGATATCAAAAAAGAATTTGGTGATTCTGTCGCGGCCCTTGTGGATGGAGTGACTAAAATTTCACAAATGAAATTTCGTAACTCTGTGGAGAAGCAGGGCGAAAATATCCGTAAAATGATTGTGGCCATGGGGAAAGACGTACGGGTGGTGCTAGTGAAGCTCGCTGACCGACTTCACAATATGCGAACCTTGCATCACATGCCCTATGAAAAGCAATCGCGTATCGCTCTTGAGACTCTGGAAATTTACTCCCCTCTTGCCGGCCGCATGGGTATCAACACTCTAAAAATCGAATTGGAAGATCTGTGTTTTCGGTATTACCGACCGGACATGTATTACATGTTAGTTCAAAATATCAAAAAAACGGAGGCTGATACCAATCGTTACATCGAAGAAGTGAAGAAATTAGTTGCTGAAGCTCTGTCAAAAACAACAGTTAAATATGAAATCCAAGGAAGAAGTAAACATCTTTGGTCCATCTACAGAAAGATGACTTCTCGGGACATTGATTTTGATCAAGTGTTTGATGTTCTCGCTTTTCGTATCGTCGTGAACACGATCCCCGAGTGTTATGAAGTTTTTGGTTATATTCATTCCATTTGGAAACCCATACCAGGACGTTTTAAAGACTTCATCGCCATGCCAAAGGCTAACAATTATCAATCCCTGCACACGACTGTGATTGGCCCCGGTGGAGAGAGAATTGAAATCCAAATTCGCACCCAAGAAATGCATTTGATTGCTGAACGCGGGATTGCGGCTCACTGGAAGTACAAAGAAAAGGGAGCCCACGATAAAACAGAAGCTCAAGCCAAATGGTTAAGGGAGTTGGTCTCTTGGCATCAAAATATGCGCAATGCTGAGGAGTTTTTAGACACTGTCAAAACGGATTTATTTGAAAGTGAAATCTATGTTTTTACACCCAATGGAGACGTTCGTGAATTTCCTGAGGGAGCAACTCCTGTGGAC
>JBKDFX010000147.1:0-10611 GCA_046336825.1 Bdellovibrionales bacterium | reverse complement strand
AGGGAGCCTGGTTCTTTGCGAGCGCAGGAAGAAGGTCGAAAATGCCCGCTCGGAAAGAAAAACTCTCAACCGGGAAGAGCGAGTGAAATCTCTACACTAAATTTTTGCGTCAAACTTCCGGCTAGAAAAAAGCTAGACAATAGATCCTCGGTCACGAAAGAAAATTTTTAATAGCTGCTGAGTGTCTATTTTTTTTTGATTATTTGTATAATCAGTTTTTGCCATTGATTCGCCTTTTCGATTGAAGACGCGCAAGTCATCAGCCTGCAAAAACTCACTTGTCATGAGTTTTTTAAACGCATCAAATGAAAAGTATTTTGTGAAACGCTCGGAATCCTGCGATGAGAAATGATAAAAACTTTTTCCGAAATATTTTTTAAAAAAAATCTCGTCTTTCAGTGGGGAAAGCCAATTATTCAAATTTGATTTGTGATTATGAAATTTAGGAAAAGTCGACGATTCAGTATATTCTAGTGATTTTAAATAAGGGGCCAATAATTTTGGATCAAGATCTGAACCTAAAAGAACTTCATCTAATACCAACTTTTTCTTTTTACTCATGTGCTAGCCTTGTTGCGATGAAAAAGACTTAATATTAATTATTTATCAAGTGATTGTAGGCAAAAAAATCCCTCACACAAACAATTAATGCTCAATTTTTTGCTGAGGGATTTTGAGTGTCATATTAGGGACAAAGAATCATGAGATGGATTATTACTCTTGTGCTGGATTGTTGTCATTCCAGATTCCACCGTGAAGGCCACCCTTAATTTTTTTTATTGTGTCTATTGAGACTTTTTTAATTTTTTTTGATTTTGGCTTTGATGAAGACTCAATCTGCTTTGGCTGATTTTTGCTATTTTTTGAACTATTTTTTTTCAAATTCCCCCCTATTTGTTTACTTAATGTTATTTATTAAACACTTTGTTCACAAGATAAATTCAGAATAAGGCCAGAACTGTATTGAATTGGATCATCTCAGTTTGAGAAGAGTCAGTTATCTGCAGTTGAGTGAGAAGAGTCTCTTGAAGTTATCTGCAGTTGAGTGAGAAGAGTCTATAGTTACGGACTATAGTTTTGAAAATTGGTAGGGAGTACAGGATTCGAACCTGCGACATCCACCTTGTAAGGGTGGCGCTCTACCAACTGAGCTAACTCCCTGCAGAACGAGCAGAAATTTTAAATGGCCAGGGGTGAGTTGGCAACAGTTTTCTTTAGAGGAGCTGCCAAAACCCCATCAAGAAAAAATTTCATCAAAAACCCTGTCAGAATACTAACAGGCGAAATGCCTTTTAGATCCACGGATAAATCCCTCGCGCGGTACAAATGGAAGCTCAATTGACCAATTGGTCTTAAAGGAATTTTATGCTTTTGCAAAATCTAGGTTTTATTCTGACTCTTGGCATTTCCATAAATTTGATGGCAGCCCCCAGCACACCACTGACCCCAGCTGCCCTTGCCTGTTGGGAACAGGCCATGAATAACCCCAATATCTTTCCAAAAACAAAGGGTGGAGAAGGTTTGGCTGGACAGTATGTTTTAGGTTCAAAAATCGAAAAATTGGCGATCTCGATGTGTACCTATTCCGATGCTGAGGGATCGCAACGATGTTACCAACAAGCCACCCAAATGGATGAAATTTTTAATTTCAGTAAAAACTATGCCTCTG
Source organism: Bdellovibrionales bacterium (assembly GCA_046336825.1). GTDB lineage: Bacteria > Bdellovibrionota > Bdellovibrionia > Bdellovibrionales > Bdellovibrionaceae. Next base: position 8,942 of record JBKDFX010000147.1, on the reverse strand, counting down.
AGACAAAAAACGAAGTGAAATATGCTCGCCTGTGCAGCAACTCTCGTAAAAGCCTGTTTAACGCTTCCACTGGCGAGGCAGATGCCATCGATTGCTACAAAGGTGTCATGAGTGATCCAGATGTGTTGGTTGCCCTCAAAGAACACAGAGCACAAGCTGGCATGGAAGATGTTGTCACCAAGCTTTGCATCAGCTCCAATGCTAAAGGTGCCATCGAATGTTACAAAAAATCTAAAGATAGAGCTCTTGAGATTTTAAATGAAACAAAACCCTACGTGGGACCAGATGCATTGGATCTGGTCATTGTCGACTTATGCAAGGGCAGTCGATTACGTTAATTTTTCAGTTTACCTGAAACCAAATGATTTCTCAGGTCGGCACTCAAGTTCAGTCCGATCTGAGATTTTGATTAAAGGATAATTGTTAAATTTAGTTCCCTGAGGAAGCATCACTGTAAGAACGGTCACCTTACCTTTATTGCCCTCGATTCCCTGACCAGGCGTGATTTGAACAGCACTGTACTGCCTCAACATAAGCTTATGTCGACGACCAGAGGGATCACGCATCTCAACATAAAGGCGAGTTCCAGACTCATCACGGCCAAATCCAGTGGCCACCACTTGGCATGTTCCTGAGTCTCTTTCGATGACTGAAATGTAGCTGACTTTGGGGTTATTAGGATCACGGGTCACCCTAAAGTAAAAATAGCTTCTATTGGGACTTTTACCAACACTCCAAACACCTTGTAGGTTATTCAAAGTGACTGGTAATTCTGTTGCCCAGGGATCTGGAACCCAACTGCTAGGTTCTGCGTAAGCTCCGCCAACTCGGTAAGCAGCTGTTGCCGTGATGGTAAAGAAACTCAGGATGATAATCAGTTTTACTGCTCTAAACACAAAACCCCCTCGATACCTATTACGGTTGTTCCAAATGAACTCTGGCTGATTTATTCATAAAATAACCGTTCTTTGCACGAAAAATATACTTCGGTTTGTCGAAATCAGGCTCAATCATTTTTCTAAGCCTTTTGATTGTCACGTAAATCTTATTATCATGAACACTGGGATCATAAGCTTGTCGCCAAACATTTTCGACCAGATATTCTTTCGAAAACACAATTCCAGGATTTTGCACAAAAAGCTTCAGTAAATCCAAAAGAATAAATTGGTTTTTAAAATCAATTTTTCCTAATTTTTTCTCAAGAACTGCATTTTTTGTTTCATTGAAAACAAGATCAAACTGATTTTGATTATCGGAACCCAGTTTTTCGGCAAGAGCGCGAGCCATTCGAGAAGTTCTAACGAAATTGATAGGATCAAGACTTTTATTCAAAAGTCCAACGTAGAAACGAGCCATTTCTTTGTCGCCCATTTCAGAGTAGATCCAACCGATCAGACCAAGAAGGCCATAACTTGTGGTTGAATTTTTGGTCACCTTGAGAAGATCATAGGCTCGCCAAGCCACTTCCAAAGCTTCGTCGTAATGCTTCATTAAACACAGAATACGAGCATTTAACATGAGCGTACTGGCGCGTAGATCTGGTAGATCAAGCACTTGAAAGAAAACCTGTAAATTGTAAATTTCCTTGAGAGCATCCTGATAGCGATTGAGAGGCTCCATACTGTAAGTGTGAGCTATATGAAAAATAGCATAACAAATATCTTTTTTATTATCTGATTGCAGAGCCAATGAAAGAGCCTTTTGACCGTAGTCCAAAGCCAGTTCCAATTGATTGCGATATCTAGCTGCTAAACCTAGAGTGTAATAGGTTTTAGAATTCAGCTGGAAACCTTCTTTTAAAACTAAATCCTGCAGTCTTTCTTTTAAGGCTTGAATTTGTTCAAACTGATCACGCTCAGCATAGATTCGAAGCAAAAGATTTTGCGTCTCTAAAAAACCATCAAAATCACGAACTGTAAAAAAAAGTTGCGCTGCTTCGTTGAGTTTAGGCTCTGCTTGGTGAAAATCACCGCGCTCGCATTGAAGCCTTCCAAGCTCAAGCAGAAGATTTGGAGTCATCTCGTTGAATCCCCTATTTCATGTACTGTCAAAGAGCTGACCAAAATGTCAGAATCTGTCCTGGGGGTCAATCCGATTTCTTATGTCAGAACGAATCAAGGGGCAAAATGCCCCTTGATTACATGATTTGCTATTATTTTGTGCACTAACTAATGGGTGGCGTGAGTCGCTTGTCCTGTATACTGGGCTTTGATTCCCGCGTCTCTAGCTCTTTCATTTTTGAAGAGTTCTTTGGGAGACTTAATATCCAGAGCATTAATCAGAACTTGATCAACATGATCCACAAGAATCACTTTTAAATCCTTCATGACTTCTTTTGGAATATCTTTCAAATCCTTTTCATTTTCTTTAGGACAAATGATCATTTTAATTCCACCCCGATGGGCGGCTAAAATCTTTTCCTTCAAACCACCAATGGCCATCACTTTACCACGCAAAGAAATTTCACCAGTCATCGCCACTGTTCTTTTAACGGGTATTTTCATGATGGAAGAAACGATTGAAGTTGTTAAAGCAATTCCAGCCGAGGGTCCATCTTTTGGAACAGCTCCTTCAGGCAAGTGAATGTGAACATCTGTATTGGCAAAGAACTCTTTATCCATACCAAAAAGAGGTCCCCTTGATCGAACATAGCTAAGAGCTGCTGTACAAGATTCTTTCATCACATCACCCAACTGCCCCGTCACTGTGAACTTTCCACGACCAGGCACCACAGTCACTTCTACTGCAAGTAGATCTCCACCCACTTCAGTCCAAGCCATTCCGTTGGTGAGGCCAATTTCATTTTTCTCTTCAATTTTGCCGTACTTGTATTTTTCAGGCCCCAAAAGTTCGACGAGCTTTTTCGGAGTGATCACATGGTTTTGAGACTCTTTGGACTTCTTGGCTTTTTTGCTGCCCTTCATTTCAGTGGCGGCTTCAGCCATAACAATTTCTTTGGCCATTTTTCGACACACATTGGCCACTTGTCTTTCTAGATTTCGAACACCTGCTTCCTTAGTGTAGTAGCGGATGATGTTGCGAATGGTGGCTTCAGGCATAGTCACTTTGTAGTCCAATAGACCATGAGCTTCCAGTTGCTTGGGAACTAAATAGTTCTTAGCAATATGAAATTTTTCCTGCTCAATATAGCCTTCTAAAGAAATGATCTCCATGCGATCTAAAAGAGGACGAGGCACCGTGTGCAGCGAATTGGCCGTGGCAATGAACATCACCTTAGACAAATCATAATCCAATTCAAGATAGTGATCTTGAAAATTATGGTTCTGCTCAGGATCTAAAACTTCAAGCATGGCGGCCGAAGGATCACCGCGGAAATCATTGGCCATTTTATCAATTTCGTCCAAAAGCATAACAGGATTGCCCTTGTCTACTTTTCTCAGAGCTTGAAGAATTTTACCAGGCATGGCACCCACGTAGGTTTTTCTGTGACCTCTGATTTCAGCTTCATCCCTGACTCCGCCCAACGAAATCCTTGCGAATTGACGATTGAGAGAAGTGGCAATGGATCTGGCCAAGGAGGTCTTACCCACACCAGGAGGGCCTACGAGACATAAAATGGGCCCTTTCATCGACTTTGAAATTTTAAGCACAGCCAGATATTCCAATATGCGATCTTTAACTTTTTCAAGTCCCCAATGATCATCATCAAGAACTTTTTGGGCTCTTTTAATGTCATGGCTTTCTTCAGCGTAGTCAGTCCATGGCAATGACAAAACCCAATCAATATAATTTCTGACCACTGTCGCCTCAGCTGACATGGGAGACATCATTTTGAGTTTTTTAATTTCTTTCATGACCTTTTCAAAAGCTTCTTTGGTCATTTTTTTAGCTTTGGCTTTGTTTTCTAGGTCTTGCAGCTCGGCCTGGTAATCATCTTTTTCGCCAAGTTCTTTTTGAATGGCCTGCATTTGCTCATTCAAATAGTACTCTTTCTGTGATCGCTCCATTTGCTTTTTAACTCGAGTGCGGATTTTCTTTTCCACTTCGAGGATTTCGATTTCTCCCGTCATTGTGTTCAACAAGTGCTCAAGGCGCTTAGCAGGATCCAAAATTTCTAGAACCTTTTGCTTCTCCTCAAGTTTAAGATTGAGTTGTGCCACGATAATATCAGCAAGCTCACCGGGATTATCGATGGTAGAAACCCGCATCAAAATTTCAGGTGGAATTCGTTTATTTAATTTCACATAAGTTTCAAATGTGTTTTTGACAGAGCGAATAAGGGCTTGGGCTTCAACTAAATTATCCACGTCCTCTTCAATTTCATCAATTTGCACTGAGAAAAAGGAGTCATTGTTGATGAAGTTTTTAATTCGAACACGTCGTTTGCCTTCGACTAAGACCTTGACCGTTCCGTCTGGCAATCGCAGCAACTGGATAATTGTGCCGATTGTTCCCACAACATAAATGTCTTTTGGTTCTGGATTGTTGGTTTTTGCATCCTTTTGTGCAGCCAAGACAATATCAATCTGCTTGCTCATCGCTTCTTCAAGAGCATTGATGGATTTTTCACGTCCAACAAAAAGAGGCATCATCATGTGTGGGAAAATGATGAGATCTCGCAGGGGTAAAAGGGGTAGTGTTTGGGGTTTAGTGTCGTTCATGAGCCCTCCCTCGCATAATTGTTAGATCTCCATGACCTAACTTGATCAGTATAGTGAGTAAAGCAAGCTAGCAGGAAGGAAAAAGTTCCGATTTGAAACTGGACCCCAAATTCTGAGAGCCCTTACATATAAAAATAATTAATGAACCGAAATTGGCAGATGCTAAATATGAGCCTGAATTCTCTCTAATAAGGCATTAAATGAAACTGGCTTCACTAGGACCTCATCGGCCCCTTTTAATTTTGCAGATTTTAAAATTTCAACATCAATATTGCCTGTCAATGTGATCACAGGCAGGTGCTTAAATTCTGAGCTTGTTTTAATGCTAGAAATCAAATCCAAACCACCCTGCCCAGGCATAGATAGGTCCGTAATCACTAAATGAATGGGAGAACTGGCTCCTCTGAGTCGTTGCATGGCATGCATTCCATTGACGGCCGTCGTGACATTAAAACCCAAGCTGGTAAGACGCATTTCAATAATTTCACGAACGCTGGCGTCGTCATCCACCAGCAATATGTTGTAAACGGGGTCTTTATCTGCAGAACTCATGGTTCCCACGCGGACTCCTAAGCGCTTTCAGCTGGATCACCTGAGGGACGATCTGTCTTCTTTGTTGTCTCGCCTTCAGCTTTAAAAACTATAACTGGTTGGGATTTTTGTAATATCACATTTTCATCAATGACCACTTCCTTCACGTTCTGGCGAGAAGGAATGTCAAACATAATATCCAACATTGAAGTTTCGATCACTCCGCGCAAACCGCGAGCTCCCGTCTTGCGACGAATAGCTGTTTCAGCGATGGCCTTTAGGGCTTTGTCTGTGAATTTCAAATCCACACCTTCATAGCTGAAAAGCTTTTGATACTGCTTAGTGATCGCATTTTTAGGACGAATCAGAATATCAATGAGTGCGGCTTCATCAAGCTGATCGAGAACAGCCAAAGTAGGAAGACGGCCGATAAACTCTGGAATCAGTCCAAATTTAACTAAGTCATCGGGCTCAACATTTCGGTAGGGATTTTCGGTGGCCGCTTTCTCTTTTGTTGTTTTAATTTCGGCACCGATTCCGAGGGATTTGTTTGTCGTTCTTCCCTCGATAACCTTGTCCAAACCAACGAAGGCTCCACCTACGATAAATAATATATTGGTTGTATCAACTTGAATAAATTCTTGCTGAGGATGCTTTCTGCCACCCTTGGGAGGCAAGTTCGCCACTGTGCCTTCTAGTATTTTTAGAAGAGCTTGTTGCACACCTTCACCACTCACATCGCGAGTGATGGAGGGATTCTCTGATTTTCTGGAAATTTTATCAATCTCATCAATATAGATAACGCCTCGTTGGCACTTTTCCACATCCCATTCAGCGGCCTGGAGCAAATTGAGAACGACGTTTTCCACATCTTCACCCACATATCCTGCTTCAGTTAATGTGGTGGCGTCAGCCATAGCGAAAGGCACATTTAAAATCTTGGCGATAGTTTGGGCTAATAATGTTTTTCCTGAGCCGGTCGGCCCAATCAATAAAATATTTGATTTTTGCAGCTCGATGTCTTGGCCTTTTTTTGATCCTGCCGCCGCATTAATTCTTTTATAGTGGTTATGTACAGCTACGGAAAGGGCCTTTTTGGCATCCGTTTGGCCAATGACATACTCATCAAGATGGGCTTTGATTTCTGCTGGTCGAGGAACTTTAAGAGCACCTTTGACAGTTGTTTCTTTGTCTTTTTCCTCAACGATAATGTCGTTACAAAGATCAATGCATTCATCACAGATGTAAACACCTGGTCCGGCAATCAGCTTTTTAACTTCTTTTTGGCTTTTGCCGCAAAAACTACAACGTAAGTTACTATTCAATGTACTCATTTAACCAGACCCTTCTACTTTGACAATTTTCGAGATTCAACAACGTGGTCTATCAAACCCAAGCCTTTTGCTTCTTCTGCACCCATGAAGTAATCACGCTCCATCATGGAGTACAATTTGTCATAAGCAATGCCTGAGTGTCTCTCATAAATTTTGACGAGCTTCTCTTTTGTCTTAATGAGCTCTTTAGCATGGATCTCAATATCAGTCACTTGTCCACCTAATCCACCGCCGCCCAGATGAGGCTGATGAATCATGATGCGAGTGTTTGGCATACTGTAGCGTTTTCCTTTAGTGCCTGATTGTAATAATAAGGAGCCAAAACTAGCTGCAGTGCCCATACAAAAGGTAGCTACGTCACACTTAACAAACTGCATGACGTCATAGATGGCGAGTCCCGCAGAAACACTGCCCCCAGGAGAATTAATATAAAAGTGAATGTCTTTTTCTGGATTATCACTTTCTAAAAATAAAAATTGTGCAATTAGGCTGTTCGCCACATCGTCGGTGACGGGAGTGCCCAAAATGACAATTCGATCTTTAAGAAGTCGTGAGTAGATATCGTAGGATCTTTCGCCTCGAGAAGTTTGCTCAATGACGTAGGGAACAAGTGAAGACACAGCTGGCTCCTGGTGATGATTGTATTCAATTTATCGGCCCCAGCTGCTTTTGACTTTAAAAAAAGACCTTGCTTGGACTAAGATCTGTGATAGTGATAATTCCCACGTTATATTCACCACTTACGCGAAAAACTCAAAGAGGATTTTATGCTCATTAATTTAATTCAACGCCCAATTCACAATATCTCCTGCTCCACTTTGGTCACATTTTCAAAAAGTTCATCCCAAAAAGAGAAGTTAGCTGAAATTTCCCTGAAAGAACTGCATAAAAAATTATCTTCTTCCATTGAAGATAAAATGATTACAGGTGCCGCCAATGAATCCGTTGTTTTTCGTGATATTCATTTTCATGGTTTCAAACATGTCATCGTTGTTGGACTTGGTTCCTCCGCCGACATTGACCACGAAAAAGTCCGACGTGCTGGAGCCGCTGCTTTCGAAGCGCTCAAAGGTCTTAAGGCCACTGAAGCCGCTTTGAATTTTGATGACATCACAACTTCCAGCTCTCAAACAGCTCATTATATGAAAGCTCTCGTCGAAGGACTCAATTTGGCCGCCTACAGTTTTGATGAGCTTAAAACTAAAAAATCAGACAAGGCCTATTCTCCAACGCTACATGTGGTCACTCAGAATGCAAAAGACAAAAAATTAAAGGAGGCCTTTGAAACGGCCACTGTACTTTCTCAGTGTGTTAATTTTTCTCGTCGACTCGGCGATTTGCCCGGAAACTTAATGACTCCCAAGATTCTTGCTGATTCAGCTCAGGAAGCTTTCAAGGGCACTTCGGTAAAAGTTCAGATTTGGGATAAGGCGCGTTTAAAAAAAGAAAAAATGGGCGGCCTTCTGGGCGTATCCAATGGATCAGATCAAGAACCTCGATTTATCATCATGGATTACAAAGGTGGTAAAGCCACTGATAAGCCTCTCGTTTTTGTTGGCAAAGGTCTCACTTTTGATTGCGGTGGTATCAGCATTAAACCCGGCGCCGCTATGGAAGAAATGAAATACGATATGTGCGGTGGAGCCAATGTGATTGGAACACTGCTTGCCATTGCAAAACTTAAATTGAAAATCAATGTGGTAGGTTTAGTTCCAGCAACTGAAAACTTAGTCAATGGTTCAGCCACGAAGCCAGGGGATGTTCATACGGCTCGAAACGGAAAAACTTTTGAAGTGAACAACACAGACGCCGAGGGCCGACTTATTTTAGCTGATGCTCTCTCTTATGCCACAGAAATTAAGCCAAAAGCGATTGTAGATGCAGCCACTTTAACAGGTGCTATGGTTGTTGCACTTGGAAACACTCACACGGGATACTTCACTCGCTCACAGGACCTGGATAAAAAAATTAAGTCAGCTTCCGAGACTTCGGGAGAACTCACTTGGAGAATGCCTCTCACTGATGACCATCTGTCTGATATGAAGGGAACCTATGCTGATCTTTCAAATATCTCATCAGGAAAAGGAGCTGGCTCTGCCACGGCAGCAGCTTTTCTTGAACAATTTGTAGGTGAAGGCATTCCCTGGGCTCATTTTGACATCGCAGGGACGGCCTGGGCAGTGGGCAATCGACTCAACTACTGCACAAAAAAAGGGGCCAGTGGCGTTATGATTAGAACCTTTGTGGAGCTCGCCAAATCTTTCACCTAATTGGTGTGGCACGTCTTATGCTTTATTGCTACCCGTTGGGGCCTTTTGACCCCAGTGTATTTTTGCGCTTAAAACTAATAAATAAAAAGGAGTTGAAATGAAGAAAGCCATCACCCTAACTGCGCTTGCGGGTCTTATGACCTTAGCAACTGCATTGCAAGTTGTAGCCAAGCCCACTAATCAGG
>JBKDFX010000146.1:0-10597 GCA_046336825.1 Bdellovibrionales bacterium | reverse complement strand
GTTGGACACGGTCTACCCCCTAAAGTTATTTCTCGTAAAAACAATTCTAGGTACGGCCGGACCGTGATTCAACGGGAGGTCTAGTGCGCCCCTCGTGATTCAACTACCACCGTCGGTATCATTTAATATGATTCAATTCGCAAACTTTGAACCAGGCACGGCGCTTGCACAAACTGTCATTTATGATTAAAAAAACTCTTATCTTCGTTTTAATTTTTTCCCTGAATGCCAACGCCGCCAAATTTTGTTGGGCGACCATTAAATCAGCAGTTAGCAATTCTTTGGATGTAGCTGGAGACGCTGCGACTAAGTTGGCTGAAGATGCAAAAGCCAAGACTAAAGCTGCCATTAAAATGACTTGGATTGATTGGAACTCCATCGAAGCGGTCAAAAAGCAGGTTGAAGACCTTTTGGAAGAGAGCAAGCGCCAATGCATGAAGGCAGGTGGAGCCTCACTCAGGTTCTGTGGCCATACAGCCTTGTCAATTGCACCTATCGCCTACCGAGTTTTTAAGTTTGAACCGACAACTGAAAATTTACGTGAAGAGATTATTCTCCCCTTGTCACGAATGCTTATAAAAATGAAATCCAAAGAGATTAAAGAGTCAGAGCTGGAGGTTACCTATTTTGAATTTTTACTTTTTTGGCCAGAGCTTCTTCTAAAGGTGCAAAAAGCTCTTCCTAGTGTGGCCGTGGAAGTTAGTTTTGATGCCTTTACTGGATTGATAACAACAAAAGAAACAACTCATCCAGGGGCTTTAAGTGTCTTGAAATCTGAAATTCGTAATCAAATTTTGAAAAAATTCTGGCAGAATTTGAAAACTAACGACAAAAACGAAAACTTGAGTTACTCGGAACGTCTTAAATTTGCAACCGAAGAGGCGCTCAAATGGGATCAAGCAGACTTTCAACAATTGGCCCAGGATATAATGATTGAGTTGGGTTTAGATCAGTTGCAAGCTGCTATTTCTTTGTATTCAAAAATTGAATAATTTGGTTTGTTATGTCTCCTATCTTAACCACGATGAATAAAGTTTACGTACAGCCATATTTTTTTGGGAAGATAAGATATAATTGAGTATGAACTGTAAGTTTTTTTTAATCGCTAGGTCTGCTGATTTTAATTAAACTTAATAGCATAAATATTGCTAGTTATCAGTCTGATGAATTGGATTTATTTCTTTTCTATTATAGCGAATTACGATTCTACGCAGCGACGACTTTTGTTTCTTTTATCCACTGCGTTGACACTCTCCTCAACATCCTTTGCCGCTATTACTCCACAATGTCGCTTCTCTGTATCTGGAACTTACCAAGTGGGGCATTTAAAATATAAGCTCGTCGAATGGCTTCCTGATAATCAAAATCCAGCTGTTTATGAAGACCGAGTTATGGATTATGATTTTTGGACTGGCCAACAAAAAGAACTTATTCATCTCAGTCTACCCGTCCCAGTTTCGATGGGTCAAAAGACTCAATACTTATCAGAGACTTATTTCCAGACTTCCCATACCTCATACGAAATGATTGATCACCAAACTGGCAAAATCGTCAGGAGACCCGTCATTTATCACGCAAATATTCGCCCCGCTTTAAATCCAATGAAACCTGAAGAAAATCCCTTTTATGGTGTGGATGTCAGATTTAAAAATGGATTTCATAAATTAATTGAACCCAATCTGATTGATAATGAATCCATGAAACAGTTTGAAGATTTGTCTCGAACCAAATCAAGGGATGATTTTACACCAAATAGTTTGCAGTATTTGGGATACCCCGAGGTTACAGTCTTTGGAGAAATCAGCACCCATCAATTTCGCACCAATATTTCTGAAGTTTTTCTTTATTCAACCAATCCAAATAAACCAAACCAAACGCTCAGAATTCAAAAATTTAAATCAAAAGAGCTAAAAGGTGAAACCATAGATTTGGTCAATGCCGATGTTTTTTCTACGAATGAGCTGGGCCCGCTTTTGCCAGGTCTAACTTCAAGATTAGCCCGAAAAGTGCCTGAATTTTTACAAGAAGAACTTCGTCAAATTATGAAAAGACTCAATGGCTACAAAGTCCGAGCCATTGATAAAGTTTTTGATCGCTTCCTACATATCGTTGGCATCAGCCGAGAAAATCTAAAACAAATACAAGAGCAGCTTTTTCGAGAAGGTCGAAAAATTCAATCCGGATATATAAAAGAAATTCTTGATTTCATAATTCCACTTTATGTTGAGCGAAGAGGCTGGAGTTTAGAAAAAATTAAGGATTTTGCTGCCAATGCTTACAAAACTATGAACAGCACGAAGTATATAATCATCCGGGGAGATAATGATAAAATTGCTGCTGTTCTTGGGTTAACAACTGTAAATTATGGAAAGATTCGCTTCTTTGACAAAGTAAAAGCGCAGTATGTTGAGGTTATGGGTCCCCATGGCTCTTCTTTTTTATTGGAGAAATACGGGGACCTTAGGCAGCCCTCTGAAATTCCCTTTCAAGGTCTTTGGCATCACCCTGTTGAATTGTTACCCGTTGAAACTGAAGGATTTCAAATACCACGCCCTGCTGTTTGGGAAGGACCTGTGGATATATCTCAAAATGAATTGGCCATCAGACTCGAGAGTGACTTTTATCTTGAGAAAAAAGGATTTGCTCCTGACTTTACAAAGCCAGTTTACTTTTTTACTGGCCGAGTTATCGAGCCCGTTAAGTTTGGAGTAGCTAAAAATCTAAATGACTTAGGAATTTCAAATGTTGAAGTCCTAACAAAAATGCTTCAATTGCTGTTTTCATCTGAGCTGACACCTGATTTTCAAATGAATGGTCAGCTTCTGGCCACCTACAACACTCCTGATGGTGTTCGCATGTATCGACGACTTGGTTTTTCAAAGATCCCAGGCGTGCAGTCAAAAATAGTCGACGGGCAAGAATGGATACCTATGATTGCCACTCCAAAATCAGTTGTTGAAGCCATCAATGAGATTAAATATTTAAAATCTGAGGAAGCTGAAAGTATTCTTCAAGAACTTATGCAAAGGGTTCAAAGATCAACAAACTGAGGAAGACCCTTTTCGCTGACCAAAAGCACTGAATAATGGATTGGCAAAAACCATGAGATCGCTTCTGCGATACCTGCTCGTTCTTTTTCAGGTGGATTTCCTAAGCTTTCCAGTGAAAATGCCAAATCATAATGTTTTTGATCCTGGCTAATGACTAAAATTTTAACTTGAAGAAGTCCCTGATCTAGAAAAAATTGCTTCAGAATTTTTCTTACGTAGTCAGGTAAGAATTGTGGGTTTGGTGGTCCCGTAATGAACTTTCCATCTTTTTTTAATTCAATTGCACCTTGAATGACGGGCGGATGGTTGAACCGAAAAAGTCCCGTTTCTTTTAAATTCCAAATCATTCCCCATGGAAAAACATAATCGGGGTATTCTTTTCTGGGATTAACAACAAGTCCAATGCCCTTATCATGTAACCAACGAATCACATTTATAACGGGTTCATCCGCTTTTTCTCCTGTTTCAACCAGAAGGTAGGGCCAATTATCAGGACCTACTTGAGGCCCTTCATCAATCAAAGAGATTTTAACTTTCAGAAATTCGTCGAAAAAACGATTTTCCCAATCATGGTCACGCTGGGAATCAGGTATTAAGAGAAGGCTTTCTATAGACATCGGGGATCGTTGTAGGCGATCCCCGATGCAAGATCAAGTTTTGTTAACTAAATACGACTAGTTCTTGAGGTATCGAGCACATACGGCCGCTTCACGAAGCCATGTTCCATCACGCTTTAAAACTGTCAATGAGGCAGGAAGAAGTGCGCCATCACGAGTGGGATTTGCGTAGGAAAAGGCAACATCTAAAATAATTTGGCTAACATAACCAAGCTTAGTTCCAGCCATTAATTCGCCTTTTCGGTTGCTTTCAGAAACTCGTAAATCCACTTTAGCTGTGTAGCGAAGGTTGCTGGATGTCAAAGTTCCCTTTTGTGCTGTGAATTTGGCGATAGTTTTATTTCCATACTGGATTTTAGAGTCGGAAATAATCATTGTGGATCCCGTGCGTGTGCCCATTTCGGGACTGGTGTGGTTATAGGCTTGAACTTTAAGTCCAGATTGAGTTTCACACTTGAAACCATCAGCTTGAGCAGAAAGGGCAGAGGCAAGAACTGTCATTAATACGATTGCTTTCATATATTCTCCTTCGATAGAACATGCATTTTTAATTTTTAAATACATATTCATTTGTTAATTTGTGTAAGTTCGTGAGGGGATATAGAATGTTAAGCAATTGCTGTGAAATGAATATAAATCAATTTATCATGCATAAAGAGAATATATGAAGAAGCTTCCCACAATTTTTTGGCTAAGTATTTTAGATATTCTTAAACCTCGAATTTTAACTTTGTTATTTGTTCCATTTTTTGGATCTTTTGCCGTTTGGGGACTCATTACTTTTCTACTCTGGGATTGGATAACAAACCTTGGTTTGGCTATGTACAATTTGGTTTGGATGCAGAAACTTGTGGAGGTTTTATCTCCACTCGTCCAGTTCACAGAAAATCCATTGATTGCCGTTGTCGTCACAGTTTTTATTGTCTTTATTATTTTTCCAGCTGCTCTGATCACAGCGCTCTTTATAACATCAGTTGTTTTAGTCCCTGCCTTAGTTTCTGAGTTAAGAAAAAAAGACTTCCCCACTCTCGTTAAAAAATCCACCTCAATCTATACTGGTACAAGTGTTTCATTGGCCTATTCAGTCAAATATTTTGCTTCCTGGGTGGGATCACTCCCCTTTTGGCTTATTCCAGGCGGAGCGATCATTGTCCCTTTTTTATTAATAGCTTGGTTCAATTCACGGCTTTTGGCATGGGAAGTTCTCACCGAAGTGGCATCAAAAGATGAGATAAATGAATTCATCAATTACGATTCAAAAAAATTGTTTACACTCGGCCTTATGACAGCTCCGCTTTACTACATTCCCATTATCAACATCATTGCGCCTGTTATCACTTCATCTTTTTTTGCACGCTATTGTTTGACGCATTTACAAGATTTTAGAAATTATAAATCACATAAAAACTAAAATTAAAAAACCAACAATGAAAAAGAACAGTCCCGCTACAAGGTAACGATTCGCTTTTTTCTTGCCTGTTAAAATCTCAAGCAAGGTGGCAAACAAAGGGGATGTGACTGCCACTGCTGAAACAGTAGCCAAGTGTCCAATTTTGATAGCTGTTAAATAAAAACCTAATGATATGCAGGTTCCAAGAAAACTAATAATGGTGAGTACAATTGTTTCTTTGCGATTCATCTTTGACCAAAAATGTTGAGGTTTAAATTTAAAAAGTGGAACAAGGGCCATGATCGAAAAACCGATAACTGTGGCAAAAGCTCTGACAAGATTAGCCTGAAAAGCGGACATGTCCGGAGATATTTCAAAACTCTGTCGGGTCATGAGGACTCCCGCATTGTCCAGCAGCACACCGATCATCGCATAGCTGAGACCTTGAATTTCCCAGTGACCTTTTGTTTTTAAACCTTCAACAGCAAATGACCAAAGACATCCCACCAAACACAAAATAGCTATGAGTTTTTGTGGATCAAAACTTTGATCAAAAAGATAATAGGCAGATACACCAAGTATGAGTGGCGAAAAACCAAATAGCATCAGTGTTCGTCCAGCCCCAATACTGGCCATCGCTTTTAAAAGAAAAATATCGCCTATAAAAAGGCCACATGTTCCGCTGATGGTCAGCAAAATGTAAGACTGAGTTTTGGCATCACCGTGAAATCCAAAAATAAAAACCATGATGGCAAAACCCAATGTGGCAATGATGGCTTTAAAATAATTCACCCACTCAGCTGAAAACTTTTCTGAATAAGTGGCGTAAAAAAGGGAGGCTGTTGAAAAGGCTAAATTGGCACCAAGAGCCAAAAATAATGAAAGAATCAAGATTTCACCTCAAAAAAATCCAAGTTGAAGCAAACAAGCTTTTCTGAAGCTGAATCTTTAACTGTTGAAGATACTTCTTCAACCAGCTTTACCATTTTTTCCCGCAATTGGCTAAAGTCCTTTTGGCTAATTGTCATCGGACCCGTAAACATGAGCTCTTCATCTTTAAGATTTTGCGATCTTTCCATGGCTCGGATTCGCCAATTTGAATGGTGTTTAATAACATAGGGTGAATCTTTACCCACATGGGTGCGCGAGGGTCCTAGATGATAAACGTTGTTTCGAATTTCTATGAGGCCCACTCGAACTAAAAATTGAACAATTCGTATGCCTCGATCTCGATGAAGGCGAAATTCACTACAAATCTCGTCAAAGCTGGCGCCCTTTCTAATATCACAAAATAATCGCACAGCTGAATAAAGCCATGAGGAATAAAATTCAGATTGATCTTTTTCAGTAAGGACACCTTCGTACTCAAGCCGTGTGACTAAATTTTTCGATCGGTTTTGAATTTGTTCGAGTTTTCTTTTGAGATGATTTTTGTATTCAAAATGAGACGCTCTTTCGATCTGGACCAGACAAAGGAAGTAGTCGCGCTGAAGTTCTGAAAACTCCATATGGTCAGACAAAATGTAAGCATGATCTTCTGACAGCTCGCGTGTGCCAGAAAGAATTTGAGAAAATACGGGGCTTGGCACCCCGATTTTCTCGGCCATGATTTTAAGTTCACCACGACCCCGGTTGGGCCGATCTGACACCCATTTACGGATGACAGATCGGTAGTCTTTTTCGTCGAAAGGGAGGGACGACATATTTAATCTTTTCAGAGCCTTAGCTCTTAAATTATCATATTTGATAATTTATACTTATCAAATTAATTAATAAGTAAATGCGATTTTTTAAACATGGCGTTAATATGAAATTACAAAATGCTCAACTTTAAGATTATACAAACCTAAACAAAGGAATCTCTTCTGTGAAAAATTCCATAAATAAAACATTAGTAATCCTTGTCTCATTCCTAGTCGCCAGCGTGACAATGGTTGATAACGCCGAAGCCATCTCACTTCGGCGCGGTGGAATGGATGGCGGGGGAGGCAACGCAGTAGTTTGTAGAAATAGAGATGGATTAATTGATTCTGCTCAATTGCTAGACCTTTACGAGGGAATTGCAATCTGGGATCTTAAGCCTACTCAGTTTGATTCCAAATTAGATTATAAAGAAATTGCATTTCAAGTCGCCAGCAGAATGAGAATGAGTTCGCTTGGTCAAAATCTAACCATGGCAATAAGCTCTCATTCAGATGGCTCAGGCAATGTATCTAGTCTTTACTTTGGAGTCGCAGAAAATCATCACTATGATCTTGTAAAAGAAAGTATTGAACGCACCCTGGAGATATTTAGAATTTTACCAGCAAGTGTTGATTTAGCTCCAATTCCAGATTCTGGTCATTTTATTTTACCAAGGAACTGTAAAGTAGAACAAGTTGCTGTTTACCGTGATGATCTAGAAAAGCTTTTTATTGTAAAAGATATTTGGGAAGCCTTTGACCTAATAAATAGGGCAGCACTGATCACTCATGAAGCTGTTTACAAAATTTTACGCAGCCCAAAAGAGCAAAATTCAAATAGAACCCGGCTTATTGTTGCAAAAACATTTGCAGGGCAAAATTTTAAATCATTATTCGAAGGTGTTAACACAGAGAATATGATTTTGTGTAATTCTTTGGATTCAGAATTAAAGCATCGCTTTGTTCTAACAAAAAAATTAAATAATTTGGTACAAGCCCAATTTCTTATGATTGACGGATTAATTCCTGTTACTTTGACACAAGCTGTTTTTCCCGTTGAATACACACCACTTTCAGAAATTCCTTCTCAAATTGAAACAGAAGTGAATGACTATTTGGCAGACAATTTAACTGAAAGCTTAAATGGTGCAATTGAAGTTTTTGAAATTGGAGTCAACTATAAACCTAATCAGCGCAGGAAATTTACTATAAACTTGTCCAATCACTTTTCAGAACCAATTGAAGAAAATGAAGTTGAATTTGAATGTCGCAATGGAGGGTATATTTGTAAAGAAACTGGTAATTGTAGCTTTTGGGCACATCCGGAAAAAATTCCATAAGTGAATGATGAAATTAATTAATCTGGATAGTTAATTAACTATCCAGATTCCAAGTCGCATGTATTTATCGATTTGCCTCAGGCTGAGAAAGAATCCCATCAAGGTTACCGCTAGATTTTGAAATTTCCCGCAAAGAAATAGAATTTCCCACTTCAACTGATGTTAACTTTCCGCTGTCACGAAGCTCTTGAATAAGTTCACCTACCAATTCCTGATCTGATTCTAATTGAGACCTGCTGATTCCTTTCGAACGGGCAAGATCAATCACCATATCGGCTGCAAAACTTTTTCTCATTTTTAAACACCAATCGGATTGAATCCCCGCGGAGCTGGTTTGAGTTGTTTCATTGGCCACAGGGTTGGTGACCAGGCATGTTTCTAAGGCTCTGGTGTAAGCAATAAAGCGACTCTTTTCATTAATGAGTCTTTCTCTTTCTTTTTTAGCTTGTATACTTTTTTTGTACTCTAAAACTTGAATATGTAATTCAAAAAATTCTCTTCTATTTTTTATATAATTTTTGGCACTATGCTCAGCAAAAATATAAGCAGTTGGCCCAATTAATGACATGATTACATCTCTTTTAGAAACTTCTGGTTTTTGTTCTATACTGAGATTTGCACTCGCAGTTGATATTAATGCTAGTGATGTAATTAAAAATGTTTTGATCATGTTTCCTCCGTTGATGGAAGACTTTACAATTAATTTGCCAATTCAAATGCTAATAGATGAGCCATAAAAGACTCATTTCGGGACCGGCCAATTTTTGCTAACATGGCTGGTTGAACTTTGTTCAATCATTTCATTTTTTCATGGGGCCTTTAAGTTGATATAAAAAGTGTTAAAAACAATCCGCAATTAACCTTCGGAGAACAAATGAAAACAATTTTAGCTATTTTATTAATTTCAGCATTTAGTTATGCAAACCCAGGTCGACCCAACTTCGTCTGTCAGACTAATCCAAATGCGGCTGGTATGAAGATCAAGGCCCTGGTCTACACGTTTTATTACTCAGGAGATGTCCGGGTCGATTTATTCCATTCAAGTACATTCAGAGATGAACTGATTGTCAGCGAAACTTCAAAGCCTAAAACTCGGACAAAAAACGAGATCAAGTACTATGGCGAAGCTAAGGCTTCCGTTGGACCCTCAACCGATGATGACATGTTTATTCCATTGCCATCTATTCCTGGAAACAGCCTTCATTATGATCTTAAATTTAAACAAGGAAACCAATGGACTGGTGATTTCACTTACTTTCAAAGTGGTAATACCTTTACAGGAAAGCCCTCAAGTCAGAAAAACTATAAGATGGGCTGTTTGAAAATGTAGGACTTTATAACTTCAATTTTGAAGCTTCGCGGTCGAACTCATCGACTTGCTTCCAGTTGATAATTCCCCACATGTTTTTGAGATAATCGGCACGCTTATTTTGATATTTTAGATAATAAGCGTGTTCCCAAACGTCCAAACCAAAAACGGGAACTCCCCGAGGGTTTACAATATCCATAAGGGGATTGTCTTGATTGGGAGTGGAGGATATTTGAAGCTTACCTTCTTGGTTGCGAATCAACCAAACCCAACCTGATCCAAATCTTCCTAATCCGGCTTTTTCAACTTCCTGCTTAAATTGCTCAACGGAACCAAAGGCTTTTTCAATTTCCTTTTTAAGTCGAGAAGGCATTTCATTATGCTTTTTATTCGGGGTGAGCACTTGCCAGAAGAAGGCATGGTTCCAATGGCCACCAACATTATTTCGAACAACCTCTGGCGATTGAGAAATGGTTTTGATCACTTCAAGAATCGATCTTTTTTCATCAGGTAAGGCTTTATTGGCATTATCCACATAGGCCTTATGATGACGTCCGTGGTGAATTTCCATGGTATCTTTGTCCACAGCTTCAATTAGACTGTCGGATGGGTATAAAAGATCAGGTAATTTGAGTGGAAATTTTTCTGAGTTAAGGGATTTCAAACTGGCCTGTGAAACAGATATAAACATGAAAAAAGCAACCAATAGCTTCATTTAATATTCTCCGATGCTTCTGATTAGACACTTCAAGCTCTGGATTGAAAAGTATTTCATTTAAATTGCGCGTAGGGATGCCTGAATTTTGTTATTTGTTAAAACGATTGATCTAAGTCTTTAAATCCATTACACAGTTTCAAATTCTTTCTATAAAAATGGCTATGGAGTTAAACATGATATTTTTCCCCTTTGCTGACTATTGGACCTTCTACCTCGGTTTTACTGTTTTTGTTCTTATAGTGCTGGCCTTGGATTTGGGAGTATTCCACAAAAATGCCCACGAAGTTTCCATAAAAGAGTCGACAATATGGACCACCATCTGGATAAGCTTGGCCCTTCTATTTAATCTTTTCTTTTACAAATATGCCCTATGGAAGTTTGAATCTGACCCACGCCTGTTGTCACTTCCTGGATTTGTACCAGAAGAAGCCGCCAAGCAGTCAGCGCTAGAGTTTTTAACAGGTTTTGTTGTCGAAAAATCATTGGCCATT
>JBKDFX010000145.1:0-35898 GCA_046336825.1 Bdellovibrionales bacterium | reverse complement strand
ACATGAGGGGTGACGGGGAGCGGTGCCTAAATAAATGTCTGAGACATCACTTTCGGATTTGGAATCATTGTAAACTTTGAAATCAGACATAGCTCCGTTCCACCAGAAGTTTCTCACACCATTTCGAATGCCAGACCCCACAGACATAGCTTGGGAGGGCACAATGGAAGTTCCAACAGGATAAGTCATTTCGCATTGCTTTGTGCCGTTTACGAAAAGTTTAGCTGTTCGTGTGGTCGAGTTGTAACTGGCAGCTATGTTATAGAAAACACCATTGGTTAAAGTTGTGGTCGATCGGCATCTTCGAGCATTGAATCTTCTGTTCACATCAGTGGTGGTGAGGGCCGCCGCTAAATCACGATGATAACGGAACTCATCCAGAGCCCCATCGAAGGTGGCATAATTAATATTTGTTGCGCCGTTAAATCCTGCAGGAACTCCGGTGAAGCCTTGGGCTGCATTACATACCGTATTGCCAGAGTTGACCCAACTTGATCCCCCGATTCGAAGACGACCATTTATATTGCTTAAGCTCAACCAAGGCAATCCTGTGGTGTCAGAGGCCACAAGACTTCCATCCACGTATATTTTTGCTCCATCCAAATCACGGTCCACAGACACAAGAACATGGTGCCATTGGGCATCAGCATAACCAGTGGCAGTCGAAATGGTTGTATTGACTTGACCACTTCCTTTGTCTGGACGGAATTTGAAATGCAGTCGACCGTCTGTTCCCATGTAGAGCACTCGATCTAAATTGGCATTACAATTGGCAGGCTTATTGACTGCCTCCTGTGTGGCAAAAATTGTTCCAAAATTAGGAGAGGCATCGTTGGTCTTAAACCAAACTTCGTAAGCAAAGACTTGGTTAGCAGTGCCCTGATCAACTCGGTTGTTGAACTGAAACCATGTTTGAGTGGTACTTGGGCCAGTGCCATTGAAATTGAAAGCATCATCACTGTCGCCACGATTGAGTCCGCCATTGGCAGTTGTGTCAAAAGCGCCGCGTACACGAGTTCCACCTGTGATTCCCGTGGCATCTCCATGTCGAGCCCCAGTGCTCACATCCAACATTGTCCCATCAGTGGGATCCACATCAAATCGATAATGAATAAAGGGTGTTCGATTAACTGAGTGAAAATAGTTTCCGTAACCACCAACGGCAAGCTCAACAGTTCCTGAGCCATTTGAACCACTACTTTGAGCTTCAGAGGGTGATTGTAAAATGGTCAAACCATTTCCTGTCATGCCGCCGGAGTCAAACAAGACATCGGACATATTGCTTGTGGAAATTGACACGTTAATATTGTTACGAGTTCGAGTTGCATTGAGTGGTCTAAACCAACCTGAGACCAAAATATCAGTCATGGTAAATCCAGTGCCAAATGAAATTTCATCGTTGGCGCCATCGAGAGTGACAATGTAAGGACTGGTGTTAGCTCCTGTGCCAGAATAGCCCGAAGTGGCCACACTTCCAAAATTTGTTAAAGTGGCATTGGTTAATGGAGCTGTGATAACCAAATTCGTAATTGGCGTCGTATTCACATTCACATTTGTGGCCGCGTTGATATAGTTTCGATAGTAATCCCCTTGGATATCAATAATTAAGTTGGATAAGGGGTAGCTTTGCCTGATGGTAAATCGTGAAAAGGCGTTGACCGAACCAGCGAGGTTGGTCCCTGTGTAGCGAATCTCATAAACCCCCCAAGCCGTATCATCAGGCGTCCATTCTAATACTCCTGAGGCAGTATCAAAGGAGACAGTTCCTGGAAGAGAAGAACAATTAGTGCTGGGAGAAATATTTGAATCTAACGTGCGATCAAATACGCAGGCGTAAGTCATGTCCGCATCGCCATTACCTGTCGCTCCCAAAGCAATATTGTCATACAAGTTAACATTGAGAGTGCTTCCCACAACAAGGGGGTTGGGGCTTGAGCTGCTGAAGATGCGATCAGAAAAACCCATCAGCGCAGGAAGTGGAATTACTTGAATGGTGGGGAGAGTGCTCGTGATACTCGCTCCACCAATTGTCGCTCCAACGAAAGAGGGTGTCCCATAGGCTGTTCCATTCAAATTGGCTGAGTAGGTGCCATTGGCGCCATCGGTGACTGCGCCAATGGTACCGCTGGAGACCCCACCTGTTAATGAGAAGGCCACAGTCAGGCCTCCACTGCTCAACTGGTTTCCTGCGGCATCGCGCACGGTTAAACGAAGGGTCACATTTCCCCCTTGCGCCATTTTGTAAGCATCGCCCGTATTGCTTAAGGCACCAATAATGCTCACAGAACTTTGAGCCAGGTTAGCTGCACCAGGAATGACCGTGACTGTGGGAAGTGTACTTGAAATACTTAAACCACCAATTGTAGCACCGATGGTGCGAGCCGTGCCCGCAATCACTCCTGTGAAGGTAGCGGTGTAGGTGCCATTGGTATTATCTGTCACACCGCTGAGAGTTCCTGTGGAAGTTCCTCCTGATTGGTTCACAAGAACGACTTGCGGAGCTGTGACGATATTATTATTAGCGTCTCGAGTTGTCACAGTCACGGTCACATCGGACCCTGAAGCCACAGTTGCGCTAGAAACTGCCACTGTGCTCTGTGCGAGAGAAACAGCGCCAGGATTGACAGTGACTGTGGGTAAAGCTGTCGTAACAGCTACGCCATTGATAGTGGCCCCTATGGTCGTCGGAGTTCCTGAAACAATTCCTAAAAAGTTGGCTGCAAAATCTCCATCACCAAAGTCGGTTACAGCGCTAAAAGATCCGGTGGATGTTCCGCCGCTTCGATTGAAAGCCACAATGGCACCGCCACCGGTGGTGACATCATTTCCAGCCGCATCTCGACCGTTGAGCGTGGCGGTCACAGTGGCTCCTGAAAGAACCGATGAGGCTGTTAAACTTATGAAAGAAGTGGCCGTGCTGATGGCTCCAGGAGTGACTTGGATCGTGGGAGCTGAAGATGTGATATCTAAGCCACCGATTCTTCCCGTGATGGTCGTGGCTGTTCCTGAAAGTACTCCTGTAAATGTGGCCGTGTAAGTGCCGTTGGCATTATCAGTTACAGAACCCATAGTTCCTGTTGAAGTTCCTCCTGATGCATTGAAGGAAATCGTCAATCCACCTGTGGTGAATTGATTTCCATTGGTGTCTCGAGCCGTCACCGTTAATGAAGTTGAGTTTCCAGAAATGATCACTGGACTTCCCACTGTCGCTGTGCTTTGAGCTAAACTTAAAGTTCCAGGTATTACAGAAATCGTGGGGAAAACTGAAGTGAGGGCTGAGCCTCCAATGGTCGCTCTTAAGCTGGTGGCAGTTCCTGCTGTGGCTCCCGTGAATGTGGCCGTGTAGGTGCCATCATTGTTGTCAGTGACTCCACTGAAATTTCCAGTGCTAGATCCTGTGACATGACTGAACACGACAACTAAACCACCTGAGGTTTGCTGATTTCCTGAAGCATCACGAGCTGTCATTCTGACGGTGACCACGGATCCAGAGGCCACAGTTGTGGGAGATCCAATGACATCAACTGTGCTTTGAGCTAGAGAAACAAGACCCGGTATGACGGTGATGGTGGGTAGAGTACTTGAAACGGGAGTCCCGCCGATAGATGCATTAATTGTTGTGGCTGATCCAGCTGTAGTTCCGACAAAATTGGCAGCATAGGTGCCAGTGCCATTGTCTGTTGTCTCAGAAATATTACCATTACTCGTTCCGCCACTTCTTGAAAAAACGACAGTTTGACAGCCAGTTGTAATTGTATTTCCATTGGCATCTCGAGCATTCAATGTCAGAAGTGAAATATCAGCTGAAGCTAAAGTGCTCTGGGACACAGTGATAAAAGATTGCGAAACAGAAATGGCACCAGGATTCACTGTCAAGGAAGCAAATGAACTGGTAATTGAAGATCCATTGATATTAGCACCAATACTTGTGGCCGATCCAGCAGTTGTGCCTGTGATCGTGACTGTATAAGTGCCATTAGCATTATCAGTAACAGATCCAAAACTGACATTTGAAACTCCACCAGATCGCAGGAAGTTGACTGTGAGTCCGCCTGAAGTGAGTTGATTATTATTGGCATCACGAACGGTGAGTGTTCCCGTCACTGTACTTCCTGAAATCACAGACCCGCTTGATAAAGACACAGAGCTTTGAGCTAAGTTGAAAGGTCCTGGATTGACTGTCACCGTAGGTAATACGCTGGTGACTGGAGACCCATTGATGGTTGCCGTTATTGTCGTGGCAGATCCTGCCGTTGTGCCTGTGAAAGTACCTGAATAAGTTCCATTTGAATTGTCTGTGACAGTTCCAAAAGTTCCGCTGGAGACTCCACCCGATCTGGCAAATAAAACAGTGAGTCCGCCCGAAGTCAGATTGTTTCCGAAAGCGTCTTTGGCTTGCAGAGTAAGAGAAATACTTGAGCCTGAGTTAACTGTTGATGATGAGACGCTGACAAGACTTTGTGTAACTGAAACGGTGCCGGGATTCACTTGCACTGTGGGAAGACTGCTAGTGACAGAGGCTGCATCTATGGTGGCGGAAACGGTAGATGGTGTTCCCGAGATGTTTCCAGTGAGAACAGCTGTATATGTTCCATTGGTATTGTCTGTCACAGTTCCGATGGTGCCAGTGGATGTTCCCCCACTGAAAGAAAAAGTCACTGTTGAGCCACCGGTGGTGATGGGATTATTGGCTGCATCTCGAGCTGTTAGTGTTAAGGTGACTGTGTTGCCTGCGCTGACGCTTGAAGCGTTCACAGTGACAAGCGAGTTGGCGGCTGTTGAGGCACCTGCGTTAACTGTAACGGTGGGGAGAGTGCTTGTGACAGCACTTCCGCCAATGGTTCCCGTGATGGTCGTTGCAGTACCGGCCACCACACCAGTGAAATTCGCAGTGTAAGTCCCATTTGAATTATCAGAAACAGCACTGAAGGTTCCTGTACTTGTTCCACCCGTTCTTGCAAAAACAACGGCGAGACCTCCAGACGTAAGATTATTTCCATTGGCATCCCGTGCAGTGAGAGTCACCAAAGTTGAAGCACCTGAAGTGATGGTGGCACTGGAAACCGTAATCAATGATTGACTCAAGTTGGCAGGTCCGGGGGTTACGGTTAATTGGGGAGGAAGTGATGTGATGGCGGCCCCACCGATAGTGGCTGTAATATCTGTGGCTGTACCCGACAGAGCCCCAGTGAAGACTCCTGAATAAGTTCCATCTAAATTGTCACTTGTTGGAGCAAAAGATCCAGTTGAAGTGCCACCAGATCGACCGAAGACGACGGTTAATCCACCTGCTGTTAAATTGTTGTTATTAGAGTCTCGAGCTTGCAGAGTGGCCGTGACAGTGGAGCCTGAAGCCACAGTCGAGTTCGACAGAGTCACTGAGGAATTGGCAAGAGAAACAGCGCCAGGGATAACCGTAATCGTGGGAGAAGTGGATATCACGGCAGCACCGCCGATGGTGGCTCCAATGTTGGTAGCAGTACCGGCCACCACACCCGTGAAACTGGCTGAATAAGTTCCATTGCCATTGTCAGTGACAGCGCCAATGCTTCCTGTGGAAGTTCCACCCGAACGGTTGAAAGCAATAGTCAAGCCACCAGTCGTGAGTGCGTTGTTAGCGGCATCACGCACAGTTAATGTAAGTGTGGTGCTATTTCCTGAGACCACAGTTCCAGATCCCACGGTCACAATCGAATTAGCTAAATTAAAGGCACCAGGATTTACTGTGACAGTGGGAAGAGTGCTTGTAACAGCACTGCCGCCGATGGTGGCTCCCAGGGTCGTCGCCGTTCCAGAAGTGGAGCCAGTAAAAGTGGCGGTGTAGGATCCATTGGAATTATCAGTGACTGAACTAAATGTTCCGTTTGAAGTCCCGCCGCTTCTATTAAATGCAACGGTCAATCCGCCGGAGGTGAGATTATTTCCATTGGCATCTCGGGCCGTTAATGTGACTGTGATGTTAGCCCCGGAAAGGAGAGTTGAGTTTGAAACACTCACTTCACTTTGAGCTAAAGAAACAGCGCCCGGAGTAACTGTGACAGTTGGCATTGTGTTCGTCACCGAAGACGCGTTAATCGTAGCTGTCAAAGTGGTCGCCGATCCTGCTGTGGTTCCAGTGAAAGTGGCAGTATATGTTCCGTTGGAGTTATCAGAAACAGCACTAAAATTACCGTTCGAAACTCCTCCAGATCGTGAGAAAAGAACTGTGAGACCACCGGTGTTTAAATTATTTCCTGCGGCATCTCGAGCTTGCAAAGTGACTGTGATATTAGAGCCTGAGGCCACTGTTCCGCTTGAAACAGAAACAAAACTTTGCGCTAGAGAAACAGGACCTGGATTGACAGTGATAGTCGGTAAAGTGCTTGTAACAGGGCTTCCGCCAACGGTAGCACCAAGAGTTGTCGCAGATCCTGATGTTGTTGCAGTAAATAAGGCTGTATAAGTGCCATCACCATTATCAGTTGTGGAACCAATTGTACCGTTGGAGACGCCGCCAGAACGAGTGAAGACAACTGTTGATCCACCAGCTGAAAGAGCATTGTTATTGGCATCTCGAGCGGTCAAAGTCAGAGTCACTGTGGAACCTGAAGCCACAGTTGCTGAAGATACAGCCACTGTGCTTTGAGCCAGATTTAAAGCCCCAGGTAAAACCGCGATTGTGGGAAGTGAGCTTGTGACAGCAGCTCCGTTCATTGTGGCATTGATGGTTGTGGCGGTTCCTGAAACTATCCCTGTGAATGTAGCTGTGTAAGTGCCATTCGCATTATCAGTGACACTTCCTATGCTTCCAGTGGAAGTGCCACCACTGCGAGAAAATGCCACTGTTAATCCACCAGAAGTGATCGCATTGCTGAATGCATCTCGAGCGGTGAGAGTGAGAGTGACATTTGCACCTGAATTGACTGTGGGAGATGATACTTGAATGGTGCTTTGAGCAAGAGAGTAGGCTCCTGGAGTCACCGTGACTGTCGGTAAAACTGATGTAACTGAATTTCCTGCAATTGTGGCATTGATCGTTGTTGCTGTTCCAGATGTTGTGCCTGAGAAAACACCTGAGTAAGTTCCATTTCCATTATCTGTCACAGATCCAAAGGTTCCACTTGATGTACCACCTGACCTAGAGAAAACCACCACCCCTTGACTTGAAGTGATGTTATTTCCAGCGGCATCTTTAGCTTGTAAAGTGAGGTTGACAGAGTTCCCAGCGACCACTGTTCCGCTTGAAACTGAAATCAGGGATGTGGCCAAAGACAAAGAACCTGGATTGACTTGAATAGTGGGGAGAACGCTTGAAACAGGTGTTCCACCAATGGTGGCATTAATTGTTGTGGCACTTCCAGAGATGACGCCCGTGAAAGTGGCTGTATAAGTACCGTTGGAGTTGTCAGTGACGGCTCCTATGGTTCCGGTTGAAGATCCACCACTATAAGAGAAGGCCACGGTGGCGCCACCTGTCGGGATATTATTTCCATAGGCGTCTCTGGCTGTCAGAGTTAATTGGGTTCCGTTTCCGGATACAATAGAGCTTGATCCCACAGTGACAAGTGACTGCACAGGTGAAATCGCTCCCGGAATCACAGTTAATGTAGGTAACACAGAACTGATCGCCACAGCATTGTAAGTGGCCCCAACGTTAACAGCGGTTCCAACTGTAGTTCCAGTTAGAGTCACGGAATAAGTTCCATTATTGTTATCTGTTACTGCTGAAATAGAAGCGTTACTTGTGCCGCCTGATAAATTAAACACCACACTGGCTCCACCAGAAGTAAACTGATTATTGTTGGCATCTCTTGCAGTCAAGGTGGCCGTTGTTGTAGCCCCAGCTCCCACAGTGGCAGAGCCGAGTGCAATTGACGAGGTGGTGGCTGAAAAGGGTCCCACCAGAACCTGCAATGTGGGGAATGAACTTGTCAGTTGATTTCCACCAATGGAGGCCTGAATAAATGTCGGTGTACCTGCAACAAGTCCAGTGGCCGTGGCGGTATAAGTGCCATTAGCATTATCTGTGACAGCAGAAAAAGTGGCCGTGCTTGAGCCTGCATTTGTATTAAACACCACTGATAATCCGCCGCTAGACTGTTGATTTCCTCCGGCATCTCGAGCTGTCAAAGTGACAGTGATAGCTGAGCCAGAGGCCACTGTACTTGCTGACAAAGTCACTGTTGTAGTAGCCAGGCTTGCGGGTCCCGGGACAACTTGCACAGTGGGCTGAGTCGTTGAAACGGCGACTCCACCAATTGTTGCACCAATCGTTGTGGCCGTTCCTGAAACAAGGCCTGTGAAATTGGCTGTATAGGTGCCATTAGCCACATCAGTAGTGGCGCTGATTGTTCCTGTGGATGTTCCACCAGATCGGTTAAAGACAACAGTTTCTCCACCGGTAGAGATAAGGTTGTTGTTGGCGTCACGTGAAGTCAAAGTCAGAGTTATTCCAAGGCCCGAGGCCACGGTTCCACTTGATGTTGTGATGGTAGAATGAGCTGGAGAAATAGCACCAGGACTGACGGTAACAGTAGGAGAAGCTGAAGTGATAGGGCTTCCACCAATGGTGGCGTTAATATTTGTCGGAGATCCAGCAGTGATACCGTTAAATGTGGCTGTATATGTTCCATTATTATTGTCTGTTGTGGCAGAGATATTTCCTGTTGAAGTTCCACCGCTACGTGAAAACACAACGGCAAGTCCACCTGTGGTTTGTTGATTTCCAGCAGAGTCTCTTGCTGTGAGGGTCAAGTTAACTGTGTTTCCAGAAAGAACAGTGGCACTTGAAACAGAAATTAAAGAGTTAGCTAAAGAAACTGCACC
Organism: Bdellovibrionales bacterium; assembly: GCA_046336825.1. GTDB lineage: Bacteria > Bdellovibrionota > Bdellovibrionia > Bdellovibrionales > Bdellovibrionaceae. The sequence goes on along the minus strand of JBKDFX010000145.1, from coordinate 27,093 downwards.
CGGTATGACAGTGATTGTTGGCAGCGAAGATGTGATTAAACTTCCACCCACAGTGGCTCGAACTGAAGTGGCCGTTCCCGCAAGAGCTCCAGTGAAATTAGAAGTGTAAGTTCCATCGGCGTTGTCAGTGCTGGCTGCAAAATTTCCGGTTGATGTTCCGCCCGTGTGCGAGAAGACAACGGTGCTTCCGCCAGTGGTGAGTTGATTTCCATTGGCATCACGAGTGGTGAGAGTCGCTGTCATTACTGAACCCGAAGCTACAGTGCCTGAAGATAAAGTAATTGAACTTTGCGAGAGTGATATAGCTCCAGGGACTACGGTGATCTGAGGTAGTGTTGAAGTCACAGCGCTGGCATTGATCGTGGCATTGATCGTGGTGGCAGATCCAGCAACTAGTCCTGTGAAAGTGGCTGTGTAAGTTCCGTTGACATTGTCAGTGACTGATCCAATGGTTCCGGTTGAAGTTCCACCAGATCTAAAAATTGTAACCGTATGTCCACCTGCTGTAATAATATTATTGTTAGCATCACGAGCGGTCACAGTCAGGGTGCTAGTGGATCCTGAATTCACAGTGCCCACGCTAACAGCAACACTACTTTGAGTTAATGAAACAGGACCGGGACTAACTGTAATTGTAGGTAAAGCACTTGTAACACTCGAACCATCAATGGTGGCTCTGATAGTTGTGGCTGTGCCTGCGACAATTCCAGTGAATGTAGCGGTGTAGGTTCCATTGTTATTATCTGTTGTGGCGGTGATATTTCCGGTTGAAGATCCGCCAGTATTTGAAAAGACAACAGTTCTTCCACCAACACTTTGTTGGTTTCCAGCGGCATCTCGAACCGTTAATGTGAGATTGCTAAGGGCACCAGATAATAGGCTTCCTGAAGAAACAGTCAATAGTGAGTTAGCAAGACTTGCAGGACCTGGATTGACTAGAATAGTAGGAAGTGTGCTTGTTATAGCACTGCCGCCGACAGTGGCACCAATTGTTGTCGGTGTTCCACTTAAAAGTCCAGTAAAGCTGGCACTGTAGGTTCCATTGCCATTATCCGTTGTTGAACCGATTGTTCCGGTTGAAGTTCCACCGGAATAACTAAAGACAACTGTGGCACCACCTGCAGTTAAGAAATTTCCAGCTGCATCGATGCCTGTCAAAGTTAAAGTGCTATTTGAACCTGAATTAATTGTACCTGAACTGACAGAAATTAATGAATTTGCTAAACTCATTGGACCAGGATTTACAGTGAGAGTGGGAAGTGTCGTTGAAACGGGAGTTCCGTTGATTGTTCCACCAATTGTTGTCGGAGTTCCGCTCACCACGCCAGTAAAAGTGGCCGTATAATTTCCAGTTCCAGAATCACTTGTGGCTGAAATATTTCCGGTTGAAGTTCCACCTGAACGATTAAAAACAACAGTCGCTCCACCTGTGGGAACCAAATTATTGTTGAGATCACGAGCTGTCAAAGTCAGGGTCACATTGGAGCCTGAATTTACACTGGATGAAGAAAGTGAAATCACAGAATTGGCAGCCGAAATAGAACCAGGGTTCACTGTGATTGTGGGGCTAGCTGTGCTGACGAGGGCTCCCCCAATGGTGGCTCTGATGGTCGTAGCTGAACCACTCACAACACCTGTAAATGTTGCGGAATAAGTTCCATTGTTATTATCTGTTGTGGCAGAAATATTTCCTGTTGAAGTTCCACCACTACGTGAAAACACAACTGTTGATCCACCAGTGGTCACCGCATTTCCGCCAGCATCATAAGTGGTGAGAGTCAACGTGACATTGTTTCCAGAGATCACAGAACCTGAAGAAACAGTCACAAGTGATGTGGCCACATTGGCAGGGCCTGGGATAACAGTGATTTGTGGAAGACTTGAGGTGATGGCGACACCACCAATGCTGCCGCCAATATTGGTAGGCGTTCCACTCACGATTCCTGTAAAGTTAGCAGTGTAAGTTCCGTTGGAATTGTCAGTGACAGAGCCAAAAGATCCAGTACTGGATCCACCAGAATTATTAAAAGTGACAGTTTGTCCGCCAACAGTAATTAAATTTCCAAAAGCATCTCGAGTGGTAAGAGTAACACCCACGTTGAGTCCACTCTGTACAGAGCCATTGGCCACGGTGATTGTTGAATTGGCCACACTGGGAGCTCCTGGAATCACTTGGATTTGTGGTGAGATTGAGGTGACTGAACTTCCCCCCACAGTGGCGCTGATGGAAACAGCGGTACCAGCTGCAGCTCCAGTAAAATCAGCTGAATACTGACCATTTCCAAGATCGCTTGTTCCACCTATGGTGCCCGTGCTTGTTCCACCTCCATAAGTGAAAACAACAGTTGAGCCACCTGATAAAATAAAGTTTCCAGCTGAATCTCTTGCTCTCAGTCTCAATGTTACGCCGCTGCCAGATCCCACCGTTGTGGGAGATCCATCAATAGAAATTTGAGTTTGCGCTAACGAAAGAGCACCAGGCACAACACTCACTGTGGGTAGTGTGGTGGTGACGGGTGAACCGTTGACAGTTGCGGTAATTGTGGTCGCAGTTCCTGAAACAACACCCGTAAAGGATGCCGTGTAAGTTCCGTTTGCGACATCAGTTGTTGCCGTAATATTTCCTGTAGATGTTCCACCTGATTGTGAGAAGACAATTGTGCTTCCACCAGAGGTAAGAGTGTTACCACCAGCATCACGAGCTGTTAATGTGAGGGTGATGGTCGAGCCTGAAGCCACACTGGAATTTGAAACACTCACCAACGAAGTGGCTGGGCTAATAAGTCCTGGAACCACGGTGACAGTGGGTAGAGTGCTGGTGACGGAACTTCCGCCGATGGTGGCGTTTATGCTGGTGGCCGTACCTGCGATAAGGCCTGTGAAGGTGGTCGTGTATGTTCCGTTAGAATTATCAGTGGTGGCTCCCACTGTGCCTGTTGAGCTTCCACCGGAGTAATTAAAAACAACTGTTGATCCCCCTGAGGTCAGGGCATTATTAGCAGCATCGCGTGCTGTTAAGGTTAAAGTAATTCCAGCACCTGAAGCCACGGTGGCACTTGAAACTGAAACTATAGAATTAGCTAAACTAATAGTTCCAGGGGTTACAGTGACGGTAGGAAGAGTTGAGGTGATGCTGACGCCACCGACTGTACCAGTGATGGTAGTAGCTGTGCCTGAGGCTATACCTGTGAAGGTAGCTGAATAGGTTCCATTGAGGTTGTCGGTTGTTCCTGAAACAGTACCTGTAGAGGTTCCACCTGTACGAGAAAAGACAACAGTGGAACCACCTCCAGTCAAATTATTTCCCGCGGCATCTTTGGCTTGCAATGTGATATTAATTGAGGAGCCGCTCTGAACAGTGTTTGCGCTTAAACTAATGACTGATGTGGAGGTTGATATATTACCAGGAGTTACAATAACAGTGGGAAGAGTTGTGGTGACGGCAACTCCGCCGATTGTTGAACCGATAGTCGTGGCGGTACCTGCAAGGACACCAGTGAAAGTAGCGGTGTAGGTTCCATTGCCCACATTTGTTGTGGCACTTATATTTCCAGTTGAAGTTCCCCCCGAGGCATTAAATAAAACTGTGGATCCACCGGTGGTGAGATTATTTCCAGCGGCATCGCGGGCAGTTAAAGTCACATTGATATTAGAACCTGAAACCACAGAACCTGAAGAGACACTTACTAAACTTTGAGTAGCAGAAATAGGTCCTGGATTAACAGTGACTGTGGGCATCAATGAAGTGACGGAGCTCCCTCCTACTGTCGCATTGATAGATGTAGCTGATCCACTCACAACACCTGTGAAACTGGCGGTGTAAGTTCCATTGGAGTTATCAGTGGTGGCACCAATGGTGCCCGTGGAAGTTCCTCCTGTATGAGAAAATACAACAGTGGATCCTCCAGAGGTGAGATTATTTCCCACGGCATCTTTGGCTTGCAGTGTGAGTGTGATATTTGAACCGGAATTAACAGCAGAATTGGATATAGAGACTGAGCTTTGTGCAAGGCTGATGGGACCAGCTACGACTGTGACTGAGGGCAGAGTCGAAGTGATAGCCACTCCGCCTATGGTTCCCGTTATAGTCGTAGGAGTTCCTGCTACAGTTCCAGTAAATGTGGCAGTGTAGGTTCCGTTCCCGACATCTGTGGTTCCACTCACTGAACCCGTCGAAGTTCCACCTGAGTATGAGAAAACAACCGTCGATCCCCCTGTAGTGAGATTGTTCCCTGCTAAATCTTTAGCTTGTAATGTGATTGTTATATTTGATCCCGAGGCCACGGATGAATTTGAAATGCTGATTAATGAAGTTGAGGTTGCAATCACTCCCGGAGTGACTGCAATTGTGGGAAGAGTGGTGGTGACAGCTGTGCCATTGATTGTGGCTGTGATAGTTGTCGAAGTTCCAGCTAATACACCCGTGAAGACAGCGGTGTAGGTGCCATTCCCTACGTTGGTGGTGGCCCCAATGGTGCCGGTGGAAGTTCCACCGGAGCGATTGAAAACGACAGTGGCTCCGCCAGTGGTGAGGTTATTTCCAGCGGCATCACGACCTGTTAAAGTGAGGGTGACTGTATTTCCTGATGATACGCTTGAGCTTGAAACAGTCAGCAAGGACGTGGTGGCAGAAATTGAGCCAGGATTCACAGTCACAGTGGGGGGAGTGCTAGTAACAGGCACTCCACCAATGGAGGCGCTAATCGTTGTTGGAGTTCCACTAATATTTCCTGTGAAGGTGGCTGTATAAGTACCATTGGAATTATCAGTGGTGGCACTAATGCTTCCAGTTGAAGTTCCTCCGGCGTGGGAGAAGACTACGACAGATCCACCTGTGGAAAGAATGTTGTTGTTTGAATCACGACCCTGCAAAGTCAAAGTGATGTTGGATCCTGAATTGACAGTAGTGGATGAGACACTCAATAGTGAATTGGCAATTGAAATAGTTCCTGGAGTGACAGTCACACTGGGTAACGCTGATGTGATATTCACACCACCAATAGTCCCTCTTATGGTCGTGGCGGTTCCTGCTAGGACCCCCGTAAAAGTGGCCGTGTAAGTTCCATTTCCAACATCCGTTGTTCCACTCACTGAACCCGTCGAAGTTCCACCTGAATAACTAAAAACAACAGTGGATCCGCCTGTCGTGAGATTATTCCCAGCTAAGTCTTTCGCTTGCAATGTGAGATTGATACTGGAACCAGAGGCCACGGATGAACTTGAAACACTGATCAATGAAGTTGAAGTTGAAATTATTCCTGGACTCACTTCCACCGTCGGAAGACTCGTTGTTACCGCCACACCACCGATGGTGGCCCCAATGGTGGTGGCTGTTCCCGCGAGCACGCCGGTGAAAACTGCGGTGTAGGTGCCGTTACCGACGTTGGTGGTGGCGCCAATGGTTCCCGTGCTTGTTCCGCCTGAGCGATTGAACACCACGGTGGCTCCGCCTGAGGATAGATTATTTCCCGCTAAATCACGAGCGGTTAAAGTTAACGTCACTGTATTTCCGGATTGGACAGTGGCACTGGAAACACTGATTAAAGAAGTGGCGGCACTGATGGCTCCGGGGTTGACTGTCACTGTGGGGAGAGTGGTGCTGACCGGGGCTCCACCGATGGTGGCCCCAATGGTGGTGGCTGTTCCCGCGAGCACGCCGGTGAAAACTGCGGTGTAGGTGCCGTTACCGACGTTGGTGGTGGCGCCAATGGTTCCCGTGCTTGTTCCGCCTGAGCGATTGAACACCACAGTGGATCCGCCCGCTGTCAGATTGTTATTGTTAGAATCACGAGCCGTTAAGGTGAGAGTGATATTGGCACCCGAATTAACAGTGGCTGAGGACACACTCACTAAAGAATTGGCCAAACTGATAGCTCCTGGAGTGACGGTCACCGTTGGCAAAGTGGAGGTGACAGAAACACCGCCAATGGTGCCGGTGATGGTGGTGGCCGACCCAGCGGTAACTCCTGTAAAATTAGCTGTGTAAGTTCCATTGCCCACATCGGTAGTGGCCCCAATGGTGCCGGTGCTGGTGCCGCCCGAGCGCGAGAAGGCCACGGTGCTGCCGCCAGCTGATAAATTGTTTCCAGCCGCATCTCGAGCTTGCATTGTCAGTGTGATGGAATTGCCAGAGGCCACAGTATTTGAAGACACAGAAATCAGTGAAGTCACCGTGGAGATAACTCCTGGACTGACCGTGATCGTGGGAAGACTTGTGGTCACGGCCGTTCCATTCACCGTGGCGCCGATGGTGGTGGCCGTTCCTGCGAGCACACCCGTGAAGACTGCGGTGTAAGTGCCATTGCCTACGTTGGTGGTAGCCCCAATGGTTCCTGTGGAAGTTCCTCCACTGCGGTTGAACACCACGGTGGCTCCGCCAGTGGTGAGATTATTTCCAGCGGCATCACGGGCTTGCAAAGTGAGGGTGACTGTATTGCCAGATTGCACAGTGGCTGAAGAAACAGAAACAATGGATGTGGCCGAACTGATCGCGCCTGGAGTGACAGTGATGGTCGGCATGGTGGTGGTGACTGGTGTTCCACCAATGGTGGCTGCAATGGTTGTGGCCGTTCCCGCCACAAGGCCCGTGAAGGTGGCCGAGTAAGTTCCGTTGGCATTATCAGTGGTGGCGCTCACTGTTCCTGTGGAGGTTCCACCCGCATAGGAAAAAACAACGGTCGAGCCACCCGTTGTAATCAAATTGTTATTGGCATCACGGGAAGTCAAAGTCAGGGTCACAGTGTTACCTGAGGCCACCGTGCTTGAGGACACACTCACAGTGGAATTGGCGGTGCTGATGAGGCCCGATGTGACAGCGATGGTGGGTAAAGTCGAAGTGATATTAGTGCCACCGATGGTGCCTGTGATGGTGGTGGCCGTTCCTGCGATCACTCCCGTAAAAGTAGCTGAATAAGTTCCATTTAAAATATCCGTGGTGCCACTAATGGTTCCAGTTGAAGTGCCACCACTGCGAGAGAAAACCACGGTGGATCCACCAGCAGTCAAATTATTTCCCGCGGCATCTTTGGCCTGTAAGTTAAGGGTGACTGTGTTGCCCGAGGCCACCGTGCTTGAGGACACAGAAATCAGTGATGTGGCAGTGGAAATCACACCGGGCGTGACCGTCACCGTCGGTAAGCTGGTCGTGACCGGGGATCCATTAACAGTGGCGCCAATAGTTGTGGCTGTTCCTGCAAGCACGCCAGTGAAGACCGCTGTATAGGTGCCGTTACCAACGTTGGTGGTGGCTCCAATGGTGCCCGTGGCGGTTCCGCCAGAGCGATTGAACACCACGGTGGCTCCACCCACAGTCACATTGTTATTGAAGGAATCACGACCTTGTAAAGTCAGAGTCGAAGTGGTTCCTGAAAGCACAGAGGCACTGGAAACGGTGAGCACCGAGTGAGCGGCTGAAATTCCACCGGAAGTCACACTCAATGAAGGAAAAGTGCTGGTCACAGCACTGCCACCAATGGTGGCGCTCACCACGGAGGGAGTTCCGGCCACAGCTCCGGTCAGACTCGCCGAATAGGTGCCATCTCCGTTGTCAGTTGTTCCTGAGAAACTTCCTGTGGAGGTTCCACCACTGAAAGCAAAGGCCACAGTTAATCCACCCGAAGTGATGTTGTTGCCTGCGGCGTCTCGAGCTCTTAAAACTGTTTGCACGGAATTTCCAGCCACCACTGAGGTGGGATTGCCCGTGATGGAAACCAAAGATTGAGCCAGCGACACCACACCAGGAGTCACGATGATCGAAGGCCTTGTGGTGGTGACGGCCACACCGTTGATGGTAGCGCCAAGACTGGTGGCCGTTCCAGCCACCACGCCAGTAAAAGTAGCCGTATATGTTCCGTTGGCATTGTCGGTGGTGGCCGAGATAGTTCCTGTGCTTGTTCCGCCGGTACGGTTGAACACCACAGCGGATCCACCGGTGGTGAGATTATTTCCCGCGGCATCTTTGGCTTGCAATGTAAGAATAGAATCAGTTCCACTTTGAATGGTCCCCAGAGAAACACTCACCGTACTTTGAGCGACAGAAATCACACCTGGAGTGACGGCAAAAGTGGGGAGAGTGGTGGTGATGCTGGATCCCCCGATGGTGCCCGTGACCGTGGTGCCGGTACCCACGAGAACACCTGTCAAATTCGCTGTGTAGGTTCCATTGCCATTGTCAGTGACAGCTGAAAGTGTTCCCGTCGCAGTACCTCCACTTAAAGCCAAAGTTACAGTGGCTCCACCCACCGGCAGAATATTTCCAGCGGCATCACGAGCCTGAACAGTCACCACAGTGGATGTGCCTGAAGAGATAGAGCTTGAAGATAAACTAATTGTTGTTTGACTTGGCGAGGGCGGAGGGTACCCCGCATTAATGACAAAAACTCTTTCAGCAGTCAGTCCCGAGGTCGCACCCGTGGCCGTGATTTTAAATTCAAAGGTCTGACCCCCCACCGACAGTGGCGGAGTCCAATTCAAGGTCACGGGACTTCCGGCAAAAGTGGCATTGCCACCACCCTGATTCAGAAGCGTGGTGCAAAGTGCAGCTCCAGCACCCACAGCACCATCTGCCAGATTATCAAACTGACAGGAGTAATTGATGGACTCCATATCCACAGAAGCTCCCACGGGTTGCACAGGAGTGATGGCCACACCACTGGTCACATTCTGACCCGAGATGGCAGCCAAAGTGGGAGGACGGTAAACATTGCTCACATTAACAGTTAGATTTTGAGTGTAGGCAGTTCCATAATCATTAAGTAAACATCCCAGTCCCACGGCGCCAGACCAGTTAGCGGCCCCATTTTTATAATTGGGAGTGCACTGCACTCGGTAAGGTGAGGTGAGCAAACTGCAATTCAGATCCGCATCACTTTGCGAATTCAAAACCATCAGTTGCGGAACATTACTTTCCACGTCGGTGCAGTAGCCCGCCAAATCCAAGGTGGTCGCAGCACTGCCTTCGTTGGCAGCCAGTGCAGGGATGGCATTGAAGGCTCCTAAGTTGTCTGTTGTGGTGGCTCGGTCCACGGTGTTGGTGTCAGGCAAACCCAGCACGTTCAAAGCATTGGCGCGGAATGAATAGGCTGTGTTGGGGTTAAGTCCCGTGATAACAAAAGAAGTGGCACTGGCCGGAGCTGAACCAATTTGCACAGGTGTTCCACCGGTCACATCATAAATAGCAAAACTGGAAGCTCCTGTGATGGACAGCCAGCGCAGGGTCACTCGAGTGGTGGTCACGTCAGCTGGCAAGATGGCATTGAGGCCACTAAAATTCAGAAGTCCTACGGCCGTTCCACGGATGACAGCCCGGTTAGAAAATAAAAGGGTTTCATCTAGGACGGGAGCAAAATCAATGGGGATATTATCTTCCTGAGTTCCTGCAGCGTTAGGATTAAATGAAACTGACATCACGCAGGTTTCATTGGGCTGAAGAACATCTCCGATGTCACAGCTGGTGGAAGTTAAAGAAAACTGAGCCACCGTGGGGGATGTGACATTGATAATTTTAACAGCGATTTTGGTATTGTTACGAACTGTGATGCCAGAGTTTTGAGTGGATCCATTGAGAGCCACGTTGCCAAAATCCAGAGGATTGGGATTAAAAACAAGAGCATCATTTCCAATGCCTCCGTCTTCCAGAAGGCTGCCTTTAACTCCCACCAATTTATCTATGACATCACCACCAGCGCCGCAACCAGAGAGCATGAGCAAAGACAAAAGGAGACCGAGAAAAACGGTGGTGTTTTTCAAAGCAAGAACAGAAAGTTTTTGGCGCAAAATCACTTCCATAGATGAATGAAAAGAAACCAAGTGGTTTCTTTTGCCTACTTTCCTGACACTCTTATCGGTAAATAACTGAAAATACTTGAGACTTCATTTTATCAAAATGAGACCTTGGGCTTAAGCCTGGTGGATCTGACTAAGATAATGTTTCAATAAAAATCTAGGCGGTCTTTTTAATTTGAATGGAGGCCAGCAGTTGACCCAGTCGCTGGGAAAACTGTCTCCGGGCCTGGACGTGCTCAGGGTTGTCCAGAGCCAAAGTCTTATAATAAAAGCTACGACTTTTCTCCAGTTCCATCACTCGAGCAATGGAAAGCTTGAGCTCATGGAGATCCACTGGTTTTTCTAACAAGTCTGAAATTCCAAGTCTCACACTGTCGATGGCGATATCCTTAGAAGCAAAGCCTGTCATCAATATAAATGGTGTCATGATGCCTTCCGAGCGAAGGATTTTGAGAAGTTCCAGTCCATTCACTTCGGCCAAATTATGATCTGAAATAATTAAATCAAATTGCGAACTCAAACAAATTTCGTAGGCTTGCGCTGGTTTATCACAGGTCACCACTTCAGCAAAATCATCTTGTAGGATTTCTTTCAGGGATTCCACGAGGTCCACTTCATCATCAATCATCAAAATGCGAAAGCTCACAAAACCTCCAAGACGAATTGCCTGTTTCGAGATATACCTTTTTCGGATGAAATAAAAAAAGACTCCAGTTCAATTTAAAGACCATTCGGTCGAATGGAATTATGAGCTGTTTTGAGCTCATTTTTAAATTAATTTTAATTTAACTATCCAATTTCGAGACTAAAAAAGATTTTATTTTTTCCAATTTTCACACAGTATTTGAGATTTCACTGCGACTTGGGACTGATGGTCCACTTCTAAATAAATCGGCTCTGGGCAGCTCCTTAATTTGACTTCGAAGCTGTGCTTGTCCATTGAGAAATCGACGGTTCTGATCCAATCGATAATATCATTGTTATTTAAATTTTCATTGATATAACTAAACAAAATTCGATCCATTTTTTCAAAACCTTTGAAGACCAAATCGGACTTCCCGCAGCTATTCAGAAGGGGCAGTTGGGCTTGCTTTCGGAGTTGTTCTTTGATCTCTTTGGGGGGTTGTTGGTAGACTTGGGTGATAAAATCCTTTTCTTGTTCAGTGAGTGGACCATAATTCCGTTTGTAATTCCAGCCGTAGCCCCAACGGAAATTTTGTAGGCTGTCAGGGGTTCCAAAAAAGCTCACGCTGGAGTGATAAATTTTAGCCACCCGAGGGGATCCAGAGTTGGCAATGCAGGATTTGAGATTTTCATCTGAAATTTTGCGCTCCTCTGAAGTTCCACCGATCCAGTAATCGATATCATGGTCGATGCAGCAGAACTCCCAAGAACTTTGTTTGTTTTCCCAAGGCAAGGAATTAGGTGAACTTGAACAACCATCAGAAAAAAAAGGGCGTAACTGGGGTGATTCAGGTAGAGACCCTGTGAGTTCACGGATTTGAGGGCCCACCCAAAAACCAGACAGGGAACTTAAACTTAAATCAGAACAGGAGGCGTGCCATTTTTCATAGGGCATCAATACGGAGGCTGCCTTTGTTAGGGTTGTGGGTGGAGCCACACCTGCTGGTTTTCGACTTTGACAGTGGGTCAACAAAACAAGGATCAGGAATAAAAACAAAAGTTTATTTACTATCGAAGTCAAAGTGAGGATCCTTGTAGTTCATAAAAGGGTGCAGCTTATGAACTACATTTTGATTATAAACTCCGCCATTTTCAATCAGATGTTTGATATTCTCCACGTTCTTTTGCACGATTTCGGCAGCCTTTCGTCCTGCCACCCAGTTCATCCAAGCTGTTTTTGCAGTGATGTGGTGTTTGGCTAAGCGTGACGAAAAAATTAACTGGGTGGTCTGATCGTCAATCTTGTAAAGGTGATGAAAAACATCAAATTCAAATTCATGCATGTAGGGTATGGGTGAGTTTTGAATATTAAACGTTTTAAGCTGACGAAATTTTAAGGGAACGGAAGCCTCTAAGCGCTCATCCCACTTGATTCCAGTTTCATCTGGCCAGCGGTAACAGGTTCTCAAGGCTCCTATTTCGCCATCGGGCACTCCAGGTTGAGGTGTGATGTGGCTAAAAAAAACGGACCAATCCTGGGCCTTTGAGGAATCTCCGGTGTATTTCCAGACCACTTCGATGGGGGCGTGGATGATCACGGAAGCTCTTTGGTGCTCTTTGCAACCTAAAAGTAAGCTCAAAATGAGTATCAAAAGGGGACCAAAAATAAAAGTCTTCATGCTCCTGATAACAAGAGCAAGACTGCGGCCATCAAACTAAGAAAATAGAACCAGTTTAGTTCTGCTTGGGCTGTAAAACTGGCCAAGTTTCGCCAGTGCTCGGGTGAATCAAAGTGGTGGGGTTTTTGTACACGCGAGACGTTTTATAGAGCATTTGCAGGGCTTCCCACTTGGGTAAACACTGATAGGTTTGAGGAAAAACTTCCCTTAATTTTTTATGCACATCTTTAGTGAAGGCACCGCTCATGGTGGGGAAAATGTGGTGCTCCACGTGGTAACCAAAATTGAAATGCAGCTTTTCTAGAAGGGGGTGATTGCTCACAGACAAAGAGTTTTCCAAGGGGTCATTGATTTTAGTGAGAGGGCTCAAGTTGTGATTGGTGGAGATATAGCTCATGAGAGTGTAGTTCTGAATGAAGAACGGTAGCAGGGCGAGTGGAATCCACAGACTAGGGCCCAATAAAATCAAATAACCCACAATCAAAGCCACTTGAAAGCCAAATTCCAAACTCACTCGCTTTTGATCCAAGTGTTTCCACATATTGGTTTTAAATCTCAAATTGATTTGATTCCACACCGTCTGAAAAGAAAACCACCACATAAAATAAGTGTAGCTCACCAGTGTTTTAGCCCCTGGGGTGAATTTGATCATTCTTTGCATAAAAGGAGATCTTCGAAAAATAAACATATTGGGGAAACAATCTGGGTCATGCAAAACGTCTTGAGTATTTCCGTGGTGAAGTTTGTTGTGCCAGTAGCGCCAAAAGGTGGGGGACATCAAAAAGGGCAAAAAAGTAAAGAGGGCTAAAAAATCCTGCATCTTGCGGCTTTTGATCACGGATCCGTGCAAGAGTTCATGGGAAATAAAGGCCAATCCTGCATTGGAAAAGCCGATCAAAGCTCCGAGGACCAGCTGTAAGGCCCAGGATTCCACAGCTAACATTGTGAAAGCAATGGCACCTATGTTGAAAATCAACAATCCCACCGCAATAGCAGCTCGAACGGGCTGTCGTTCAAAAAAATGAGCGGGCAAGAGCGGGGTGATCACTTTTCGGTAGTAGGCAATATCTCGGGTGATTTCAGTGGAAGGTTTTTCTGTTGGGGTTGGTTTTTGAGATATGGATTGAGAAGGTGTTTGAGGAGTTTCATTATGTAAGGTTGGATCTGGTGTAAAAGTCGATTGCAAAGTCGTCATTATGCGTAAGCTCCCGTTTATGCTTATGAAAGATGATATTTCTCGATTCTCTTAAAGTTGTCCATTGCTTTTTGCTTTTTTAAATTAAATTTTTCTCTAATTTTGCTGTAATTCCGTTAAAACTCTGAAGACGGACCATAAATTGTCATTGGTGGCAATTTTGTGACTGCTTAGAAACACAAATTTGCTGTGAAAACGAATACAATCAACAAAGACGTGCGGCATAAATTTCGCTCAGTTCAAGGCCTGGAGTTGTTCTGTTTGAAAATTTGTAAATTCATCCTACAAATTCTTATGGAATTTGTCTGAAAGCGAGGCCCCGTATGAAAAAAATATTAGCAGTTCTGGTCTCAATCACTTCGATCAATGCGAGGGCCACTATATGCGAAGTTTTCATCAGAACGACCGAGACTGATACAACATTTGTAGAGTCAACTTGCACTAACGGTGAATCCAGCTCAATCAAGTACCAATCTATCCATGATGCCAAACGCGATTACTCCCTATTTTTAAAAAACTGGTCAAATATATGGGACCTTGTGAGTTGCAATAATAAAACGGCAGAACAAAGTGACAGCTGCACCTTCAAGAAAAGGGCTCAGGTGGTTATTACTCCGGAGCCGAAACCACCCTACTCAACAGACCCTTCAAGTAAAAGCCAATGTGAAATGATTCAAATTCAACAGGTAGAAAAAGCGAAAGGTGACTTTGCTAAAGCTGCCATCACTGGTTTGGGTGCTGGTGCCTTGGGTGGAGCTATGTTAGGCGGACAGTTATTGCTGGCTACCATGCCATCTATCACAACAGGACTCTTTCTAGAAAAGGGAGGAACATTCAATCCCTGGCCTTACGTCATTATTCCTGCAGTGGCCGGTGGTACAATACTTATGGTGGGCTTTGGGGGTCCAAAGTGGTTTGAATACCTATCTAAAGATAAACTGGCTAGCAGCAATCTTGTTTTCTTCCGTGACATTCGAAGCGATGGAATAGGTCCAGAATTTGACATCCGAGCGCTGATGATACTCCAAACTTTGAAAGAAAAGAAGTTCTACTTCACTCGTGATTGGAGTCTTATTGATAAACTTTTTGCAGAAAAAAACACAAAAGAAAAAGTGTCTCAAACGCTGGCTAGGATGAGAGTGATACCTACACCGGCAGAAGTTTTAGATATTCAAAACATTCGAGCCGAGCTAAAAAAAGTGGGAACTGAATTTCTGGCACACGAGTCTGCTTTAAGATGCCTTGATCCCAGAGATGTCTACACTAATCTTTCGGTCCTTGTAATTAATCGCCTACTGGACAAGTACTTTTGAAAACACAAACCATGGGATTCTATAAATGGGATTTCTCATGAGATGTTTTGTTATATTGTTCTTATTCCTAATCACGCCTAGGAGCTATTCTCAAGATTCACACCAGTCCCTTGAGAACTGGAAGATCGAGATTCTTGTGACAGCTCCATCGACCAATAGTATTGAAAGTATTTTTGGCCATTCGGCCTTGCTTGTCATTCCACCTGGAAAATCCATAGAAGACGGCACAGTTTGGAACTTTCAACCAGATATATCAAAGGCTGATACAAACACGCCATTCCAGACAATACTTGGATTAACCAATGGCCAATTTCCATTTTTGATTTTACAAGAGCCTGCATTAATTTTCTTCTCAAGGCAATTGATCTATGAGCTCCGAAGTATTCAAAGAATAATTGTTCCAACTACGCCCCTACAAAGTGGAAATTTAATTAAAATTTTAAAGCAAGTTGAAGCCAATCCTCGTCTGTTAAAAAAATATTCTTTCCGTACTGAGAACTGCTTGACAGCTATACTGCGAATTTTAAGGTTGTCAGGCTTGCCAATCAACTTAAATCAACTGATAACAATTGCAAAAAATTTGCCATTGGAACCAAATCATCTTCCTCAAATTTTTAGACAACTTTTAATTTCACCTATTCCGCCGCAAACCGCTTTGAACCTTTTTGCACAGCTTAAAATACTTGAAAAAAAATATAACTTAAAACTTCAATCACAAAATGTGAATGGGAAGTATTTAAGCTGGGATTCTCGCGAAAAGTATATTTTTAAGTCTTTAAAGAAACATGAGCTTGCTTTGGCTGCTCACTCATTAGCAATTTTTGATGACCAGAGATTACCTTACCTTCAAGAGCTCATTAAAAATTCCAATTCTAGTGACCATCAGTCACTTGTTAATCTCAATAATTTTCCTGATATTTTTTATCGTACCTGTACAGATTTTAAGTGTGCAAAAAAGTTGGTGGAATCTGCGAAAGAAGTCCTGGGTAAACAAGATTTTTTAAAACTAAAATCAACTGTTATTCAAGAGTATCGACGTTCATCGCGGCTATTTGTTCCAGAGATCAATATTATGCAATCGCCCCAAGGAGTTAGCTGGAAGTTGATCTTAGACTACCTTTTTGAAGACCATAAATTGAGCCTTTTGCAAAAAAAGTGATATTTAAAAAAACTTTTATGTTATTGCCCCTGTTTTAATGACAAGAAGACTCTGTTGGGTGTCAATTTACGGCCCGTGTAAAAAATTTATGTAAAATAAATGGTCAGAATCCAATCAAGGGGCCCAGGGACTGGCTTTCACTCTGCATCACTCCACTCGTGCTCAAATTTTAAGACTCAAAAAAGGAGAAAATATGAAACGTTCTTTAATTTCCATCACGACTTCGGTGGCTCTGCTGGCTCAACCGCTGATGTTGCCTCAGGTTTTTGCCCAAAATGCAGCCTCGAACCCCTCTGCTAATATTTGCCAAGTCAGCTCGTCATTAAAATCAAAGCTCTCTACCATTTTACAAGAAGAGTCGGCCAAAACTGTTGAAGTTAAGAATCTTGCGGCTCAGATCACCAAATCCATTGAGTTGGACAATACAAAAGATGGAATTAAAAAAGTTCTGAGAATTATCGACGCTGTTTTTTACCTACTTGACGGAGATGTAACTGGATTTGCGGCTTCAGTTTCAGGTTCCATTATTGCCGGATCGGAAGATGCCATTGATTTAAAATCTCTGACAGACGCACAAATTCGTGTCAACGCCGCCGTTCAAAGACAGGTGGACCGTGAAGCTGCTTTGGCCTCTATCCTCAAAAATACTCAGTCTTTAGATTGTGAGAGCCAAGCTAAGGTTTTGGCCGCAAGTCTGAGTCAAGTGTCAGCTCAGCGAATTGGTTTTTTAACAGCCTCAATTTCGGCTTTGAAGTCTTTGGAGTCTCAAGCGGATGCTTCCTATGATATGGCCAACAGCTATTGGAAAAGACCTGGATTTTACGGAGGAGTTATTTCAGCTGCCATCGGTGGAATCATGCTTTACGGTGGTGTGGGTTTGGCTCGACAAGGTTCAAAACTTTTGGGACCAGGTCTTGCGATTTTAGGTGGAATTGCCTTGGCCGCAGGTGGAGTGGGTGCCTACACCTCTCACTTGGAAGTGGTGCGAGCCCGCAAGTATGAAGCAGCAGAACTAGCTTTGATCAAATCTGAAATGGCTCGTCAAGCCGCTGAACTTACCATGTTAAAGTCAGCAACAGATGGATTGCTACAATCCTTGAACTAATTTTTAAATGAAATTGAAGAAAGTTCTTTTTTTCACTTTCTGTTTATTGATGGGACTTGGCGCTAATGCCAGGTCCCTTTCTGATTTTGATTTGGCCGCTTACCAAACCTCCAAAGCTCTTTGCGCTCCTTTAGTTGAAAAAGGAGGTTTATCCCAAAGTTTTTCAAATTTTCATCTGTATGTGCTGACCAGTTCGCTTAAAGAAACGGATGCTCATTTAGCTAAAATGGCAACGGGAGTTGTGAGTTCTCGCCAAAGGCAACTCATCACAGACTATAAAACTGTGGGAGCCCTCGGTGATTTGCTTCACTCAGAAGGCTTTATGCAGGCCATGCGGGAATGTTTTCCCAATGAAGCTGATCATCATCGATTTGTTTTAACTTTAATTGTGGCTGAAAAGCTGGGAAACTTTGTGGTGATGGCATCAACAGCTATGGGAATTTCATGGTCTTTGCGTTATCTAGCTTTAAAGTTTCCCACTGTATTTAATTTAGCAAATCTTAAATATTTTTTAAAAATCACATTAAAAATTTCTGTTTTATCATCTCCCTTAGCATTGTCGGCCTCCGTAGATCAGGACTCTCGCGAATCGACAAAAAAAGAAAGCCTCGATCAACAAATTTCTCATTTGCAAATTCAACTTCAAAGCAACAACCTGAATGACTCTGAAAAAAAACAAATTAACATAGAGCTCAGGTCCCTTCTTTTGCACAAAGTTCTTGAAGGTTTAAATTAATTAATAAAAAGAATTCCCATTAAATACCCGAAAACTACCGCCGATGTCCCTAAGTTCGCTACCATTAGGATTGATAAAAAAATAACATTTTACGGAAGTATGTCTATTATCGAAACACTTACTTAATGGGCCTGCGAATTAAACAACCGAGCAGCTTGGAACATCTTTCGCAATGTTTTCATTTTAGTTCAATGATTGGGTTTTGAACTGTTTCTAAATACATTTGAGCTAAATTATAACAAAGGAGTTTATTATGAACCTAAAGGTGAAATATCTATTCGTGGGTACGGCGATTTTAATTGGTGCAGCTTTGCCACTTAAATCAACACATGCATTGATTTTTAGTGCTGATAGTATAGAGTCAGATATAGCTCTAGTAATTGGTGGTTTAGTTCTAATTTCGACTTCTAACCCATATGGGATTTTTGCTGGAGTGATGCTTGATAACCCAAATACAACAGTTGCGAATTTAACAGCCAAGTTTTCTACAGTTTACGGAGCAAATGAGGAAGAGGCGATGAATCTAGCGATTACTGTATTAGGGGCGGTACAAAGACACAAGGCTCAAGGTAAGGTTGGAGATGTTATTGTTCCAGAGGAAGTTTTATCGAGAATTGCTCCTAAGTTTGTTCAAAGTGATGGATTTATAAAATTTAAAACAGATCAAAGCTTCAGAGCAAATACTCAAAAGTAAATTAATGTTCAAAAAAAATTTATTTCTCTTTATTCTTATCTTTTTAAATTTAAGAACTGCTAATGCCGACTGGGCGTTAGCAGTTTGCTCTGAATATATCCAAAAAGTTGAAAATCGTAACAGTCTAATTAATGAAATATCAAATTTGTCTTTTTTTTCCAAGTTAAAATTACTCGTTGATCGATCAAGTCTAGTCGAAGTGGTTGAATATTCAGAAGCTGGAAATTATGCGAATGTGGTTGATCAAATCATAAATAAAGAGTCTGATCATTTTATTTTTATACCACAGGCTTCACCAGTGGTATTACAAATGGAAAAAGAATTGAAATACAATCGAAATTTTTTAAAGAAACAAATAAATGAATTTGTAAGTAAATATTTAAACCCATTAGATGATGCAAAAGATATTCAAGATTGCGTAAATTTGATTAATCAGGTTGGGTTGACCATAGAACAAATTGAAAAAGTCAAAAAAATTTTTTTTGAACATAAAAAAGTATCAGATATTTTAGCTATTATTGATTTAGATCGAATCGGAAAGTCTATTGAATCTAAATATCCAAATATTAGAATAATACGAAAATCTCGATTTGAAGAAGTTGATCATTTCATCAAACTTTCTTTAGTTAGAGATAGCCATATTGTTTTTGTAGTACATGGAGGAAAAGACGGGTTCATTTCTGATTTCTCTGATCAGTATCTTCCGCCTTACTTTTTTAGAGAAATTTCTGCAAATTCAAAAATAAAAAGTCTCACAATTTTTGGATGCCATACAAGTGATTTTTTTAAAAGATACAGATCAGTTTTTGATTATATAAATTCGAGAAATGATTTTAGATTGTTGGCATGCATGCCTTCAGGTGTAATTAAATCTCAATCATTAGTAGAAACTAGTTTGTTTCAAGTTTTTTTGAAAAAGTACTTCAGCCAGGTTTTTAATTATTTTGAGTATAGTGACTCTTTACAAGTTCAATTCGGAAGAGAAGGTGGTTATTGATAACTTAATTAAAATTGAATGAGCAGTTTGTTTTGTGTGATTGTTTAGTTGAAGGTGGGTGTATCTAGGGTTTACTATGGTCACCAAAAGTTGATTTTGAGCTTTATAAATTGAATTCTGGGGAAAATAGTCATGGCTGTCAGTCAAATCGAGTTCTTTGGGCACATTTTCAGATTTTTTAGGGGAATGAGGGAGCCTGCGGGCTGCTTCCCATCAGTCCGAGTACGCCTGATATCTTAGGCGAAAAAAGTACTTTTGTTATAAGGGATAAAAAAATGAAGAATTACTTCTTCATTGCCCCATCATCCATACATTTGCCATCAACAGCTTTGTTTTTGCATTCAGTGGCTTTCGCTTTGGTTGCCGTGTGACCTGGTTGAGCTTCTTTTGTTTGAGCTTTTGCTTCCGTGCCCGTGTGTCCCATACCTGAGTGAGCCTTGGCTTCGGTGGCAGCGGGAGCAGTAGCTGGAGGATTAGCAAAAGAAACAGAACCTAAAAAAAGACCCACGATGATAACAGATTTCATAACATCTCCTATGATGATTAGTTTTTTGTGTTTCCACAATGTAGACATTAGAGTCCCAGTTTTTTGAATTAGGAAGAATTTTTTTCTATAACGCAAAAGTAAAAAACTAGGTGTCGCATTACGGACCGTTAGATTTGCTGACCGCTCTGGGCAACCAAAGAACATTGCCCAGAGGGCCAAGTATCAACCAATATAAAACCAAGATCTCCCTTCTCAATAGCTTATATGTTTATCATGTGCTTTATTTTTTCTTTTTGATAGATATCTTGTTTTTAACAGATTGTGATTGGGCTCTTTAACCGAAAAAAAATCCACCAAAAATTAAGCGGCTGTAGCAAGGGTAAAACACTTTTGTTGCCGTTGGATTATGCTTTAGGTAAACCCCAATTCTAGAGCCAATCAGGACTATTTTAATTTAAAGTAAAATATTTGGCGTCAAATTAAATTCTCTTTTGATTTAGAAGCCTCGAAGAAAGAGATCAATTTCTTTTTGATCTTCTTTTGTTAGTTTAAATCCGGGGGGTGGCATGAGGTGATTATTCACCATAAAACGAATGGTGATCGAATTCTGTCGAACTAAATACCCCCTAGCCCATAGTCCTGAATCATTATGGCAAAGGGTGCACGATTTAATTTTGAGTTTGGAATCGTCAAAGGAATTTGAATGCTTAAAAGGAGTGATCAATTCGGGATCTGACTTTTCATGCAGAGGATGGGGCATTATTCTCCCGTAAAGTTTAATTTTAAAATTCCAAATCCCAAGAGTGATTTTATCATTCCACGATAAATTGGAAATAGAAAAATCAGGACGAACAGCGCGTGGCCCGTTGGAGTGACAAAAATAACAAGAGACTTTAAAATTTTGTCCTTGATGAATAAGTCTATCTTCCCAATTTAATTCGCCCGGCGGGAGTTGTATAAACAGAGCCGTTTTGATGGGTTTGGTTTTGTCGATCACAATGGCAAGACGATCCCATTTTTTAGTATGAGTATTGAGTCCCAAATGACTTTGATTCATCATCCAAATGTCCCGTCCAGGATCTTGAATCAGTCGTATTTTGTTAAATACAGTTTCACCTTTTGTAGTTTTTGATTCTTCGGAGGCAAAAGTGATTTCCACAGAGTCTGAAAAAATGGAAGTCTCGTAGATTGAGACTCCCACAATTAAAAAACAAAGGGCCAAACCTAAAGATGCCAAAATGGATTTATTGATTTTTAGTGCAGGCATAATGGCTGGTCTGTCCTAAGCTTGTGATGAGCTTAGCATTTAAAACACGTGGAGCTTTAAAGCCATCGCAGGAACCCCTGCCGCAAAGTCTTGAGTGTCTCACAGTTTCCACCAAATGGATTTCACTGCCGGCCATGGATTTTAAAATGTACACAGAGCCCAATCCATAATTTTTATACTCCTGCAGTTTAATCCAAGCAAAGTTTTGTGGATCTTGAAACCAAGCTCTTGCAAAATCATAGGGGTGCAGGCGAGTGGGGTGGCCGTTGCCAACTTGTAGATTTAATTGATTTCCTTGGGGGTCCTTGCAGCTTACAAGGGTGCCAGGTTGTAGGTGCCCCTGGGGAAATGTTTGAGCCTGGGCCCATGGGATCCCAAAACTGATAACAATAGCACTTAAATATTTGTTCATAATGAACCTCTCTTTCTTGAAGCTTTTTTAGAGTTTCATTAATAATCTGTAAAATTGATTGTTTTAATAATACAATCGATATAACTAATGATAATGAGTTTAAATTCTTTTGGACTTGATGCATTTTACATGTGTGCCCAGGAAAAAAACTTCACCCGTGCGGCACAAAAATTAAACATCACTCAGTCCGCCTTTTCTCAAAGGATAAAAAATCTAGAAGATGAAATTTCAACAACCCTTTTTATTCGGGAACGAAAGGGGATTAGACTCACTGAAGCGGGTGAAAAGCTTTTGCGTTACTGCCAAACACGGCTGCAGCTGGAGCAAGAGCTTTTAGGAACAGTCATCCACAAAAGCCAAGAAGTTTCAGGCGTTTTACGAGTGGCCGGTTATTCAACAGTGGTGCGATCTGTGCTGTTACCCACGATGCAGGCTTTGCAGCAAATAACTCAAAAAATTCAATTTCAATTGATATCGAAAGAAACTTTTGATCTGCTAAATGAGCTTCAAAGCTCAAAAGTCGATTTTGTACTGATAGATAAAAAAATTGAAAAAGAAGGCCTGGAGTCCCTTCTTCTAGGCCATGAAAGTTACGTCAGAATTCGCAAATCAGGCTCTGAGTTTTCTGGCTATTTTTTAGATCATGATGAGCAAGACGAAACCACAATCAAATATTTAAAAGTTAAATCTGGCAGTAAAATTAAACGACATTATTTTGATGATATCTATGGCATACTAGATGGAGTAAAACTAGGTCTGGGTGATGCCATTGTGCCTTTGCATTTAATTAAAAATCTAAAAGGACTTGAAGTTGTGAAAGATTCACGGGAATTCAAAATCCCTGTGTATTTAAATTTTTATCAACAACCTGTGCAAACTCAATTGGCCAAAGTGTTTATTGAAAAAATAAAAATCGTAGCGGGTGAGATTTTGGGGGGCTAGGACAGAATTTGAGCAAGTTATGGGCAGAAGGGAGCAGCAGGGTCTTTGGAGCACAAATAAGCCTTAATCATCGCATTTTCTTTACGCAAATTTATATTTTCAGCTTCTAATTGGTTTACCTTTTTATCAACTGCAATAAATTGTGAGTAGAGCTCTTTGACTGCAGCAACTACCACTGAAACAATTTTTTCGTACTCCACCGAGCGGTAACTGTCTTCACCCTTGTTGACTACTTCAGGTAAGACTTTTTCCACTTCTTGAGCAATAAATCCCACTTGGTGTTGAGAGCCAAATCCTTGTGCTCTTGGATTTTTTTGATCCCAGTCAAAATAAACAGGATTGAGCAAATTAATTATATCCAGTCCGTTGGTGATAGGTTCAATGTTGGATTTAAGACGTCCGTCAGAGACAGTCGTATAATTTACCCAAGATCCGTTTTGATAAAACTCAAATAAGTTTGTTGTGGAGTTGTAGCGGATCATGCCATTTACCAGAGTTGTTGGGCGATTACTTGTGGTGTCTCTAGGTGCAATAATAGCGCTCGAAATTCCTGTCGATGCAATGTCCAAGGCAGCTTGTGGTGTGGTGGTACCGATGCCGACGTTTCCTGTGTGTGTTATATGTATCCGTGACAATCCTGAAGTTGAAAGTCCAAGCGTACTCGCACCTCCGTAGATCCCTGCCTGCCCGTCACCATCTCCAACTACAAGAGCAGGTGTTGCCGCTGTACCTCCACCATTTAAGATGGCACCTCCTGCCCAAAGAGTTGCATCAGTAGAAATATCACCTACAGAGTAAAATGAATTTCCTTTGACTTCTCCGTTTACATCTAGCTTCGTGACTGGACTCGCAGTCCCTATCCCGACGTTGCCTTCAAATATAGCGCCATTTATTGGAGCGGGCTGTGTGTAATAATTTTGACCGACCGACAAATTCCCAGCGACGTTAACAGTAGAATCAGTCCAAGTTCCAGCATTTTCCGCTCCAAAGGTGAACCTTCCATTTGGTGAAACTTCCATATGAGTGGCCTTAGTTTCAGTTGCAACGCCCCACGCACCGCTACCTTGCCAATGAAGCGTTAAATTCCCAAGAGAACCGCCCGCGCCACCCGACATAGAATTCGCTGTTAATTCCCATCCCTTGTTGGTCGACCCATCAAAATTGGAACTATTTAGGTTCGAGCGTAATGTGAAAAGTCGTAAATGAGTACGGGCATAATTAACAAAAGAGGAGTCGTCATGTGAAATCGCAAGTACCGCAGAATCTGCTGACGTTGCTGATGTTTTGTGAACATCGAGTGTACCTGATGGACTGCTGGTCCCCACACAAACATTACCTGATGAATCAATTCGCATTCTTTCTGTTGAATTTGTCGAAAACTGAACAGTGTCAGCTATAGAACTAAACATTCCTGTATTTGTATCCCCAGTGAATGCATAACCAGGTGCTGCGGCTGTTCCGCCGGCGGCAGGAAGCGCACCACCACCAGAGCCACCAGCTGTTTGCCAAGCTGAGCCGTCGTAGTATTTGAGTTTATTGGCATCACCGGAATCCACCGCGATGTCACCTGCGGCAGGGGTTCCGGGAAGTGTCGAAGCTGTAATCCTCATGGGGCCGTTGACGTGCAAGGGGCGAGTGGGTGTTGTAACGCCAATTCCTACGTTTCCACCAAAGTAAGATGGTGATGCTCCATTAGCATAAATTGAATAATTAGAAGTTGTTCCTGAAGTTATTGGTTCAACATACAGTCCGTATGCATTTTGAACAGTCCCCGTGCTTATACTAGGATTTGCAGAATAGATATTATAAAAGTTTGTCGTATTGCCGAATCCAATATGACCAATTCTTGAATATAAACCAATAACTTCATTAAATGTTCTCCCTGGGCTAGGTGCTACGCGTGGGAATGAATACATTGAAGTGAAAGTTCCTGTGTAAGTCGTGACAGACGAGTTGACTAGTCCTTGAATATTTAAAGTAACTAAATTTGAGTTGTCCACGCCACTGCGATAATTAGTTGGTGCAACGATTAAATTTCCTGTGGCCATAATTATACCAGGGTTTAATCCCGAATCACTACCCGGGTTTAAATATATAGCACCAGGGCTTCCGGTGCCTGTACTGGAACCTGTATTTAAATTAATTGAACCCCCGCTTTGATTACCAGATCCCGCATTTTGAGCCGCGAGAGAAATACCAAGTCCATTGGATGCTGGAGCAGCAGTTCCACCATTTACAATGAATAGTCCAGCCGGACTCGTCGTTCCGATCCCCACATTTCCAGCAGCTGTCAAGGTCATGCGTGGAACACCACTGGTCTCAATATTGAGATCAAAACCGTCGTTCAGACCCAGTGTTGCATTAGCCGCAAAAGAGTTTCCGTTATTAATAAATCCACCTGCAGGAGTCACCGCTTGGCAAGTGGGAATTCCCATCCCATCAAAGCTAAAAACTTGATTCATAGGACAGAAAAAACTAACGAGCCCTGTGCCCGTAGCATTGGCAATCACGGCTTCGTTAGGATCCACCGTGATACCGCTGCCGTTAGCGGCCCAACTCAAAACTCCATTGCCATCGGTGGTGAGTACTTGTCCAGCTGTGCCATCATCCGCAGGTAAAGTTAAAGCGTAATTGGTTGCCACAACAGATGGTGTTTGTAGATCCACGTAATTGGAATTGTCTGCATCAAAAAGTCTGAGACTGCGTGAACCTATACTTGTTGTAGAAACAGAATTCACATTGGTGATATTTTGATTTCCCATATTCAAAGAGCCAGTCATAGGATCTGAGCCATCCAGTGGAAGTTTTGTAGTGTCATCCACAGCGGCAGCGGCGAGTGCGGTCAGCCTACCTTTTGTATCATAGGTAATAACTGGTATTTGTTGTGCACCGCCCACGCTTGATCCTTGTGCAAATAAACTAGGAAGACTGGCCACACCCGCGGCCACTTGAATACCACTGGTGGCTTGATCGGTTAAAAACTGCACAGCGCCTTTGGCGGCGTAGCTGGCATCTCCTGGCATACTTTCGGTGGCCGGGGCCCAGGCTGTTCCATTAAATTTTAAAACTTGATTTGGTGTGGGTGCAGTCGCGAGCACGGGCACACCTTGCAAGCCATCCACTACGGGTGCCGCAAAGGTTCCTGATAGATCACCCGCGGCCGTGTCACCTGGTTTTACAAATATTGTTGTAGTACCTGCAATAATTTGCAGAAGTGTGTTCACTTGCGCAATGGTGAGCGGTGTTTGTGAAGCTCCGGGTTCAATTTTTAAAAACTCAGTGGCACTAAACCCCGCCAGTTGTTGAGAGTTCAAACTCATGGGAACATAGTTGAGTTTTGAGATCTGTATGTCTTCCCATGCCGCTACAGCAGGGGATTCCTTAAAAGACACTTTGATGGTTCGGCCATCATTGGCACTGGGCGAGTAGGCGGTGGCCCCCAGGTCGCAATCAGTAAGTCCTGTAAATCCAGTACGGTTGGAAAACACTCTGTTTTTATCCCAAGCATAACCATCAGTCCTAGAATAGCCACTGGCCGAAGTGTCGGTGATGTTGAGAACAAAAACTCCGTTGGTGGCGGACATATCGACGGTTTGTTCTTCTTGCCAGAGAAGACAATTTTCACTTCCTGGAGATCTAATTTCGATTTTAAAAACCGCGTTGGAAGTGTTCAGCGGAGAGTTATCGGATCGCAAAATTTTACCATGGTAAGTAATACCGCTGGGGGTTGGGATTTGTGCCTGCACAAACGAGCCCAAGATCAAAATAAATAAGAGTAAAA
Source organism: Bdellovibrionales bacterium (assembly GCA_046336825.1). Taxonomy (GTDB): domain Bacteria; phylum Bdellovibrionota; class Bdellovibrionia; order Bdellovibrionales; family Bdellovibrionaceae. Next base: position 919 of record JBKDFX010000145.1, on the reverse strand, counting down.
TCAGGGGTATGGTTCTCCCAAATAATTCACGTACCACAGTTATTCATCGGTTAAATTGAGAAAGGGCTTAAGTGTTTCAATTCGTATACGCGCGAATGGCCCGTGTCTTGTAGTTAGCTCCCAGTATGACCAAGCTCAGTCGAATTTTATTTCTATTATTCTTGGCTCTCGTCATTGGAGTTGATTCCCAGGCTGAGTCTGATCAAGAGCTAGGTCCGTTATTGGTTCAAAATGAAACTTCTTTCAATACAAAGTACAGTCAATTTTTGTCTGAGTTTAAAAAAATTGTCGATGTGGATCTGCCTAAGTCTAGATTGGAAGCCCATGGACTGCTTCGCAGGTTCGATCTGCAAAGACTTAGGTTGGCCTATCAAGTTTTTGAGTCCTATTTAAAAACGGGCCGAATTCGTACAATGAATCCAGAGACCTTAGATCAATTAACCATTCAATTGGACATGAGTCCTGAATTACAAGACGTCTTTTCAAAAGAAACAGATAAAATCCAAGGTCTCTTTGTGTCGCAGCTGGGCCAAATTTTTCTAAAGCCTGAATCCAAAACCAGCTTTCTGGATTTTGTGCATGAGTGCATTCATGCCTATCAGTATCATGTGCGCTTGCCTTTGGATTTGATCACCTTAGAAGAGCAGGGGTTTGATTCAGAAAGTAATTTAAAGTTTTTGTCCTTTGCCTATGAGGTGGAGGCCCACTGGTTAGTTCAAAAAATTGAATTGCCAACCGAATGGCAAAAGGCTGTTAAAAAATTTGAACTTTCTTTTGGTTCACATCTGTTTTCTGGATTGTTTGATCTGGTGACCTTCAGCGGATCCACTGCTCTTTCCAATTTAAATTTTAACAGACATGTGACTGAAGCTGACAAACATCCTTTGACCGCCAGATTCAGTGTTCGAAATCCTCATAC
>JBKDFX010000144.1:0-10197 GCA_046336825.1 Bdellovibrionales bacterium | reverse complement strand
CTTTTACTCCAGCCTTTGCAAAACCAGCTTTAATTCTTTTTGCTATTTCTTTTCTGGCATCGGCCTCGGCCTTAGCTTTCGCTAAATCACCTTGTAGTTGACCAATTTGTCCCTGCGCTTGTCCTAGCTTTCCTTTGGTTTGACCCAATTCTCCTGCCAGCTGACCTAACTTTCCTTTTGTCTGTCCCAGCTCACCTTCGAGTTGTTGAGCTTTTGTTTTAGTTGAACCTAACTCACTGGCCAATTGACCCAGTTGCCCCTTGGTTTGTCCTAATTCACCTTCAAGTTGTTGAGCTTTTGTTTTGGTTGCACCCAATTCGCCCGCAAGCTGATTGGCTTGAGCTTTTGTTTTTTGAAGTTCTCCAACAGTTTGTCCCAATTGACCTTTTGTGGCCTCCAATTGAGTCCTTTTAGCTTGAAGCTCCCCTGAGGTGGCCTGTAATTGATTTTCAGTCTGAGCCAACTTGGACTTCACATCGCCCAATTGCCCTTGAGCTGCATTCAACTGTTCTTCATAAGTCTCAGCTTGGTCCCGCAACTGATCAAGTTTAGACTCAGTCTCGGCTTGCAATTTCGCCATTTGAGCTTTGTAAGCAGCTTGAGTCATTTTGTTTTGTTTAAAAGCCTGCTTCAACTGATTTTGCTTTTGTTGAAGTTGTTTTTCCGCAGACTCGATCTTTCTTTCGTTTTCAGCAATCAACTGCTTTTTCTCAGCTACATCGGATTCTAGCTCTTGAATCTCTTCGCTTTGGTCATCAATCGTGACATCTTGTTTTTCGATAACAGTTTCACGTCTTTGAATTTTTGATTTAGCTAACGTGTTGGCGTTGATCATGTTTCGCACGAGACTTTGATATTTGTTCAAAGCCATTTCTTTTTCTGCTAAGGCTTCAACTTGATTCTTAATTTTATTTTTTTCATCCTTCGCCTCTTCTTGTAAGAGCGAAAGTTTATCCATCAATTCATTGTATTGACGTTCTTCATCAGGAGTGGCTTCCTGCTGAAGATAATCCTTTTTGATTGAATCATACATTTTGAGTTGATTTTGAAGTGCTTGCACTTCCATCGTGAGTTTTTTATTTTCAACCTGAGCTTGCAGACCGCTGGCACCCGTACGTAGACTGGCTGTCACGTAAAGAAGCAAAAACACAACGCTCATTCCTAAAAACAAATCGGAATAGGATGTCCAGAAGCTATCGCCTGAACCTTCCTTATGTTTGTTGTAATTAAAGGCCATGAAAGTCCCCTTTTCTACGATCTTCTTATCGTAAAGGGGACCCCATTTATTCACTCGACCCTGGTCTAAAAGGAACTTAATAGTCCAAGGTCTGGACTCGACTTACGTCTATTTTACGAGACCTGATTTACCTACCCACTTACCACGAGGTCGATAAATTCGATTATTGGCATACTGCTCTTGAGCGTGGGCACACCAACCTGCGATGCGAGAAACTGCAAAAATGGGAGTATAAATATCAGTGGGAATACCCATACAGTAATAAACTGTGGCTGAATAAAAATCCACATTGGGCATAAGGCCCTTTTCTTTATTCATCGTATCGTCAATCAAAGCTGACATTTCATACCAATGGGGCTCACCGATTTCTTTAGTCATTTTTTCAGAAAGTTTTCTCAAAAATGCTGCGCGTGGATCACCATTTTTGTAAACTCGATGACCAATTCCCATCACTTTTTCTTTAGCTGCGAGAGCATCCTTAACAAAGGCTTGTGCCTTTTCAATGCTGCCAATTTTCTTAAGCATAATCATCACCTGCTCATTTGCACCCCCATGCAAAGGGCCCTTAAGTGCACCAATGGAAGAGACGATGGCCGAATGAAGATCAGATAAGCTGGAAGCAGTCACTCGTGTAGCAAATGCGGAACAGTTCAATTCATGGTCAGCATGTAAAATCAAACAAGTATCGAAAACTTTAACATGATCAGCTTTGGGTTCTTTACCTGTGAGCATGTACATAAAATTCCAGGCAACAGATTTGTTCTTCTGAGGAGCTACGGGTTCACGACCATTGCGTATGGCTTCAAAAGCACAAACAATGGTACCCATTTTAGCCGTGAGTCTGAGAGATTTTCTTTTAAAGGCTTCAGTGCCCATGTCATTGGCATCCACATCCCAATGAGCCAAAAGAGAAACTGCTGTTCTCAACCAAGCCATCGGGTGAACATTTTTAGTCGGCATGGTTTTTAGAACAGATAGAAATTCCTTGGGCAATTCCATTTCACTTGTCAGTTGTGTTTGAAAACTTTTGAGCTCTTCTGCAGTTGGCAAACGATCATTCCAGAGCAAAAAAACAACTTCCTCGAAAGTTGATTTGTCAGCCAAATTTTCGATTGTGTATCCGCGGTAATTCAAAGTGTTTCCAACAATCGAGGAAACCCCTGTCGAACACGCCACAATTCCTTCTAAACCTTTGTCTAAGGCACCTTCAAATATCTGAACTTCAGCCATGGATAATTCCCTTCTCTGTAGTGATTAACGTCTTAGATTTAACATAGCTCTGATGAACTAGGCCAGCTTAATGATCTTCTCTTGGACCTCTATGACAATGAGGCTCTGATCTCTTTCAACTTCAGATGTTTCTGTGAATCTTTGCTGCTGGTAAAGAATTTCATTTCGTAGTTCGTGCACACCCTTTTGATTTGCATTTCTCCAGGCCTCTAATAACCTTTCAACTCCCCAGGCCTCACCCTTACGATTTTGTGAAGCCACAAGACCTGGAGAAAAGAGAAGTAATCGATCTTTAGGTTCTAATTTAACGGATTGATTAGAAAATTGGGGCAAATTCCCAGCTGAAAGTTCAGGGACCAGAGGCTTTAAATACTCTAAACTGTCCTTACCCGAGGATTGTCGATAAGCAGAAATCATTCCTGCAGAGCAATATTCAAGATTAAGAGTTTTTCGGTCAACTGCAGCATAGAAAAAATTGGCACGATCTTTTTCCTTAAAACTTGGCAAAAGTTCAGAGGCCATGGCTTGTAAAAAATCTTTTGGACTCAGCCCTTTTCGAGCCTCGACTTGAGTCGAGTATTTAATAAGAATCCCCATCAAAGCTGAGGAAACAGTATAGCCAGAGCAGGAGGAAAGAAAAACTCCAAATTTCCACTTATCCTCATGTTCAAAAATATCAAAATAATCTCCACCAAATGACATACCCGGAGAAAATTTAGAACTGAATTCAAAGCCTTTTATGCGTGGCAATTCAGTTGGAACTAATTTTTTTTGCAAACGAACAGCCCAACTTAAGTCAGCCGCCAAATCTCCAGCCAACTGAAGTAGTTTATCATTGGCTTGTTTAAGCAAACGTTCATAGTTTCGGACTTGAGACTCTAATTCAAGGACTCGTTTTTTAAGATCTTCTGACATCAATGACTATACTAAGGCTTGGATTTCATGAGTTCAATAAAGCTTCCTAACGACTCGACCTCTTTACTCGATTGAACGATTAAATTGGGGGGCCACTTTTGCTCAATACTTGATTGCATCTCATCAAGAGCTTTTTTAACATTTTGACATCTGACTTGAGCCACCTCTAGCCAAAATGACTTTTGCTGGGCAGAAATTAAATCTGTTTTTAAATTTAGAGTTGGAGATACAAAAGCAGACAACTCACTTGGGTCAGGCACGAGTGTCTTGAAGCGAAAGTGTCCCCAAAGCATCAAAATAGAAGTCAGTGCAATTTCAGATAGACTCCAAATAATAACAAAAAGTATTTTTTTATCCCAGGCTCCACCTAGAACTCGGACTTCAAGTCCACCGGTGCCCCTCACGACTAACCAAAAAAATATAAGTGTTAAAAGAAAGACAACTTTGATCAATAAAATTTCTCTAAAAAGAGATTTAATAACCAGTGAAATTACGGAAAATCTTTTCAGCATGATGACTGCATTCGCTATTGTTTCAGCAAATATCACAGAAAGAAAATTAACTGGGGGAACAAAGCCTAGCAAAAATAGAGGTAAAAAAATCAGAAAGAACAAACCCTGTTTTCGTAAAAACAAACTGATTAAGAAGACTCCCACCATAAGTGATAAAACGACAAAAGCTCTACCATCAGCGAGCCAAAACCATATGTAAGATTCAGAGGAGGCCTCGAGGGTGCCCTTTAAAGAATCCATGGACAATCCAGCAATCAAATAAAATACACCTATTAGAGCCACAGGAAATAGAGTGGCCCCCCAGGTCTTACCTCTAACAAAAAAATACAGGCCCATGGTGACAATAAAAATAAAAAATAAGAGGGGCTGGTTCCATAAAACTAAAATCAGTCCAAGTAATATCACGGAAGAAATTCTTGAAAGACAAATTCGAATCATCAATTCGCGAAAAGAAATCAATTTAAGTTGCCAATCTATCAATGAGCTTAAACTCAAATTCATTTCATTAAGTTGATAGATTTGACTGCGAAGTCCTGAAAGAATCAATGTCAGCGGCTTCTGGACTGTCTCTGTGGAAGGGGACCACAGCTGATGTCGAACTTCTGATTCAAATTTGTGATAAAAGTAATATAAAACCCAGATTATTATAATATACAAAATCATTTTAATCTCACCTGCTTCATATAAACATCATAGCGAACCAGTTTAGTTTTTAATTGATGACTGGGAATTCCCCACAAGGGCTCAGCCTTTATAGGTCTTTTGACAACAACTCGATTGACATTTTTCTCCAGGGCCAACTTGAGAACCTGGGCCGCATCCTCATCAGCACCGACAAGTTTTTTAAAAAACTGCATTTCTTGGCGAGGTAGAGCCGCTTTCTTTTTTTCTGGAAACATGGGATCGAAATAAATTGAACAATCAAGCAATAGATTCTGACTTTCAAGATAACTGGCCGCCTGCGAGTGAACGAATTGAATCCTTTGCACCTCTGGTCGTAGGCTCACTTTCTGGCCCTCGATTGCTAAAAAATGTAAAATTCCGTTTCTCTCTAGACTCGTCACTTGAAAACCAAGCTGTGACAACAAAACACTGTCAATGGCAAGTCCCATGCTCAAATCTAAAACTTTTTGAATTCCTTTTTCAATTCCTAGAGCACGAACCAAAGGTTCTTTTTTACCAATTTGGTTTCTTGAGTAATCAATTCTGTTGTTATCAAAATCATACTGGAGATGAAATCCTTCATCAGAATGAAGGGTGGTGGGTTGTTTATTACGATTGAGATGCAAATCACCTATTTCAATTTTAAGTAAAGAGAATTCGGATTGAAGTTTTTGCTTTTCATCATCACTAAAATGACCTGAAAAATTTAATTGGCCCACAAAAAAACCAAGGGGGCGACCCAAGCTTTGAAAAGTAATTCTGAAACCCATAGCAAAAGGACCATGGACACCAATTGATGGGCCTCATTGGAGCACTTAATAAGATCTGATCCCAATGAACTTTTTAAACTTAACAAGTTTTTTTTCCATGATAGAGAAAAGAAAAATAAAATTAAAGATGACCCTACCCAAAGAGACAGACCCTCTTTAAATCCGGACCAAATCGCGTAACCCAAAACAAAAGCTCCCCAGGACCACCACAGTCTTCTGCCAGCGAAATCAAAGCCCGCGGCGTTGAGGAAGTTCACTTCTCCTGCTTTTGTTTGTGCAAAAAAATTTTCCAAGTGATCAATCTGCAGCGAAAAAAAGATCAATAAGGACCAAACCAATCCAAATCCTATTGAAGAAATATCGGGTTGAATTCCAAAGGCGAGCACGGGACCAGCTGTTAAGCTAAGAAATGCATCCCGCACAAAACGATTTTGTTGAGCAGAGCCCAACCTATCTGCCACAACAATAAAAGCGACAGCTGTTGCAACAGCAGCAATTCTTCCCAACTCCAATGATAATGGTAACAATCCAAATCCAAGTGATAATCCCACTAGCCTTTGTTCCCACTTTTTTGCTTTTAAAACACTCACCATTCCTGATCGTAGGTAACTCAGATCCTTGTTGGGTCTCAGCTGATCATAGCCAGATTCAAAGTCACGCCGATCAATTCGCAATTGAACGGCAGCATAGCAAGCCAGAAGACCTGCAACTATACATAGAATTTCAATGGAAGTGATGAGGGGTTTTTCCCAGTTTAAGAAGATTGAGTAAAACAAAGGAAATACCAAGAGCGTGATATAGCGGACTCGCAACAGACTTTTTAAAAAAAAGAAAAGCTGGAATTTGGGTGTTTGTGCTTTGTCCTTGATTTCAAAAGTCATTTCATCAGTTAAGTTTGAATTTTGTAAAGAAACGATGGGAAGGGATCTTTCATCTTTTGAAACAACTCCATTCAATAGCAGCTGGAAGCGGGGTGTTCCTTTTTTGGCTGTTTCAAAGCGAGAGATCATGAGGATTTATCTCTCCAGTACATCAAGTGCGCTAAAGGGCTGAGGTCTTCGATTAATTTGTGATTTTCAGAAGAGATCTGTGATTTCACCACACTCAGTAAGTGGCTGTACAAATGAATTTGTGATTGATTGATTTGATCAAAATCTTTTAAACCTTGATCAAAAACACTGGATCCACCCAACTGAATTTTGAATTCATCCAGAGTTTGAGATTTTACTAAAAGTGACTTTTGAGTTGGAGAAATACTTTGCGAAACAAAAGCAGCAAAGGAGTTTAAATAACCTGATTTTAAATCGCCGAGAATCGCTTTTTGCTCTCCATTACGAATATCGTAATCCAGTAAATCATCACTTCTTTGAAATAAAGTTCCTAGTAAAAAACCCAGCTTTTCTAAATTCTCATGCAAATGAGGGTCTTCATTTTTTACTGCGTAAAAGGGAGCTCTCAAACACCACTTAAAAAGTGAGGCTGTTTTCAAATCATGGATTTTTTCAAGTTTAGCCAGATCCACATCAAAATCTCGAATGACTGAATCCTGCAGCCACTCTCCTTCTAGCAGGTCAGAAATCACTTCGGCTGTGTATTGAACCAATCGAATATTTCCGTAGGACGAAAGATTAACCATGACTCGAGCAAGCAAATAATCCCCAGCCAATACAGCGTACTCAGGGCTGTATTTTGTCCAAGCTGCAGGTTTTCCCCTTCTTAGGATTGATCGATCCACAAGATCATCGTGCAACAAAGAAGCGTTGTGAATAAACTCCACGGTTTGAGCCAAAAGATTTTGAGATTTTTCATCCAGCTTGAGCGCACCCGCCACCTTAAGCACCAATTTAGCTCGAAAACCTTTACCGCCCTCAAAAAGGTCATCGTACAGCGTATTAAGCCGTGGTAAGTACTTAGGAAAATCCTTTGAGTTATAAACTTTAAACACCAGTGACAGGTACCTGAGAAGTGGGCATAGTGTCAATTTAGCGTTGGAGGCGTGTCTATGCGCAACGATGTGTCGAAATGGAAAACTGAAGGCATTAAATTTGAGTGTCAAGGCTCAGGCAATTGCTGTCTATCACGGGGCGAATATGGCTTTGTCTTTTTAACCCGAGACGATCGCAAGAGAATGTCTGAAAGTCTGCAAATGAGCCTAAGGGACTTTACGAAAAAGTACTGTGACAAAACTCAGGGGTTTTATCATCTCAAAGAATCTCCAGATCGACCTGAATGCCTATTTCTTGAGGGAAAAAGGTGTGGAATCTACCAAGCCCGACCCACCCAGTGTCGCACTTGGCCCTTTTGGCCCGAAGTTATGAATGCCAAAACCTGGAATTCAGAAGTGAAAGGATTTTGCCCAGGAGTGGGTAAAGGCCGTGTGTGGAGTCCCGATGAAATTAAAAAGCTGATGGCTGATCAAAAACACTCAGAAGCCTCACTTCTTAAGGAGCGTACGCCCGACTCGAGGAAATGATTTTAAGTCCTCTATCCTCTATTCAGTGGCTTTATATCTAATAACTTTGATACCTAGCTCTTGATACAATTTAAGTAAGGGTGTTGGTACTGAATCTCTTTTTTCAATGGCAATTGTATTCACTGAATCGATTCCAATAAAACCGTAAATTTGAGCCTCTGTGTAGATCATAGGTAATTCTAAAGGTTCTGAAAATTCATTAAAATCTTTTCTCATGTAGACATTAAACTTTTTGTCGAGATCTCCCAAGAAGTGTGGTCTGACTTCACTAAATTTATAAAATGGGTCGGGACCTCTGTAATCTATCGATCCTAATGTTCTACTTTGTGTTCTTTGACGAGCATCATAAACAAAAGGAGCTGCCAAGTAGGCAAAATCTTCAGCTAAAACCGGACGGCTGTACCAGCGAAAAGAATCATCCAGTGAGTCGCCAATTGTCATAGTTACAAGGGGTGAATCCTCCTGCTCCATAAGTTGTTTCAATGAAATAAAATAGTTGTCAGACCCGTATCGACTTTGACCTCCCTGGATTTGACTGACATCCAGTACAAATGCTGATTTTGCTCGGTAGAGTGGGGGAACTTTCATATTGTATTCTGCAGCACTCATTCCCAAACCTTGAGATTCAACTGCCAAGCGGCTATCTGAGTAAGCCGATTCTTGGCTTATCGAGCTTGTACCTGTTTCAAAAAGATTTCTAAATCCTGACAGCAAGATGTATGATCTTCGCACCCGATGGCGATGAATCGATAATATTGTGTTCTGTTGAATGTCCTTCACCAGCTTCCTATACTCAGGGATAGACTCAATATACCTTTTATATTCTTCAAAGGATTTAAATGAAGTATTGGCCCTTATATCATTATCCAGTCTTTGTTTAAATCTTTGTCTCAAAATGCCCATCACCTCACCCTTATTATGAGAGGCTCCCCGTTCAATCGATTTTAAAATTTGATCTTTAAGTTTTTGTGTAGGTCTAAAATAGATTTCAATTTCAGTTTTGAGTGCATCAACAGCTGCTTTCTTCCTTTCAGTTAACCTTAGGGCCAGATCTGATGGAATTTCCAGTTTTTCAGCTAATCGGAAAAACTCTTGCTCATTAAATAACTCAAAAGCTTTAAGAACGTCTGGATAGTGTTCAGCTCCAATTTCATGTCTGTCCAAAAAAGTTAAAAATTCATTTTTATTAAATTCCTTACTCATTGATGGATCAGAGATTTTAAATCCAAAGATTTGGGCATAAAGTCGGCCCGATTGGAAAAAAACATTTGGCTTGCTGATGTCAAAGTCAGTTAAAAAGGCTTTAAATGCCATCGCAATATAAAAATATTTTTTAATTTGCTCTTCCCGTTTTAAGTCTTTGGATTTATTAAATGACCAATCTCTTTGAAACTCTTGAACCATCAGTTTTGCGACGGAACCCCTCTGTTGATAAGCCATTCTGTACCGACTTACAAATTCAATACCCAGCATTTTAAAAAGTGAGTGATAGGCTTCACTAAAGAAAATTTGCGTTTTCATTTTATTAATTCCGTCGGAATCTTGCAATTTAACCGAATTGTAGGATTGATATTGCCTGCCTAATATTTCAATTTTTTTTTCGTGAAATTGAATCTCACTTAATTGAACAGTGGGTTCTTCGACAGTCTTTTTTGAGCTGACAGTCGACTGGCATTTAGTTGGCTTTGGGGTAGCGCCGTACAATGGCAATTGAATGCCTAAAACAAATACAAAAAACGAGGCCGATAAGCCAATCAATGAGTAAGATCTCACAGGATTTAATCAAAGCAAAAAATATGACTTATTCATTTGAAAAATCTAAAAATGAGACATTTCAAACTTGAGATTTGATTCGCTCGAATAAAACTTCTTTATCCTCAGGCCACTGACATTCTAGAGCTGTGACTTGAGATTGAGGAGACACAATCACAACAGCTTGAAGATTCTCCGGGCAAAGGCCTAAACAGCTGGAGGTCATCACTCGCACTTTTGAAGATAAACCCAATTCTTTGAGACGAGATTTGAATTCCTTTTTTGTGTCTTCAGCAATTGAAGTTTCCGCTTTGCACTTTGTGCAAATCCAAACTGCTGTTTTGTTCCATCCCAATTCTGACTTATGCATTAATTTTGACCTCGTGCACTCGACCACTCGTTAGCTCTTGTACTATCAATTTATCTTGGATCTTTCCAAGTTCAGTTCTTGGGATGGAATCGATAAAATGAACTCCTGATATTTTTTCGAAGGGAAGTACTGTTTGATTATAATTCAGAATCATTTCCATAATCTTAGGATTGGGATGAAAATGACTGAGCACGGCTCGATCACGGTACTTTTCATCTTTTTGAATCACCAAAACGACTCGGTTTTCAAGCCTCGGATCCGGGATAGTTATCACA
>JBKDFX010000143.1:0-6718 GCA_046336825.1 Bdellovibrionales bacterium | reverse complement strand
AGTGAAGCTCAAGGTTCCATTGAAAGTGAATGCGAAGACCTAATCTATAAGCCATTAATCTGTTTCCCAACCGACGACTCGTCCTCCTTCAAAGTAAACGAGTCTTTTTTCCTGTTTGTAACCTTCGCGCGTTGATATCTGCTTTAAATATTTCCATTTTTCGTTTTTAAACAGTGGGTGACCAGACGTCTCTCTTCCTTGCGGAGTTCCCCAAGATTTAAGAACATAGTCCATGGGCATACCAATTGAAATATCTCCTGTAATCATCATAGTTTTCATTGTTTCATTTGGATTTTGTGAGCGGCTCCACATTTTTTTATCAAGGGCCCACTGTTGTTTATCACCAAAATCAGTCAGTCTTAAGTAGTCGAGTCTCTCTTGATCATTACGAAACCAAGGTAAAAGTTTTGAATAGTGTTCAATCTCTCTTTTGTTTTTCATTTGCTTTTCAAATATTCGAATTTGCATAAGAACCGGATCGTCTGTAGCGACATAGGCAGATTTCGTGATCTCAGAGTCTTGTACTTCCTTTTGCATTCGCGAATTGACTTTGCTCTTGAGAAATGAGCAAGAAGTTATAAAAGGTGAAATTAATAAGATTAAAAAAATATATTTCATTTGTTTATTTTCATTTAAACCTTGAAGTGTCGACAGTCCTGTTTTTATTATGTTGATAGTGAGGTCATTCTGGCAGACGCAGAAAATAAATCCACCTCGACTCAGGTCGGGCAAAAAATTGAACTTCCGCCAGTGGCACCTGGACTTATGAGTCTTGAGCAGCTTGATCAGATTATTATTAACGATGATCCCGAGGCCATTAAAAACTTAGAAGATCTAAGATCAAGCCCAGAACTTAACAGTCAAACAATTGAAGTTTTTCAATATGATGAACTTTTAGAGCAGCAAAAGCGCAAAAACAAAATACTTCAAAAGATCCAATTCAAGTTTGCCCTTTTCATCACTTGGTTGAAGAATCGTTTTCTTGATTTTATTCAACTCGCGACAAGCAAAGCCAAGCAGCTGAGATCTGGTTCCACTGAGTTTCGTAAATCCTTTCGACAAAGAGTCTTAACGTGGACCTGGAAAGAAAAATCTTTATTCATTAGTTTATTACTTCTGACTAGCTCTCTTATCGCTTTTACTTACTTTGGCTTTGTTAAAAAATCACTCTTCCAAAAAGAAGAACTTTTTATCGCTTCTCTTGAAAGTATAGCCGATAAGTCATGGGAGCTGAATCCCAACGAAATGAATGAGTTTTTTTACAATACAGTTCGAATCCCCAAAAATATTTTTAATCTTCGTAGAATCGTTGTCAATGTCAGGCCCTCTGAGAGTTCAAGTGAAAATCCAATGGTAGCGCTTGAATTAAGTTTGGAAGCCACTTCCCGTGAAGCTCTTGTCGAAATTAAAGATCGTGAAGGTGAAATTCTGGACACTGTTCAGCGCGGTTTGGAAGAACTTTCCTATGATGAAATTTCGGGAAGTGGTGGAAGAGATTCCGTTGTTGAAAAAGTGAGAAATAGAATCAATTCTATTCTCACCTTAGGAAAAATACGCCACGTCTATATTGTAGGATCTATTTTTAAACCTTAAATAATTTAATGTCGATACTGTAGTCTTTCAATCTGTCATGCAAGGTACTTTTAGGCAGCCCTAAATCCAGCGCTGTCAGTCGTTGATTACCTCTATTGACTGATAATCTTTTAATAATCATTTGCTTTTCCATTTCTTTGATCACAGGTAAAGACTGACTCATGACGGGTCGAATTTCACTGACTGACGGTTGATTTTTTGTAAAGCCTAAAAGGCTCTCAACTTCTTCAGCTCCAATTTCTTGTCCTGGGTACAGAGCCTTTGTGCGAGCCACAAGATTTTTGACTTCACGAATGTTACCTGGCCAATTGTGCTTTTTAAGGCGATGAATACCAGATATTGAAAACCGGACTCGATACTTTTTTGCAAAACTCATAAGGATAATCTCAAAGTCTTCCATTCTATCGACTAAGGCGGGGGGACACAGTTGAATGACGTTAAGACGATAATACAAGTCAGAGCGAAATTGACCCAATTGAATTCTGTCAGTCAGATCATGGTGAGTGGCTGCAATAACTCGAACATCGGTTTTAATTGTGCGATCACTTCCAACGGGTCGAATTTCATTATTTTCCAAAGCTCTTAATAATTTGGCCTGAAGTGAGTACGGAAGATCTCCAATTTCATCTAAAAAAAGTGTTCCCCCTCGAGCCGATTCAAAAGCGCCCTTGCGGTCCTGAATGGCACCTGTGAAACTTCCCTTCACATGCCCAAACAATTCACTTTCAATGAGTGTTTCAGTCAGTGCTGAGCAATTCACACAAATCAGTTCTTCTTTGGATCGAGGACTTAATTGGTGAATTTCCTTGGCAATAATATCTTTACCGGTCCCAGAAGGGCCCAATAATAGGACTGGAAAATCAGTAGCCGCTATGTGAGGTAAAGTGTTGAGCCTATTTTGCCAGTTTTTATTTCGTGAGCTCAATTTTGAGTCAGTGCCCTTTTCAAATCCAGAAGAGCACACTTGAAATTCGTAGGGTCCGATACGAATCTGATCCCCATTCTGCAATAAGGCCTCTAAAATACGAGCCTCATTGAGAAAAGTACCAGATTGCGAGCGCATATCCTTAAGAACCAAATTTCCCTCTCGTTTTTCTATTCGGGCATGGCGTTCAGACACCGAATTGTGATTCAGGGACAAAGTGCAATCCAATGCACTTCCGAATGTGGTGTACTCACCCAGGTTGTAGTTGGAGTCACGACTGTTGATGGGTTTGAGGTAGTATTCCAAAATTTTTCTCCTTTGAAAGTTTGATCAGTCCGAATTCAATATCCGAACCAGATTTCGGACGTCCTAAACCCTTGAAAAGACGTTATAAATGTGGGACTTTCTTGCTGCTCTGGGTCTCGATTCTCAGAATGAGGAATGGAAGAATCAAACATGCCTGCAAAAGTTGATTATATTAAAAGTTGTGTTTATCCCGAGGATTATCCATTAACTAAGTTGCCAGAAGTGGCTTTTGCTGGAAGATCAAACGCAGGTAAATCATCACTGATCAATCAAATTTCAGAATCTAAAATTGCCCATGTGAGCAATACACCAGGAAAAACACGCTTACTTAGTTTTTTCAATGTTCGGAATAAGTATATTCTTGTGGATATGCCCGGTTATGGTTTTTCTAAAAGGTCCGGAGATGAGCAAAGCAGTTGGGAGGGCATGGTAGAAACCTATATACAACAGCGCTCTCAACTCAAGGGACTTATACTGGTCATGGATATTCGCCGGGATTGGACTGAAGATGAGGAAATTTTAAAAATCTTTTTAGAGAAAAAAGGTATTCCCATGCTTGTGGCCATGGCCAAGGCTGATAAGATTTCAAAGGGACAAGCACAATCACAAATATTAAAATTAAAAAAACAAACAGGTCTATCTGCCGTTTTTTCAATCTCTTCACTTAAAGGTCATGGTGTTGAGGAGGTTGAAGATTATTTTTATAAAAAATGGGTGGAGGAAAAATGAGTGTCTATGTTGTAATTCCTTCGCGTTACGGCTCCACACGTTTTCCAGGAAAACCTTTGTATCCAATATTAGGCGTTCCGCTCTTACAAAGAGTCATTCACCAGGTTCAAAAAATTCAAAAAAAAGCCACTCTCCTGGTGGCCACAGATGATAGCAAAATCTATCAATTAGCTGAAAAATCAAACATCCAAGTGGTGATGACCGATGAAAATTTACAATCTGGTACCGATCGAATTTATCAGGCTCTTTTGAGATCTGAAATTCAATTAAATGATTTTGATATTGTTATCAATGTACAGGGTGATGAACCTCTTATTCCACCACAATGGATTGATAGTCTGATTCAAGTTCTTGAATGTGATAATGGGGCTGATATGGCAACCCTGGCTCATCCCATCTCTTGGGAAGAGCTCGAAAATCTTAACTCTGTAAAAGTAGTTGTCGATCAAAAAATGAAAGCTCTTTATTTCAGTCGTTTTCCCATCCCTCATTCTAGACAAAGAGGTGAAAAACCGCTCAGTTTAAAACATGTGGGAATTTATGCCTATCGATTCAAAACTTTAAAATCATTTTGTTCGCAGAAGGCATCACCTCTTGAGCTATCAGAGGGTCTCGAACAATTACGAGCCATGGATCTTGGATTCTCCATCCATGTTATTCAAGTTGAAGGTGCTATCCAGGGTGTGGATGCTCCAGAAGATGTTCAAAGAGTAGAAGAAATTTTGCTGAACTCTAAAACAAAGGATCTTAAAAAATGAAAAAAATTAAACTTCATTTAAGCAAAAAAAAGATCTCGACAAAAAAAAGCACCAGAAAACCTTTGCAACAAAAATTTATTTTTGTCACAGGTGGTGTGGTGAGCTCCATAGGAAAGGGTCTCACGGCAGCAAGTCTTGGTGCTCTGCTGGAATCTCGAGGGCTCAAAGTTGATATTATGAAATGTGATCCCTATCTCAACGTGGATCCAGGAACCATGTCTCCTTTTCAGCATGGAGAAGTCTATGTCACTGACGATGGAGCTGAAACGGATTTAGATTTAGGTCACTACGAGCGTTTCACAAGTGCTGTCATGAAAAGAACCAATTCTGTTTCTGCAGGTCAGATTTATGATACTGTTATTTCTCGAGAGCGACGTGGTGATTATCTAGGGGGAACAGTTCAAGTGATTCCTCATATCACCGATGAAATTAAGAACCGAATTTATGACCGGGCTCAAGGCTGTGAAGTTATTATTGTCGAAATTGGCGGAACCGTCGGAGACATTGAAGGACAACCCTTTCTTGAAGCCATTCGACAAATGCGCAACGAGGTGGGGCCTCAAAATAGTGCTTTAGTTCATGTGACCTATGTCCCCTATATTGCTGCTGCTGGAGAGCTCAAATCAAAGCCGACACAACATTCAGTAAAAGAGCTCAGAGAAATTGGTTTGCAAGCTGATTTTCTTGTTTGTCGAAGTGAAAAGGCTTTGGATGAATCTCTTAAAAAGAAAATTGCCTTATTTTGTTCTGTTCCTGTAAATCGAGTCGTGGCGGCTCAAGATTCTGCCACAATTTATGAAGTTCCCCTCGTGCTCCACAAAGAAAAGCTAGATGAATCTTTAGCAGAATTCTTAAATTTAAAAGTTTCTAAGTCCAACTTAAAAGGCTGGCAAAATATTGTTCGCACTTTAAAATCTTCAAATAATATTGTTCGTATTGGTGTAGTAGGTAAGTATGTGGACCTTAAAGAATCCTATAAATCTTTAAATGAAGCCATTGTTCATGGTGGAATTCAGCAAAATACTCAAGTTGAAATTGTTTACGTTGATTCAGAAAAGTTATCAGAAAGAACTTTAATTCAAGCTCTTTCTGGGGTTAATGGAATTCTAGTTCCAGGTGGATTTGGTTCGCGAGGTGTCGAAGGAAAAATGCTGGCCATCCGTTACGCTCGGGAAAAGCAAATTCCATTCTTTGGTATTTGCTATGGCATGCAATTAGCCGCCATCGAATTCGCAAGAAATGTTTGTGGCATAAAGAATGCCACGAGTCGTGAATTTGCAGATCCACAAACAAGAAGCAGCTTTGTTATTGATTTTATGGAAGAGCAACGCGAGCTGGATAAAAAAGGAGGAACCATGCGATTGGGCAGCTACTCTTGCCAAATTCAAAAGGGTTCTCGAGCTTTTGCTGTTTATAAAAGTTTGCAAGTTTTTGAGCGCCATCGTCATCGCTATGAATTTAACAATCGCTTTCTCGACTTGTTTGAAAAGCACGGGATGATGGCTTCAGGTCGAAATCGTGATCGAAACTTAGTTGAAATTGTGGAACTGCCGGATCATCCCTGGTTTATTGGAGTCCAATTTCATCCTGAATTTAAATCTAAACCCCTTGCTCCCCACCCTTTATTTAGTCAATTTGTGAAAGCTTGCTTGAGTCGCCGAGCTGCGATAGAGCAAGGCAGATCAGAAGCCAAAGGATCTCAATATGAGCGAAGCTATAAAGAAACAGGCATTTGAAGTACTTCAAATTGAAGCAGATGCAGTACTGTTATTGCACGAGAGAATTAACGAGACTTTTTTTTCTGCAGTGAAAATGATTTCTCAATGCTCAGGTAAGCTGATTGTGACAGGAATCGGTAAGTCTGGACACATTGCACGTAAATTGGCCAGCACCTTTTCGTCAACAGGAACTCCGGCTGTCTACCTTCATCCGGCGGAAAGTGCTCATGGCGATTTGGGCATTATTGGAAAAGATGATGTTGTGCTTGCTATTTCTTACGGTGGTGAAAGTCGTGAACTAGTAACTGTGCTCAATTTTTTGGCCCGAAAAAATATTCCATTAATTTCTATGACTGGAAAAAAAGAATCAACTTTGGCTCGTTCAGCTCGAGTGGTTTTAGATATTTCAGTTAAAAAAGAGGCCTGTCCCCACAATCTTGCACCAACAGCTAGCAGTACCGCAACTTTGGCTTTTGGTGATGCATTGGCAATGTGTGTTTTAACTGAAAAAGGATTTCGCACAGAAGATTTTGCTGAAGTGCACCCTGGTGGTAGTCTGGGTGCCAAGTTAGTTCGAATTGGAGATATTATGCACAAAGGAGATTCGCTTCCTCTTGTGAATGAACGCACTTCAATTAAGGAACTTTTGGGTATCATGACCCACAAAGATGTGAGAGGCACTGCAGGGG
>JBKDFX010000009.1:0-32536 GCA_046336825.1 Bdellovibrionales bacterium | reverse complement strand
CATTTCAACTAACCATAAGCTTTCTGAGTCGAAAAATTTCTAATTTTTGTATTTTCAACATTAAAACTCAGTTGTATAGGATGACAACAAACTTCACAGTCTTCAATATAAGTTTGCTGACCATCTGAACTCATGTCTATTAGCATCGATATTTTTTCAAAACAGTAGGGACATTTAAAATGCTTTTCCAATTCTTCCATCATCCACCTACTTTCAATTTCAATCGAATGGGTCCTTTAAAATTTGATGGATCCACCACTCTCCCCTTTTGAGTGATGACGATTTTTCCTTGCTCGACCAATAAACGAGCACTTCGACGTACATGCTCCATCAAAATAGAATCTTGTTTTTCATTTCCCACCAGCACTTCGCTAGGACATATAGTAGCCTCAGGGGACCTTGAACTTAATAAAGTCATGATTTTATCAGTGTAATCAAATCGATTCTTATTTTTTCGACATTCATCGCTGCAAAATTTAACGGATTCCCAATTTTTTTCCCATTTTTTACGAAAATCAAAGCTTCGTCCGCAACTTGAACAGATTTTTGATTTAGTGCTCATGGGGAACTCCTAAAATCCATCCCTCATTTGAGTTCATTTTTTTACCTAATTCATTCTTTTTCTTCATCATTATCCAAGCCAAGACAAAACTATCTGCAAAATCTTGGTTTATAAATTTGAGCCCCGACCACAACTGATTTATTTCATTTAAATTTCTATTCGCTAACTTAAAGTGATTTTTCCAGTAATAACTTGGGTAACCTTCACAAATTAAAGCTTTTTGTGATTTTTTTTGCTCAAAGGGCCATAGAGTGTACCAGCCACTATCATAAGAAAGGTCTTTTAAAATTCTGTAGGTTCCACAACCAATATTTTTTTGAAATGGTTTGAGTTTAAAAACACTGTTAGCACCCACGAGAGCTTCCACTTTTCTAAAATAAATGGGCTTCTCTCCTCTGAAAGAATTAAAAAAGGAATGGGCGGTCATGGCTCCATACGGTTTGTTTTCAAAAGTATAGTTTTGAGCCTGTTGGATCAGATCTCTGATTTTAAAACCGTAAGTCTCTGGAAGTCCAAGCGCAGAATCCACACAAATCGACACATTTTTAAGTTTGAAGGGGTACCCCAGTCCTTCAATAAGTTGTTTAATATTTTCTATTTTAAGCGAAGCCAAATGTAGATTGATATGGTATTTTTGGGATCTGCCTTGGCAAACAATAAGTGCCGCCGACAATTTTTTAGGATTTCCCTTGGAATCCACAGCCCCAGTCTGATCAATTCCAATAAAAAAAAATTTTTCGTTTGATGGCTTTATCATTTAACAAAATTAACTGATTTGCATTTCTTTTTCAAATCGAGTCGATTAGTCTAAAGCAAAGGAGCTGTTATCTTTGACAGCATTGTTGCTTAACACATTATGAAATCTGTCTATTGGGTCCGCCGAGACCTTAGAATTTTACAAAATAAAACTCTTTTAGAATTCTGCCAAAAATCCAGAGAGGCCATTTTTTTCTTCCGAAAGGATCCGAGTCTCAATCAATCAGGGCAATTTCGAAGACAGTATGTTGAAAGTGCTCTTTTTGAGTTCAATGAACTCTTACAAAAAAAGGGTCAGACTCTGCATGTTTTTGAAAACGAAAGTCTGATTGAAATTTTAGATAAAATTCAGGAGCAATTTAAATTTGATTCTCTTTACTATTCTCGTGAGTTTTCGATTGA
Source organism: Bdellovibrionales bacterium (assembly GCA_046336825.1). Lineage (GTDB taxonomy): Bacteria > Bdellovibrionota > Bdellovibrionia > Bdellovibrionales > Bdellovibrionaceae. The sequence goes on along the minus strand of JBKDFX010000009.1, from coordinate 30,816 downwards.
TGAAGTAAATGAAGAAAAACAAATTGAAAACTGGTGTATTGAAAAAGGTATTAATATCAACTCCTTTTATAATTCCACTCTGACTTCTCCTGAAGTGTGGAATCAATTAAACTTGGGACAAGCTCCTCAATTCACCCAATTTAGAAAAAAAATAGAGAGATCTCCCCTGGTTTGCGAAAAATTGGTCGAACCCACTCTGTTTCCTAAAATCCCTTCGACACAATTAAACTCTTTATCAATTACTCATACCAATTTTGGCCATGTGCACCCATCTGAAACCACCGCTCACAATAGGATACAAACCTATTTTTTTGAGTCAAAAAATGTATTAAAATACAAAGAAACTCGCAATGGGATGATCCAATTTGATGATTCTACTCACTTTTCACCTTGGTTGAGTCTTGGCATAGTTTCTCCTGAAAGTTTATATTTAGAACTTAAACGATTTGAATCGGAAGTGATGGCTAACGAGTCCACCTACTGGGTAGTTTTTGAACTTCTCTGGCGAGATTATTTTAAATTTCTTTCTCTTAATTTAGGTCCTCTTTTTTTTGTTGAAAAAGGTTTGACCACTCAAAAAAATATAACCACTAACAACAAAACTCTTCAAGTATTTGAGAATTGGTGTCAGGGACGTACAGGCCTTGACTTTATTGATGCCAACATGATTGAACTCTCCATGACGGGATGGATGTCCAACCGTGGACGCCAAAATGTCGCCAGCTATTTAATTCACAATCTTCAAGTACCCTGGACTTGGGGAGCACAATTTTTTGAAAAAATGCTGATTGATTATGACCCTGAGTCCAACTGGGGAAACTGGCTGTATTTATCAGGCCGAGGCACTGACCCCCGATCTCGAGTGTTTAATCCAGATAAACAAGCTCAAGACTATGATTCTGATTCGCTCTTTAGAAAAAAATGGCTCAAATTTAGAACTGAAGCATGACCAATAAATCCTCTTGTGCTATTGTTTGGTTAAAAAAAGATCTACGGGTTCAGGACCATCGGCCCTTCTATGAGGCCACTCAGACATTTAATCGTGTGGTGGCTCTCTATATCTACGAAAGTGCTTGGTTTAATTCCTACGAATTTCACCCCAGTCATTTGCAATTTCTAAACGAATCCCTGACTGAATTGGAAAATAAATTAGCTCAATTGAATATTCAGCTTGTTATCCGATCTGGAGAGGCCGTCGAAGTTTTTAAAGATCTCAAAAAAGAATTTGATTTTGAGTGTGTTCTAGCTCATCAAGAAACAGGAAATAGTTGGACTTTCAAACGTGACCTTATGGTGATCGACTATTTTAAAAATTTTGGGATTCAGTTCAAAGAATATTATCAATTTTCTGTTATTAGAAGACTTCAAGATCGGGATCTGTGGAATAATTATCGAGTTAAAATTATTCAAAGAAAGCTAATTCCCTATCCAAAATCTGCACCTAAAGCTGAAAGCTTAAAATCTGAAAATATTCGCACTCAGTTTTTTGATAAAAATAATTATATCAACAATAAAATGATTCAATCAGGTGGGGAAAATGAAGCCCACCAAACATTGAATTCATTTTTATACCAGCGAGGACAGAAATATTTAAATCATATTTCAAGCCCTTTTTTATCAGAAAAATCTTGCTCAAGAATTTCTGCCTATCTTTCATTCGGCAACTTAACTCTGACTCAAGTACATCATGCACTTAAACAAGCTCAACAGTATCACCCACCTAAATCTGATTGGAGCAAATCTTTATGGGCCTTTGAAAACAGATTGTGGTGGCACTGCCATTTTATTCAAAAATTAGAATCTGAACCTGAAATTGAAAATAAGAATATGAATCGTGCTTTCGATGGACTTCGAGAGTCCGACTTCAACAACTCCTTATTTGAGGCTTGGAAAAAAGGCGAAACAGGTTTTCCCATGGTGGATGCCACCATGAGATGCTTGCAACAAACGGGTTGGATTAACTTCAGAATGAGAGCCATGCTCGTGAGCTTCGCAAGTTATCAATTGTGGTTGCACTGGCAAAAACCGGCTGAATTTTTAGCCCAGCATTTTTTGGATTTTGAGCCTGGTATTCACTTCAGTCAGTTTCAAATGCAAAGCGGAGTAACAGGAATTAATGCCATTCGTATCTATTCACCTACTAAGCAAGCACTTGACCAAAAGGGCTCAGCTCAATTTATTAAAAAATACATTCCCGAACTTATGAATGTACCGGATGATGTCATACACAACCCTTCAGATTTAGAACCTCTTTTACAAATTGAACACAACTGTGTTCTTGGAAGAGACTACCCTCTACCCATTGTCGATCCCAAATTGAGTTATCAATTGGCAAAAAAAAGAATTTTTGAATTTAGAACCCAGGAGTCAGTCAAAGCTCAGGCTCAAGATGTGTTAAAAAAACACGCCAGTCGCTCTCACTCTAAAGCTCGAAGTCACTTTCCCAAACAAGATCGCCATCGTCCGATGGGAAACTTTAAAAAGGAAAAGGATTAACCCACTTTTTTGAATTGATTAGCATCGATGATTTTTTCTTGAACTTCAGAGTCCACTTCTGAGGGCACATAAAACCTGTGCGCATCAAGGAAGACTCGAACCAATTGGGCGTCGAACTGAGTCCCAGCGCAGCGTTTAAGTTCTGCGTAGACAATCTCATTTGGCAAACCTTTACGATAGGCACGGTTCTGCGACATGGCATCGTAGGTATCAACAACTAAAATCACTCGTGCCAGTAGTGAGATGTCATCACCCACTTTTTTATCAGGATATCCTTCGCCATCCACTCTTTCGTGATGACCACGGATGGGAGCCAACATGTCTTTGAAAAATTGATTCTGTGATAAAGGTCTTACGATCTGTTCACTGATCAAAGGATGAGTGTGCATGATATCCAATTCTTTGGCATCTAGCTTTCCTGGCTTTGCGATGATGTCTTGTGAAATTCCAATTTTACCTATGTCGTGAAAAAAACCTGAAAACTCAGCTACTTTTTGTTCGTATTCATTGAGCCCAGCAGATTTAGCGAGGAATCTTGCCAACTGACCGACGCGCAGACAATGCTGATAGGTCAAGGGATCTACTGCTTGTAAAGTTTGTAAAAGGGATTGAGCCGTTTCATACGCCCATTGCGGAACATTACCCCATTGATTGTTAGCCACTCACTCCCCCAAATTGCCAACGAAGACTATTTAATTATCGGACATTCATTTAGAGATATTGAGAAATTCCTTTGAGAATTTCATTTTGAGAGAACGGGGCCTGTTTCAATTTGAGAAAATAAAAAACCCACCCTTTTGGGGTGGGCTTTAAAAGTAAGCTGGTAAGCTCAATACAATAATTTGATTACCAGTTGATCATATTGGCATCGATACCGTAAGAAGCGAGGGCCTTCTTGTACATGCCTTTGATGAACTTTTGAGCCTGGTGAGGCTTAAGTCCTAAAGCTGTGGCTGAACGGTCTGTTAAATCACGCATTCCAGAAGTGTCGCCGCTTTGTAAGCTTTGAACTGCGCTCAAAGCTTCAGTGTATTTAACTCCAAAAACATCTTTGAAAGTTTTGTCGATTTGACGAGTCGTTGTGTAACCACGAGTGGCCGCACTCACTCCGTAAACATTCAAAGAAGTAGCAATGGCTGTCGCCTTAGCTTTAGAAAGACCATAGTCCTTAACAAGTTTAGCAGCCGCTTTAGAAATCAAGCGCTTGTTAGAATCAGATGCGAGAGCAGCAGCTGAGGCATCAGAAGCTTGTCCCGCATTTTGATTGTTGATGGCTTCTCCAAAATTAGATTCACCCAGGTTTCCGTTGTAAAGAACACCGTTTTTACCCAACCAGTAAGTACCACCGGCTACGTTTTCCCAGTAAAGACCTGTCAAACCAACACCGATGACATTGCCGCTGATCCAACCCGCAAAACTGCTTGTTGATGTGGTGTAAAGATAAGTTCCCAAATCAGAATAAACATCAGCAGTTCCATCAGAGAAAAACTGTACAAATCTTAAATCGTCAGAGCCATAACCGTATCGATCGTAATGTGGGTCTGCTGATACTTTAATACGATCGCCAGTGCGTGCATCAAAAGTACAACCTGGTGATGGTTCGTAAGTGGCACAAACATCTCCGAAAACAGTTTCGTATGGATAATTGATAACGACTCCACCGCCGCCTGGAGGAACAACTACGGCTCCACCACCGCCACCGCCACAACCGACAAATGCCGTTGCGACTGTCACAGAAGTTACTAGGCCTAAAGCCCATTTTGTTGATGATTTCATTAAAACCCCCTTATGGTTTTGTTAGTACTTTAAGTAAACTCTCACTAATTTTTGTTCAACTTGAATTGGATTGGGACGCGGACGTTCTCCAGGTGCTAAGTCCTTCCTGTTGACTTGAGCTGACTGAATCTGTTTTTCGCAGAAAAAATCCAAAGCGGTCTCCCCCGTGTTGAGCTGAATCGGAGTCTTGAATGGTTTGCAGCCTGTTCCTGCTTTAATATTCAAGGTGCCCGGTGACACCAGTTCAACAACATCACCATTCTCTGCAAAAATCGGGACAACCAATTTGACACCACGTTCGAAATCAATGTTTTCCGTCGCAAATAGCGCGGGACGATACTTAGTGCTTAAATTTTCAGCTTCAATAACAAGCGGGTAAGCTAGCATAATCTGTAAGCTATCTGAAAAAAACGAGTAGCGATCCAAGCTTTTTTGCACAGTACGTCGTGCACTGAAATCGTGATACTGAATTTCTGAATTCGTTACTGTGAAAGCTCCTGTTCTTGAACGTCCCGTAAATACCGCTTGAGTCCATAAATCAGAGTCATAATGCAACCGCAAGGCCTGGGCGTCGAAATCTTCAAACTTATTTTCCAAGCTGTCCCAGGTCGTAATTTTTTGTGTACGAAGAGATCCTTCAGAAAACCAAAAGAGGCCGCGGGCTGAGGGCTCTTGAGAATCCAAATTAAAGAGTGAACCCCGACGAGCCTCTAAAAGTGATCGAAAAAGAGGCTTTTTATTTTCAATGTAACCCGTCACCTTTCCTTCCGTAAAAGTCACAAAAGCCACATCTTGAATATAATCCGGCTGCGAACGAGGCCCTTGGCTGCGAACTGCCATGGCCGTCAAAATTCCCTTTGAATCACCAGCGCCGGGGACAAAATCGACAAAGTTTTTATCTTTGTACTCACCCAACGCTTGAGGCTTAAAATTTTCATCTAACCAGTACAGTCGCTGCTCAGGGGTTTCTCGCTCATTGCGAGACTGCCAAATATTACTCAGACGGGGTTTCTTTAGTGGATCAAGCCCAGCTCCAATCCAAGCCGGACGATAGACACCTTCTTTAACTTTCATCCATCGAGTTTGAAAAGGCAGTTGAACAAATTTGGAATCATACTTGATTTTTTGCCTGACTTTTAAATTTTGATCCAAATCAAAAAGATAAAGCGGCGCTGCCTGTTGTGAGCTGTCGTCATCACCCGTGGAGGGATCTTCGATAACACCAAAAACGGCTCCCTGGCCAGTCCAAGCTCCCCACATCACAGCCACGAGTTTAAGACCTCGAGTTCCTGGAAGTGTGACGGGACCTTTTATTTCCATTTTATCATTCACAATTCTTGCCGTCGCGACTCGAAACCCCTGCCCCTCTTGCTCAGTCAATAAATAAACTTCTCCGCGCTGGGATCCATCCAAGCTTTCTAAGGGTGTCCAGTCCCACTGACCGAAAGGGAGTCCACTGATTAACATTTCTTTTTTTCGATTCGAATCGATGGCAGATAAATCCTGTAAGACCTCGGGCTCAACAACACTGAGTTGTTCAAAGCCATTGGAATACTGAGCTACAACTTCCAAATCCAGATCAGCTGGCAACTCCCGTACTCGGTTTTGCGGCATTTCAAGTTGAACTTTGAAAATTCGGGTCTCATTCTGTTGCCAAACAGGGCCTGGTTGAGATTGTAATTCCAAGGCTTTCACTTGAGGTCTGACGGCACCGTTCAGTACGCCTTTCACTTTTACATTTATTTTTACATCGTTTGAACTGATGGGAGCACCGCGATTGATCATTTCCAAATTAAAATGAAGAACACTGGATTTTCCGTTCCATAAAATTTCAGGTCGGGATCTTTGTGAAGCGATAACAAGTGCACGGAAAGGGATTTCAAGGGCTTTTTGAATATCCAGCTGACCAGATAAAATATATTTTTTCAAAGGTTCATTATCGGCTTGGAAGAGTTGACTTTCACCAGAAGCGAAAACTTGAAATAAAGCTGTGGGGGATTTCAGGGGCCTGGCTGAATGAATGAGTCGAGCATAAATCTCATGGGCGGGAATGCCTCGGGAAAGAAGCTCAGCCACGGCTCCCGCTACCAATGGAGTCGCCTGGGAAGTTCCGGATAAATATTCAAAGCCGAGATTAGATCTAAATCTTACGGGCCGCATATCCTCAGGATACGTGCTCAAAATTGAAAGACCCGGAGCTGCAATATCAACTCCACTTCCATAATTTGAAAAATGCGATAAAGATCCATCCGGATTGAGCGACCCCACACAAATAACACCGTCATAAACACAGGGACGAAGAAGAGCTCGAGTGGAGTCGTTTCCTGCTGCTGCTACGACAATAACTCCTCGACGATTGGCTTCTTTTATTAGTTCGCGAAAAAGTTTAGAGTCAGCCACTTGCGGCCAACCCAAACTCATGGAAATAACTTCAGCTCCTTCGTTGAGGGCGTATAAAAAACCTCGAGCCACTCGGTCTGAAACGTCTTGAACTAATTTATAACCTTGTTCAAAGCGAATCTTTTCTCCGGGGTCTAAATTGGGAGCTGACATGGGTTTAAGAGGTTCATTCACCCGATCATCTATCACTTGAACGGGTAATATTCTGATGTGAGCAGAAACTCCGCGAATTCCAATGGCATTGCCTGTTTCAGCACCTACGATTCCTGCCACATGGGTCCCATGTCCAATATTATCAACAAAAAACGGAGAACCTACAATTTGAGTCACTTCGGATTGAGGCCCAATGGCACTCCAGCCATAACAATCCATGGGATATCCGTTTTTATCCATGTCCACTTCGGCATTGTTTAAATCCATCCACTTTTTATCACAATTTTTTAAACTGTCATTTTCCAGACATTGAAGATATTGAGCCAGTGCTTTGCACTCAATGGGTTTTTCACGAATTATATTTTTAAGATCCGGGTGATTGCGATCAATTCCCGTGTCTAAAACAGCAACTAAAACTTGCCGAGGGGATAGTGGATTATTCTTGGGCAAACGAATATCTTCTCCTGACCTAGCCGAAACACGATAGTTTCGAACAGGATCAAGATCCACCACTTGAGCCACTCCTGAATTTTTAAGTGACCATTGCAAATTCAATAAGCTATCAGCACTTGAAAAGTGTCCTAGTAAAAATATTGAGCATAAGACAACTAATTTCATCGGAAGGACCCCTGTGTTCGATCAATTTCTGTGGGCATAACTCCAGTTTTGCGTGAATAAAGTTGAAAAACTCCCCCGGCTTCATCAAAGTCATCCGGTGGATTTCCCCAGGTGTTGGAAATATACGTTAAATCTCCATCTTCATCACCCGATCTAAATCCATTCACTTGAACAAAATATACGACGTTTTCTTTACCCAAATAATTGAGTAATAACGGCATTGGAATTTGTTCTTCAAGAACATAGAGAACCTCAGTCGTCCAACGAACTTGCTTTTTTCGAAGCGATTCTGATTCCCCTTTTGGATATTTTAGAGAAAGTTCCATTAATTTTTGAATCCAAGGCATCATACAAGAGAAAAAGCTTCCGTTGACCCAAGCCCCTTGGGGCAAATTATTTTCTTTGGGATGATGGGAGCCTTGGTGCATATCCTGACATTTCGTCTGATAGACAACACGACCTGCTTGTAGATCTCCATTGCCTAAAATTTTCATGATATCTTCTACAATTAAACGATCCGCCCGCCGAGAACGGGTTCCACTGATTTTTTCACTGAGCTTCTGGAAAAGGCGACCCACATATTGAGATCGATCACCTGCGACTCCTACGACCTCGGGTTGTAAAACCAGATTCTTCACTTTTTCAATTCCAGATTCACGAACTGAAAGATTGGCTGTGATTCTATAAAAATCAACTCCTGTCACATTCTGAAAACTTTCCTTCTCAATCAATCGGTATCTAGCCTCACTTGGCAGGCCTAATTTTAAGCTGATTTCATCAATCAGTTTAAAAAACTTTTCGCGTTTGAGTTTCCAGCCCCCCCAGATGTGCTGAATAGTGGCCACATCATTCACATCTCCGGAAAGATCCCGTTCAGTGGTGACTTGTCGCCAGTAAGCTTTACCAAACGGTATATTAGCTGGATTCGGGTCATTGGGTTGGGCAAAATTCCATTGAACTGATTTTGATTCTCGATTGATCCAAGCCTGAATGGCACTTAAGGTAAATCCTAATAAATCGAGACCTTCGAGTCTTCCTTTGCGAGTTCTGAACAGCCTCACCTCTTCGTCTTTAGGATCAAGCTCAGGATACTCCTCTGATTTAGGGTAACGCAATTTAAGTGAGTGGTCTTCGTCAAGTTCAACAAGGCTTGCTAAAAATAAACGCAATTTAGTTTCACGAGTTTTAAAAAGATGTTCAATTTCTAATTTTTGATAGGGAAAGTTCGTGTACAAAATTTCAGTTCCGTGACCACGCAAGAGTGAAGAAACTGACTTTCTTAAGTTTTCTTCGAGATCTTTCTTTTTTGTGAGCTCTTCTGTATTTAAATTTTCTTCTTCAAAATCGGGACGATAATCAATAACGAAGGCATCAGATTTAAGCTCTGCTTGAGAATTGTCTGCTCGCAATGACATGACTTTTATAAAATAGTCCACATCAAAATTGATACCACGGGCCTTGCCCGTTTGATTACGAACAAAAATTTGCAAGCCCTTACTTGTACGAACAAGACTTGTTTGACGTAATACTATCCGAGACATGTCAGCCCCAACACTGACACTGTTGGCAAAATTGAGTGTTTCAATTCCCAATAGAAAATCCAAAGGACTCGCGATTCGTCCACCCAACCCGGCTTCTATGGAATCGGTGATGGTGAAAACTTCTCCTTCTTTTAGATCTCGAATAAATTCTCTGAACTTTTGAATGTCTTGGCTTTCAATGGTTTTAGCGAGTTTTCGCATATAACTGGGAACAATTAAATTTTTCCACTCAACTTGAGTTGCCTCTTTTAAACTAAAAAGTGGCTTCACATGAATATACGATCTTCGAAGAGAGGCATTGGCAGAAAGCTGTGTAATTGGAAATTGTCTCTGCAATCCAGGACCGTTGTTGGTCATCACGAGTTCAGGAAACTTTTCAAAATTATTCATATAGCCTAAACTGACAGAGGCCGAAATCATATCAACCAACTGCACAGCAGCTGAAGATCCGTAATAGGTGCCCGTGGCCACATGGCGAGCCGCTTGTAATTGAAATCCTCCAACAGGTCCGCCCCAACTTTGGATCCCTTTATCCAGGGGTTGTCCTGGATTTTTCTGAAAATGCTCTCTCACTTGATCCACAATATTTTGTGCGTATTTTTCTTGGGCTTTATCCAACGTCAGAAATTCAAGTTTTTCATTCAGTTTAGAAAGTGCTGTGGTGATCAGAGATGTTTTTGTCCGAATTCCTGCATATCTCCACCAGTCATCATCCTTGAATGGGGATTCACGGTCTCCATGGGTCAGGCGTTGTGGAAGTCCTTGAACTTTTTCTTTAACCACACGTCCCTTCACAACTATTCCGTCTTGACTTGTAAAATTGAGATCAACTTGGGGCCACTGCGCAGGAACTGGCAGCTGCATAACCTCCATCAACTGTCGGATTCTGGCCACTGTTTTACGGTAAGCGAGTTCTTTTATTGAATCAGGATAATTGACCAGTGAAAAGATCTCTCGAAAATCAGACTCATTCCAATTGTTCATTCTTTTGAGAAGCCACAAAATGTCTTCTTTTGTGACAGAGGCAAATCCACCAGCTAAAGGGTGATAAAGAACAACATAATCATTAATGATGGAGGCCATCTTTGGACTGAATCGATTCAAACTTTCAGGAATAAAAACCAGAGCAAAGGGAATAATAAGGGCTCGGTAAGTACGGTACTTGGAAAAATACTCGATCCAAGCTAAATTTCTCTGACGTTCTTCCCAAGAAATGGAATTGGGATTTGGAATAAATCCCCAATGCCAGTCCACACTTTCATTTCTTTGTGTCTCAAGTAAAACATCGTATAAAACAATCGACAACGAATCCGCTTTGTTTTCAGCAAACCACCCTCGAGCCTCTAAGTTCATGTCTTTTGCATCAAGGCTTTCAATAAATTCATTTTTCTTTTCTAAGGAATCAAAATGAATTCTTAGCTTTTTATAGGCTTTGGGTGTCACCACATCAAAACCCAATATTCTGAGTAAGGCGGACCTGGCCGAAGCTGATTGTGACATCAGACTCAAACTCATTCTATAAGGAGTTCCGTCAGCAAGGGCTTGTGTGCGATAAAATCCCGTGTAAGGGTTACCATCGGCTTCAACAGAGAGAAATCGAACCCCTGATTCAGCCTCAGGATAACTTTCCAGCGGCTTTTCTAGGATTGAATATTTTCGATTTTGCCAAATCTTACTAGGCTGAGGATTTAACTCACTTAAATCGAATCCAGATTTCGCAAGTTCCACAGCTCGGAAGGGATCTAAAGGCTGCTGCGATTGTGTCAGCAAGTCACTGGCTGGTTTTTTGACTGAATTCAGTGGTACAGATACCGAACCTGTACGAATATCTAAAAAACTGCCATCAGAGGAAGAGATCACATCAGGAGATTGGGCAGTGGCGATGGAAAGTACGATCAGCATAAATGCACAGGCCAAAACAATACGAAGTGACACGAAGACCTCCCCAGGGCGGTTGTATAACAAAATTTGTCTCTGTTTTGGGGTTGGCGCTTTCGCTGTGCAAAAAATACTTGTGTAGTCAAAGGCTCGACATCAGGTTTATATGTCCAAATGCAACCCAATTGGTCATTATCCAGCACAGAAGAAGTTTTGAATCATTTTCAAGTTTCTAAAACTAAGGGACTGTCCCCTCAACTTATAGCTGATATGCAAAAAAAACAGGGTTACAATGAAATGCCGACTGCTCCAAGTCGGAAATTAAGTGCCATTTTTATACAGCAGTTTTTGAGTCCACTCATTTATTTACTTTTAATTGCAGCTCTTATTTCCTACTTTTTGGGTGACCATAAAGATGCTCTGGTCATTTTAGCAGTGGTGATTCTCAACGCTGTCATTGGCGCTTTTCAAGAGGGGCGCGCTGAGCAATCTCTAAAAAGTTTACGTCATTTATCAAAAATTCGAGCTCGAGTCCTCCGTGGTGGAGATTGGTGTGAAATTGAGGCTCGAGAAATTGTTGTGGGAGATATTTTTTCAATCACGAGTGGTGATGCCATTCCCACAGACGGTCGACTTCTAGAAGCAGTTCAGCTCTCATGCTCTGAAGCGGCCTTGACTGGCGAATCCTTACCTCTCATAAAAAATACGAATCCACTCCTAAAAGAATCTCCAATCACCGAACAATCGAATATGATTTTTGCAGGTGCATTTGTCACCAGTGGACGGGGTGTTGCTATCGCCACCACCATAGGTCAGAAGAATGAAATCGGCAAAGTTTCTGCTCTGGCCGATCAGGCCCAACAGCCCAAAACACAGCTTGAAAAAAAAATTCAATCCTTTGGTCATCTGATTATTTATATCTCAATCGCTCTTTTTGCTCTTGTCATCGGTATCGGGTTAATTGATGGAATTGCATTAAAAGAAATTTTTTTAGTTGCCGTAAGTCAAATGGTGTCACTCGTTCCAGAGGGATTACCTGTGGCCATGACAATTGCACTTGCTGTTGGCGTTCAACGAATGGCAAAAGAAAAAACAGTAGTTCGTAAGCTAGCTGCTGTTGAATCCTTGGGAACAACCACTTTCATTTGTTCCGATAAAACAGGAACATTAACAAAAAATGAAATGACGGTTCAAAAAATCTTTTTGAACCAATCACAAGAGGCCTTTATTGTTGAAGGTGTTGGTTACAACACTCATGGAGCCATTAAGCAAATCTCGACAAATAGAAATTGGTCAACTTCTCAAATTCAAGAAAATTCTGAATTCCAATCGCTTCTAGAGGCCGTGGCGAACTGTAATGATTCAGAAATTAAAAATTTAGATGCGCATAATTTCCAAATACTAGGAGACCCGACAGAAGCTGCACTCCTTATCCTTTGCGAAAAAACGGGCCAGAGCGTTGCCAAAATGAGGGCCCATCATCCGAGATGGGCGGAAATTCCTTTTGATTCAAAAAACAAAATGATGGCGACTTATCACAAAAATACAGCTGAATCTTTGATATTTATCAAAGGGGCTCCTGAAGCGGTATTGGAATTAAGTCATGAAGAAGTCACGCACTTAAAATCGGTCTCCCAAGAGATGGCGAAAAATGCACTTCGCGTTCTTGCTGTTGGAATGGTCAACAATGAAACTCATTTTTACACAAGTTTTGATGAGCTCAAAGGTAAAGTCAAAATTCTTGGGTTGATTGGACAAATAGATCCCCCTCGAGAGGAAGTGTTTGAGGCTGTGAAGTCCTGTCGACTGGCGGGAATACGTCCTGTCATGATCACGGGAGACCACAAATCCACGGCTCTGGCTATAGGAAAAAAATTAGGTTTTGTTGAAAAATCAAATCAGGCTCTTGAAGGTTCTGAGATTGAAAACTTAAGTCCTCAACAATTGAAAGAGCTGCTTCCGAGTATCGGAGTCTTTGCTCGTGTTTTACCTGAACAAAAATTGAAAATAGTGAAAGCCCTTCAAGAGCAGGGTGAAGTTGTGGCCATGACTGGAGATGGAGTCAATGATGCTCCGGCACTTGTTCAAGCAGATGTGGGCGTCGCCATGGGAATCACGGGCACCGAAGTCGCTAAAGAAGCTTCAAAAATCATTATTACTGATGATAATTTTTCGACAATCGTTAAGGCTGTGGCTGAGGGTCGACTGGTTTATCAAAACATCAAAAAACTGATTCTTTTCCTGTTTGTCACTTCAATTGATGAAGTTATTATTTTATTGCTGGCTCTTGTCTGCGGATACCCCCCTCCACTGGCCGCTGTGCAGATACTTTGGCTCAACTTAGTCTCAGAGGGAGTTCTCACCGTGAATCTTATCATGGAGCCTCCTGAGGGAGACGAAATGAGCAGACCTCCCATTTCAAATCAGGAGCCCCTGATCGATAAAAAAATGATAATTCGAATGCCCTCCATGATTCTTACTTCCGTGGCCATCACTTTTGGTTGGTTTCTTTACCGCACCCATGCCGGAGTTGCCCCAGCTCTTGTGCAAACAGAAACCTTTACTCTACTAGTGGCCACCCAATGGTTTAATGTCCTCAATTGTCGATCATCAAAAAAATCAGCTCTGAATTTTGATTTACTAAAAAACCCTTGGCTCCTGGCGGGTCTTATTTTAGCCAATGTATTACACATGCTTGTTATTTATTGGCCACCGCTATCCCATTTTTTTCATACTGTACCTATCGCGGCTGAACAGTTCATAGCCATTGGCTTATTAGCCAGTTCTGTTTTATGGGTGGAAGAAATTCGCAAATTTATAATCAGAAAAAAGACAGCCAGAAATGAGGATCTCCATGGAGCCTACTAATTTGAAATGGAACTATATCATTGTCGGAGCAGGAATTTCTGGAATTGCTCTTGCCCAGCGATTGAGAGGTGAGGGGTATTCTGTCCTGATTCTAGAGAAATCTAAAGGTGTCGGTGGGCGTATGGCCACACGAAGATGGAAGGATCAATTATTCGATCATGGTGCACAACAAATTCGAATTCATCCACTAACTAAACCCTTGTATGATCAGTGGTCGCAAGAAAATCTTTTATCAAATTGGAAAGCCGGTTACGTCATTTGTCCTTTAGGAATGTCTAAGCTGGCTAAATCAGCCGCTACAAATCTAAAACTTCAGCTGGAAAAAAAAGCAATCTTGATCCACAAGACTGAGAATCACTATAAAATTGAATGTGAGGAGGGAAGTCATTTTCTGTCTGAAAATCTTGTGCTTTCCTCTCCATTGCCTCAATCTTTAAAATTACTTAATGATTCAAATATTCAATATAATCCAACATTAGAAGAAATTCACTACGCCAAAGCCTTAGTATTTTTAGTTAGTCACAATGAAAATTTTAGTTCTCAACTACCTGATTATCAGGAATGGCCAACCGGTCCTGTTTTTTCAGTAACTAATCAAAGTAAAAAATTTAATAAACTAGGCTTCGCTTACACCTTCACCATGAGTGCAGACTGGTCTGAAAATCATTTCGACATGCAAGACGAAGCTGTTTTATTTCATTTTAAACAAGCTCTGGAGCAATTGAAATTTTCGCTTCCCGAGGGGAGTGAGCTTCAGATCAAAAAATGGCGATTCAGCCACCCCACTTCAACTTGGACAAATAAGTTCTATCATGTTGAAAACGAAAAAATTGTTCTAATTGGTGATGCTTTTGGTGGGCCCAGTGTCAATGGAGCTATCCTTTCAGCTCTAGAATTTAAGTCCTAGGCCCACAGTTCCATACAGGGTGTTGAGTTCATAACCTAGATTACTTTGGAAGGAATTTACTTTATCAATAAAAGCATAACGTTTCATACCAAAGCCGGCCTCACCAAAAAAATTATTTTTCCACAAAATCTGTCCATGGAAATTCAGTGCGAAATTTGAATTCAAAACCTTATTGGAGTCCATAGAAAGTCCATAATAGATGAACTCCATGTCCACCCATTTTGGATAGCGCATAAACGGGATATAGTTAAATAAGTCATCAAAAACCTGCGGCATCGATCGGGCCCAGAACCAACCCACTCCAACCATCGGAACTTTAAATTGTGTCACATCTAATTTTACGTCCACATCTTGGTAAGACAACATAGCTCCATGGGATTCTTCACGAGTCCAAATTCCAGGAGTAAATCGATACTTTAAATCCGCATTTAAAACACTCAACTGAGCCTCTCCAAAATCTCCCACTTCAAATTTTGTAAAACTCTGAAAGTATTTTGCACTCACTCCCCAGCGTTGTTTGGAATAAGTGGGGTCTTCCCAGCCGAAAATATCCTCAAACCATCTATTATAAGCCACTTCTCCCATGAGGATTAAACCTGAGCTCGAAAGAATCATCGAAGCTCGACCGCTGAGCTCATTGGCGTACCCTTTGTACAGCTCATAGTAAGTGCGGTAGGTATTGCCCTCGTCAGTTAAGAGAATCGAAGAGCGATTGATTTCAGCATCCTTTGTCGCTTTAAATGACCATGCAAAATTTTGACCGCTTTGAGAGATGATTTTTGTTTCCTCAGATTTTAATTGAGAAGACGACTGTTTGCGGCCTCTCAACACGACTCCGTCACGATATGTTCCTGTGGGTGTATTTTGCTGCAAGTGCAGTCGAATTCGACTGGAGGGGGCCTTTTCAACAGGAAGTGGGTGTTTAAATATACCCCCGTCCTCTCCGGGAAAATATAGAAAAGGTTCGCTTTCAGGAAGTGTAACAGTCCAAAACTTACGAGAATCTTTAATCGTCGATTGAAACCTAAACAATTGAACCCAGTAGGAATCACGATCAGGATTGAGTACCTGAAATTTCATAGCGGGTGGGACATCATAACCAATCACTCGGACATTCTTTTGCGCCTCTAATTTTACAAAATCAGACCACACGACAGCCTGAGGACGAGAAGAAAACTCGATGGTCTCACCTGTTTTTAGCTCTGAAAAAAATCGTAGGGGAATTTGGGGGTCTGCATTTACGCTGCCCTTAAAACCCGCGATCTCTCCATTGACGAGCACTCGAGGGGTCACTTCCGACTTGAGTCGCCCGAGTAAAGTTTGTTCACCCACTTTTCGCACAACATATCTCTGGGAGCAAAGTCGCTCTGATGATTTTTCACTAGCTCGAGAAATACAAAATCTAAATCCATCCGCTAGATTTTGGAGAGGAAGCTCTTCCTTTTCCACATCACCACCCCATTCAAATTGTGAAAGGGGATTCATTTTTTGGCTTTTAAAAGAAAGAGAAACAACACTTTGCCATTCCGCTTGATCCTTGGCCGTGATGGCTTTTTTCCAAATCACCTGTCCATCTCGGGATAACATTTCCAAGCGGGCTTCCGTGTACATGAAATCAGGCCAATTCACGAGAAAATAAAAGGCTTTATCTAAATCAGTCCGCCCCGGATCTGTGTCTGTCAAACGGCGAAAGCTAAAGGACAGAGTCTTTTCACTGATGATAGTTTTTCCCAATTGAAGTTCAGCTCCTCCCTTGAGCGAGAGGTCCCAATCAAATTTGGGGAAAGGGAGGTTGCCCTCACTCCCCAAAACATCAAAATACATGGGTTTTGAAAACTTTTTCGTTCGTGTTGTTCGTGGCCCTGCTGCCGAGGGTGCGGAAGACTCAATTGGTGTTTCCGGAGCAGAGACTTCCACCGTAGTCGCCGGTGGGTCTTGAGCCCAAAGGAATTGAGGCAAAAACAAAAAGTAAGTTGCCAAAAATGAAAATAAAAAGTTAAAACGCGAGGACTGCAACAATTGATTTCTATTACCCACACTCAATTTTGAAGATGAGAGGTCCCCAATGTCAACACGAGTCGTTTACCAGATGAAAGTAGAGTCCATTATCGACCACACATCTCAGGTGCGTGAACTCAAGCTGAAATGTTTGGATCCTGTTCAATTTCAATTTAAAGCAGGCCAATTTGTTATGCTTCATGTACCACAAGCAGAAGGAAAACCCGCCCTTCGTGCCTACTCGATAGCAACAGCAGAGCAAAATCAGCAGGGTTATGGTCTTTTGTTTAAATATGTTGAAAACGGCAAAGCCAGTCAGTTTGTTTGGAGCTTGAAAGGTGATGAGATTCTGCAAATGACCGGACCTTTTGGCAAAGTTTTTTTTCAAGAACCCCCCACTGAGCAAGTTGTGTTTTTGAATACAGGCACAGGCCTGTCTCAACATTTATCTTATTTACTTTCCAAAAAAGCCCAGTATCCCCACCTACGTTATCGCCTGCTCTTTGGAGTGCGCCACGAAAGTGATCGCTATTTTGAAAATGAACTGAATCAACTTAAAAATGAACTTTCAGATTTTGAATGGGAATTTGTTTTAAGTCGCCCTCAGTCGGACTGGAAAGGCAAAGTGGGTTACGTACAAAACTTCATTGAAGAATTTGACTACATGTCACGTCCCACAACATTTTATTTGTGTGGAAATGGTGGCATGATCAAATCCACTAAAGAAACCCTTTTAGCTCAAGGTTTTGATCCCAAAAAAATCTGGGTCGAGGCTTTTGATTGAGCCCGAAAAACCCAACTCCTCTGGAAAGAAGAAATGCCACTTTAGAGCTTTTGTTCGCCTCAATCATATGGGGTTTTGGTTTCGTGGCCACTGTTTGGGCCCTGAAAGAAACCAGCGCTCTGGGTTTTTTGTTCTCGCGTTTTGCGCTGGCCTTTCTAGTTGGTGAGGTCCTGAGATTTGTTTTCTTTCGTAAAGGTCGACAGTTTTGGAATTTACTCGATTTTAAACTGTCGATTGGGGCGGGACTCCTTATGGCCTCGTTTCTTTTGCCTCAAACTGTTGGATTACTTTTTACATCCGCCTCAAACTCAGGATTTTTAACTATTCTCTATGTGGTACTAGTTCCTATTTTGGGTTGGGTTTTTTGGGGTATTCGCTATCCACTTCCTGTCTATGGATTGGCACTGGTGGCTTTTATAGGAGCCTTTTTAATGATGGGAGCCCAATTTCATGGTCTGAACACGGGTGACATATGGACCTTGGTCTGCGCTCTAATGGCGGCCGTTCATATTCTTTACGTGGGTAAAATTGCACCTCGAATACAAGACTCTTTCCGATTTAATAATTACCAATCTCTTTGGTGCTTGATTGCAGTAGTTCCCCTTCTTCCCTTTGATTCCCAACTTTCGTTTATTCCCACTTCAATGATCCCTTGGCTTGGACTGCTTTCGACTGCCATTGGGTCCAGCTTAATTGGCTTTATGATTCAAATTCGTGCTCAAAAAGTTTTATCAGACACGACAGCTTCACAATTGTTCTTACTGGAATCACCCTTTGCCATGATTTTTGGCTATCTCATTTTAAGTGAAGAGGTCACACCTTTGAAGCTGGGAGGAGCCTTCCTTATTTTGCTCTCGAGCTTCCTGACACTTCAGCTCGAGAATGGCGGCGGCTCGACCAAATCGACAAAGCCAGAATTAAAACGCCCACAAATCCCGTAATCCATTCAGAAACATGCAAAAAAGGGCTTGCGATCATAATCAGGCCCAGTGCACCAATGGCCCAAAATGCTCCGTGTTCGAGAAATGCGAATTGATGCAGGGTTTTCTTTTCTACAAGGTAAATGGTCATGCTTCGAACAAAGAAGGCACCGGAACCAAGACCCAACATGATAATAAATAAATTTTGAGTGATGGCAAATGCACCGACGACTCCATCAAAGCTGAAGGAAGCATCTAATACTTCCAAATAGAGAAATAAACCAAGACCTCCGCTGGCCACAACTTTATTGACATCAACGGCTTCATTGTCTTCTGTTTCAAAGAGAGAAGCTAGTCCATCCACTAGAACAAAGACAACAATTCCCCAAATGGCAGCGTACAAATATTCCATCTGTTGATCTGAAGGTAGTAATTTTGACAAAAAGATAAACATCATTAGCACAAGCGCCAACTCTAAAGCTTCCATTTTACCAAGTCGTGACAGCAATTTTTCAATACCCGAGATCCAATGGGTTTCTTTTTTAGGATCAAAAAAGTAGCGCAAACAAACAAGAAACAAGAAGGCACCGCCAAAGGCTGAAACCATGTGGTGAGTGGAGAGCATAATCTCAGAATACTTTTTAGGTTCAAACATACTCAATTTTAGTGCGGATAGCGGTCCAATATCAGCAATGACAGCCACAATGGCGAGAGGAAATATCAACCTCATTCCAAAAACTGCAATTAAAATTCCCCAGGTTAAAAAGCGTCTTTGCCAAGTAGGACTCATCTTTTGCAAAACACTGGCATTAACAACAGCATTATCAAAAGACAGGGAGATTTCTAAAACCGTCAGTACGAAAGCAATAAAGACGGCCTTTAGTCCAAGTTCAATTGAAGGTTCGACAGAAGTCCTATCAAAATAACCTACAAAAAAGGCAACAATAAGAGAAGCAAGGGTGAACAGGATTGAGGAGTAAAATGTTTTCATGTCACTGAATCTAACAAATTGTCTCCATTAGGCATACTCTCATGAAGAAATTCTTAATACCTTCCGATGGGATAGATAGTGCAATATAAATTGGGAGGATCCATGAAAGCATCATTTTATCCAACAGTGGGATTTATCCTCCTCTGCAGTTTATTAATTAGTTGTGGCAACAAAATGAATTTCAAACGAGCTCCTGATAATGTTTCGCCTGTGACAGAAGTTCCCACCAATCCACCCATCGGTGGTGAAAAACCACAAATGACCTCAGGAGCCTGCCCCGTCAACGCTCGTCAACAAATACTTTCGTGTTTAGATTGCGAATCCACTCCACCGGTTCCTGCTCCTCCGATTTTATCCCGTAAGGGTCAAGATCTATGGGATATTATGACGGTGGCTTGTTCAATTTCTAACAAAAGCGATCCAACTGGTTATCGCCCACCCACGCGTGAGCAAGTTTTGGCTCGTCTTATTCAATGTTCCCCCACTCTTTACCCAGATACAGCTTTTGAAAGCACTCAAGCTAAAACCATACATGCCCTAAAAACGGATCGAAAAGCTCAAGAAAATGCCTTCAAAAATCTGTACTACAACTCAGCCTCTACTGATTTTGAGACTTATTTTGGTTTAGAAATTTCTGAAGCTCGTTACACTTTTTGCCGTGGTTCCTCAGCCATTGGTAGTGGAGGTATTTATCCCATCGAGTATTGGAATGCTTGGTACGAGGGCCAAAACTATCCACTTCCTCCCATTTGGAAGCGGGCTCAGGTCATCAGAAACAGTTTGAGAAATTGCATGCAAAAAAGTCTCACTCACCCTGATGTCAATCAACCTCCTGCCACTCCAGGTCGCAACTGTCGGTTTGAAAGTGCTCAAGGAGATATCAATTCTGAAATCCTGAATCAGGCCAATAAATGGATCAATGAAGGTCATGAAGTGATGTATGAAGGCTTAGGCCAATGCGGTGCTTTGGATTATCCCGACAGTTTGTTGGATTCGAAGGGTAAAATTAAAATTGCAATTAAGATTTGCCAATAAGCGGTTTTAAATAACGACCTGTTTCTGAATCACTCACTCGAGAAACCTCTTCGGGAGTTCCCGAGGCCACAATCAATCCTCCACCGGTTCCACCATCAGGTCCAAGATCAATCACATGATCAGCGCATTTTACAACTTCCATATTGTGCTCAATCACAATCAAAGTGTTACCCTGGTCTGCTAAATCGCCCAGTAGCTCAACGAGTTTTTTAATATCCTCGAAATGCAATCCTGTCGTCGGTTCATCGAGAATGTAAAGTGTCTTTCCTGTGCCCCGCTTGGACAGTTCCCGTGACAATTTGATCCTTTGCGCTTCTCCCCCAGAAAGAGTGGTGGAACTTTGCCCGAGAGTCATATAATCCAATCCCACTCGATGCAAAGTTTCTAATTTCCTTTTGATGGCGGGCACTGCAGAAAAAAACTCCAAGGCTTCGACCACAGACATAGCCAAAACTTCAGATATATTTTTGTGCTTATAAAGAACATTCAGAGTTTCACGATTGTATCGTTTACCTTGACAGGAATCACAGGTAACAAAAACATCGCTGAGAAAGTGCATCTCCACGCGAATTTGTCCATGCCCCATACAAGTCTCACAGCGTCCCCCTTTAACATTAAATGAAAAACGACCCGGTTCAAATCCACGCATTCGAGACTCTGGCAAACCTGCGTACAAATCGCGAATGAGGGGAAGCAATCCCACATAAGTGGCAGGAGTGGACCTGGGTGTTCGACCAATGGGCTTTTGATTAATTTCGATGACTTTATCAATTTCCTCAATACCCTCAATACTTTTATAGGGAGAAGGCACCACTTGCGATCGATAGAGTTTTTGAGCTAAAATTTTATAGAGAGTGTCGATAATCAGAGTGGATTTCCCACTGCCCGAGACTCCTGTAACGGCTGTCATTGTTCCGAGAGGAATTCTTAAATCCACATTTTTTAAATTGTGACCACTGGCAGATAAAACCTTAAGAAACTTGCCATTCCCCAGCCTTCTTTTTTGCGGAAGTGGAATACGCAATTTCCCTGATAAATACTGACCGGTGAGGCTATTTTGATTTTTTTCGATTTCAGCAGGAGTTCCCTCAGCTAATAGATCTCCCCCCAGCTTTCCAGCGCGGGGGCCCATATCCACCACATGATCAGCAAATCGAATGGTGTCTTCATCGTGTTCAACAAGAACGATTGTATTTCCTCGATCTCTTAACTCCCCAATGATTTTAAGGAGTCGATGATGATCACGAGGGTGCAATCCAATGGAAGGTTCGTCCATCACATACATGACGCCGATAAGGCTGGAGCCGACTTGAGTGGCCAATCGCAATCTTTGGGCTTCACCACCAGACAGAGTGTGTGCACTTCGATCCAGACTCAAATAACCCGTGCCCACCCGAATCATGTAATTGAGTCGGTTGATAATTTGTTTTTGAATTTTTCCAGCAACCAACTGATCCTTGGAATTAAATTTGAGATTTTCAATCCAGGTTTTGAGCTCCACACAGGGCAGATGAGATATTTCCGCGATATTTTTACCCATTAATTTTACGCTCAAGGATTCATTTCTGAGTCTAGTACCATGGCAACTACTACAAACAGACAACGTCGGCTCAAATTCATCCTCTTCATCAGAGTCTTCTAAGGACTTACCGCTCTTGAAAGTGTACTTCACTTTATCTAACTTTTTTTCGCCCACACTTCCTTCAGAATAAATTTCTTCCTCAATCAGATCTAAAGTTCCAAGTCCATGACAGGCTGAACAGGCACCTCGAGGATTATTGAATGAAAAAAGTCGGGGTTCTAAATTGGGAAAACTAAATCCACATGTGGGACAACTGGAATGTAGAGAGTATGTCACTCTTTGGCCTCTAAGGTCTTCGATCACAACTCTTCCTTGGCCTTGAGTAAAAGCGGTGTTCAAACTTTCAGACAGTCGATGCTGTAGTGATTCTTTGAGCACCAATTGATCAATGACCAAATCCACATCGTGAGCTTTTGTTTTTTGTAATTTTTTAGCGCTCTCAAGTTCAACAAACTGGCCGTCAACTTTTGCTTTTACAAATCCAGACTTTGCCCACTTTTGGAACTCAGTCAGAAATTCTCCTTTTTTCCCTTGAGCCATGGGGGCTAAAATATAAAATTTTGACCCCTCTCCCCTTTTTTGAATTTCACCCAAAATTTGCCCTGGTGTTGTACTAGTTAGAGCGATTTTATGTTCAGGACATTCTGGAGTTCCCAGTTTGGCATACATCAAGCGAAGGTAATCATAAACTTCAGTCACTGTTCCCACAGTGGATCGGGGATTACTGCTCACAGATTTCTGATCAATAGCGATCGCCGGGCTCAGACCGGTCACTGACTCCACATCAGGTTTTTTGAGTTGTTCTAAGAAATTTCTTGCATAAGCCGATAGTGATTCGACGTAACGACGCTGGCCTTCAGCATAAATAGTATCAAAGGCGAGGGAGGACTTTCCACTGCCACTGAGCCCAGTGAAAACAGTGATTTTATTTCTCGGGATACGAACGTTGACACCTTTTAAATTGTGCTCTCGTGCTCCTCGTACTTCAATACCTTCAAAGGTTTTCATTCTTGAATAAGATCATTATTTTACGAAAAGGAAAACGCTAATTTCTCAGGCGCGACTTTGAGTGTTGTGACAATTGACACTTTGAACAGACTCCGTAGAGTTCAAGCAAATGGTCCGTCAGCTGAAAGCCAAACTGCTGAGCTACTTTTTCCTGTAGGGACTCAATGGTCTTATTTTCAAATTCGACAATTTGTCCACATTCAGTACAAGTGAGATGATCGTGGTGCTTTTGAGGCGTGAGCTCATATCGCGCGGGAAGCCCGCCCATGCGGACTTCAGTGACTAATTTTTGATCCGCCATACTTCTTAAAAAACGATAGACGGTGGCAAAACCAATAGAGCTGTCTCTTTTCACCACTTTTTCAAAAAGCTCTTGAGCTGTCATATGTCGTCGACCCTCATGAAAAGCGTGTAAAATAAGAAGCCTCTGCCCCGTGACTTTCAAATTCATTTTTCGAATCAGAGCTTTTAATTGATCATCTGACAAGTCTTGAGTGACTTGTGTAGTTTCAGTTTCATTCTGTCGGGGCAAATGAGAAGCCGTTTTCATGGGTGGAAAATAACCGAAGAGGGGTTCTTAGTAAATAAGAATCATTATCAATTATGAATTTCGGCCACGGCATTGTGGGGATGCAGGCTCTCTTGGTGCTCCACTCGCGCCCAGTAACTCAAAACATCAGGCTTCCCTTTGAGCCAAGACTCAATTCTTCTGACCGAATCCTCACAAAACATAGTGTTCTCACCATTGAGCCTGGCAAACTCTTGTTCGTCGGCCCGCTTGACGAGTGTTTGCACGGGGGTAGTTAAACACTTCTCGGCCTGCAAAATCCAAGATTCAAAATCGTATTCTGAAGTTGATTTAATTTCGATTTTAATTTCAGCTTTTGAGCGTTGGGCGTGAGGAGTGGCTGGCATTGATTGTAATCTCTCAATCCAATCCACACTTTGATGTTTTTTGGCTTCTTCTTTCCATAACTCCAAGCTTAAAGCGGCCGACTGAGGGCAAGTGGAAGAATAAAGTATTTGAAAAGATAACTGACAACTTTGTTGATCAAGCCCAGTTTTGATTTCCAAGCAAATGGGATAAGATCTGAAACCAGGTAATCCACTTTTTAAAGCTTTTGTTTCAAGGGGCAAAGAAAAAGCAATTTTCAAATAGGATTCTGTAGAAAGACCCTCTTGGGTTTTAACTAAATCGTTTCCCAATTGGCTCAAGCTTCTGAGGTTCAATTCCTCATTTGTCAATTTTACAAGAAGACTCGAGTACAAACGAGACATATGAATCCCACGAGATTTTCCTTCCAATAGGTTAACGAAAATATCAGCCGTTCCCGCTAAAATTTGACCTTTCCAACGCACAGGAATTTGAACTTGAGACATCCCCACTTTTTGAATCCCACTGTAAGGTTGTGAGGAGTGGCGGTTTTTCTTTTCAGATTGAATGTCGGGAAGTCCGTTGCTTTCCATTCTTGAGGCTTATAGCATACACAAACAGTTGAAAGTGGATATTTATGCTTAGCGTTAAGTTAACTCCCCTCGTTTTGGCCAGTGAGTCCCCCTACCGAAAGCTTCAAATGGAAAGCCTTGGTTTGCCATTCAGCACAAGTCGACCCCTAATTGACGAAGAATCAGAGAAAATGAAATTCCCCAAACCTCGAGAAAGAGCCCAGGGCCTGGCTCGGCTGAAGGCCCTCAGTCTTCAATCCAAGACTCAAATTATCATTGGAGGCGATCAACTCATCCATTTGAGCGGCCAAATCTTAGGTAAGCCTAAAACTCGCGAAAAAGCCATCGAACAATTGACAGCTCTACAGGGAAAAACTCACGAAATTCTCACAGCCCTATGTGTTGTTTATGATCAAAATATAATCGAACACTTGGATGTCACCTTGATGAGCATGCGCTCCTTAAGTCCTCTTGAAATTGAAAATTATGTGAACTTAGACAGCCCATTGGATTGTGCGGGATCTTACAAAATTGAAAAAAACGGCCATGGCCTTTTCTCTCAAATAGAAACTCAAGATTTCTCAGCCATTATGGGTTTACCCTTGCTAACACTTAGCAAAATCCTACAGACTTACGGATATGCCCCAAAAAAAGTTGAAAAAACCAAGACCACTTAAACAGAGCCAATTCGACAAATTAAGAAAAATGGCATTCCAAGTTAAAAATAAAGCCCATGCTCCTTACTCAGGATTTCAAGTCGGAGCGGCTCTTTTAACCTCTGACGGAAATTTTTATTCTGGCTGTAATGTTGAAAATGCAAGCTATGGTGGAACCATTTGTGCCGAACGCGGTGCTGTCATGAAAGCTATCAGCGAAGGTGGAAAACCTCCCATCGAGGCTGTCTTTGTCGCCAGCTCCAGTGATCAAGCCTGGCCCCCCTGTGGACTTTGTTTGCAAGTGCTGTCCGAATTTTGTCGAGCTACAACTCTAATCGCCATATTTGATAAAAATAAAAATGAGAAGCTGTACCAGTTCTCAGACCTATTGCCAGAAAGTTTTGACCCCAGCTATCTTAAGGCACAGACTTAATCAGTTCTTTTTTTCAAAACTAACATAAAGGAGTTTCCATGAAAAAAACAATGCTACTCATTTCTCTCGTAACTCTAACATCTGCTCTGAGCTTTGCTGATAAGCACGGCAAAAAAGCAGCACCTGCTACTGCACCCGCGGCGGCTGCCGTTTATAAAATCGACACAGCTGCGAGCACCATTGGTTGGAAGGGTTCAAAAGCCACTGGCAGCTTTCATGATGGAAATATCTCAGTTAAAGAAGGTCAAATTGAAGTGGCCGATAAGGTCATAAAAAGTGGAAACATCGTGGTTGATATGACAACTATGAATAATAAGGATTTAGCAGGAAGTCCCGATTACCAAAAGAAGTTAATGGAACATCTAAAAAGCGAAGACTTTTTTGCTGTTTCCAAAAAAGGCAACGAAACCTCAAATTTCAAATTTACAAAAGTTGAAAAGAAATCTGACACTGAAATCGTAGTCAAAGGCACACTAACCATGATCGGCAGCACTCAACCTGTTGAATTTCCAGCTACCATTAAAATGGAAGGTGACAAAATCACAGGTACAGCCACTGTTAAGTTGGACAGAACTAAATGGGGTTTAAAGTACGGATCTGGCAAGTTCTTCAAAAACCTAGGTGATAAATTGATCAACGACGAAATCGAACTGACACTTAACCTAGTTGCCGCTAAGTCCATGTAAAGAGTAACACTCCCAGCCCTGCCACTCTGGAAATTCTATTTTCAGACCGTGCAATTGGGAGGAGTTAGATAAAAAAGCCGTGAGGACTTCATCACGGCTTTTTTTATTTTGTGAACGTACCCACTTCCTTGCCTCTCCAAAAGAAAGATCCTTAAAAGTGAGCTGAAGACTCCTTAGGACAAAATTATTCGCTTCGCGGATTTCAACTTCTGTTGTTATTTGGCCCAAGAGCTCAGATTCCTCAATGATCAGTTTATTTTTTCTTAAAGCGAATTCTAAGCCTTTATAGAGAAACTTGAATTCTCCTTTAAAAAATTGCGATAGATGAAAAGCCGCTTCAACAAAGCTTTTATAAACCCGAGTTTCAGATCTTAATTTATGAAAGGCTTGATCAACGAGTTTAAGATTAAGAATCATTCCAGATTCAGGATCAATAGGGCCGCTTAAAATTAATTTTACATAAATAAAAAAGGTTCTCTTGGGAAGAGAACCTTTTTGAAGGACGATGGGAAGCCTCTGTGTCCTGTTAAAATCCATTACCGTTTCATGATTTCAGGATTGATTTCAACTTTTACAGATTCTCTGTACTGATCTAGCCAAGAACTAAAAAGTTCACGAGCTCTTGCTTGCGATTCCATATCGAAACTGCTGGCAGCAGGCGCTGGTGACTTTTTGGTCTCTTTGAGTTTTACGATATAGGTGATGTCACTGTCTTGCACAATTTGCGGAGGCGCCCCAGGCTTGAGAACTTTATCCATAACTTCCAAAACTTTAGGCGACAGCTCGGGCACATTATCAGCAGATAAATCAAAAGGGGGAGTGTCTTTCCAAGATAAACCCAGCGCGCTCAGCCAGGACTTTTCCTCACCTTTTGAGAATACATCCTGCGCCTGAGCTCGAAGCTTTGTGACCTGATCACGTGCTAATAAAGTTTGGGCCACTGTATTTTTATGATCGGCAAATTGAGCGGACATGCCGGGCTTAATTTCTGTCAGTTTAATTAAGTGATAGCCAAACTGAGTTTTAACAGGCTCTGAAACCTCTCCGGGTTTCATAGAAAATACTTTAGCTTCAAACTCGGGAACCATCTGACCTTTACCGAAATAGCCCAGGTCGCCCTTTTTAGATTTAGATCCCGGGTCCTCACTGTGCTTTTCAGCCAGACTTCCAAAATCGTTGGACTTTAAATCCAGTTTAATTTTTTGAATTTTTTCGAGGGCTTTTTTGTCTGACTCGACATCCCCAGCCTCGGACTTGATCAAAATGTGCTGAGCTCGAGCTTGCTCAGGTTGATCAAATTTATTCTTAGTCGCCTTGAACTCATCTTCAGCTCTTTTTAAAAAGGCAGGTTGGGCCAAAGCGGATTCGATTTCTGATATTGTAACTTTTAAAGTGGACTCCAATTCTCGGGGGCTGATTTTGACATAATTGAGAACCACTTGGGTTTCCTTCAAGGCTTTTTGTTTTTCCTTTTCTAGAACATTTGGAAGACTTGCGGTTTCAAACGCCATACGACTTCTTTGACCTTCAATACTGGCTCTGATGAAGGATTCAAACTCAACAGGAGAAATTCTATTTTCTTTGAGGGTGTCGTAATAGAGGGCTCTCTGGAAAACACCATTCACCTGAAAGGCAGGGTAGTCTTTGATAATGAAATTAATCACTTCTTGGTCAGAGACATGAAAACCAGCCTTTTGCGCGGCCTGGGACACAAGTCTTTGATTAACTAGACTTTGAATGGCTTCTTGTACGAGCATTTGACGCTGAGAGCTAAAATCCATATTGGGACCGAGGAACTGTCGATACATGGCTTCCACGCGTCGCTGCTCTCGTTCCAATTCGGCCAGTGTGACAATGGAGTTATTGACGATGGCTGCGTGACCTGGGCTTCCCATATTTTGGTTGTTAGCCCCAAAGAATACGAAAACTACAGCAATCAATCCGAAGAAAATGTACCAAAGCACTTTGCGGAAAGTGATTTGTCGGCTGTGCATGGTTTTTTTCATTTTATCGATCAGGTTTTCACTCATAGTAGTCTCCTCAATTCAGCAGTTTCGTATGACACGACAATCACCCTTTAAATTCAAGAGAAAAAGTTGAAATCCTGTTTGTATTTGTTAGCGTAGAAGGAGTCTTTGTTTTTGATTCCCTAATTTTAGAGGTGTTCGTTGAATTTCATAAATCTCAATTGGCGCAAAGTAGCTCTAGTCATTATTGCGGCACTCTTGCCTCTCATTTCTATTAACATGGAGCAAAAAGGTCGCCAAACAGATTGGATCAAAGAACCTTTTCAACTTCTTTCCAGCTATGCCGAAGGATTATTTTTTGGCTTCAGCCATGGGGTCAGATCCACCACTGGCTTTTATTTGAATCTACTCAATATTAAAAAAGAAAATACGGATCTTCGTGAATTCAACTCTAAACTCAAAACCGAATTGGTTATGCTGCGAGAGTTGGAAATAGAAAATGGGAGACTTCGAGACCTTCTTAATTTCAAACAAAAATCCAAAATGGAATTGGTGGCCGCTCGTGTGGTGGGAAGAGACTTAATTCCTGATTACAGCACACTGACTCTCAATAAGGGTTTTGAACATGGACTTAAAAAAGGTCAGGCTGTCATCACACTGAAAGGAGCCCTTGGCACTTTACTCGATGTGGAAGCCCAAAGGTCACACGTGATGCTGGTCACAGACCGATATTCAGTGGTGGATGGAATTGTTGAAAGAACTCGAGCGCAGGGATACGTAGAAGGGATCGGCGGTGGACGTTGTGCACTCAAATACACCGATCGAACTTCAGAACTGGCCAAAGGCGATTTGATCGTCACGGGCGGCCTCGACAATATTTTCCCCAAAGGTTTCCCTCTGGCCATTGTTGAGTTTGTTGAAAACAAAACCTACAGCGTAGCTCTTAAAGTTGAACTCAAGCCTGTCGTGGAAGCCTTTGAAGTCGAAGAAGTTTTTGTTATTGTTGATGCCAAAAGCGAAGACTTTTCACCTGCCACAACACCTGTTACCTCAGCCTCACCTGAGGTTAAACAATGAGTGTATTTTTTGGACGTAAGCTCATTTATATCCTGGGGCTGCTAGCTCTTCTTTTGCTTTTGTCCGCCTTCCAAACAGTTTTTTGGTATCAAACCATTGGCCGTCTGAGCCCCCCCCTGCTCTGGTTGTGCATTATTAATTACGTCATCTTGGCCCGACGCGAACCCCAATCACTCTTGCTCGTTTACGTTCTAGCCATTGCTGCTTCCAGCATGAGCTCAATAGGAGTGGGTGTGTTTCTCATTGTTTTATTTAGTTATTACTGGCTTGTCGTAATAGTTAAAAACCATTTTTACATCGACAGTTTGGGTTATTTTGTTTTGATTAATTTTTCAGGTTCAGCTGCTTTTCATATTATTTTTTATGTTGTTTCTCAATTGATGGAAAACCTGGGTACACCCCTCTTGTTTTTTGATCGACTGACTCAAGTCATGCTGACTCCACTCTTTTCAGTTCCTGTGTATTGGATGTTAAAAAAATGGGAGCGCATCACTCGAGCTCCTGAAATTTACATGGACACTTCGAGGTATGAGTATGAGTGAGTATGTCAGTAATCCAGATGAAGCTAAGGAGTACTGGGATCGTTATCGACTCTTTTATTTACTCCTGTTCTTAACCCTCTTTACTTTTTTATTGCGACTTTGGTACTTGCAAATTTTTACTGGCGAAGAGCTCAGAAACTTCTCTGATAAAAACCGATTAAAGGAAGTTAAAATTCCAGCCCCACGTGGACTGATGCTTGATCGTAACGGAGAAATATTAGTACAAAATTTACTCGGCTTTGAGGCTGTTATTTTACCCCAATACGTTGAAAATATTGATGACCTGAGCAAAAGAATTGGGGATGTCATTGGCTATGAATCTGATCGAGTTAAGCAGAGAGTTCAGCGCAGTCGAAGAGTCAATGGCCCCTTCACTGCCGTTCGCATTAAGGAAGGCTTATCTCGCGAAGAGGTTATTCGTTTAAAAAAGCTGAGATTGGAAGTGGCAGGACTGGAAATTCGCGAAACGATATTGCGCAATTATCCATTAAAAGAAAATGGAGCTCAATTTTTTGGTTACGTGGGTGAAATTTCAAAAAAACAGCTCCCCAAGCTGAATCGAGATTTTGAAGGTAAGCTTCGATTCGAACAAGGTGATATCATCGGAAAAAGTGGCTTGGAAGAAACCTTAGAGCTCACCATCCGAGGCCGAGATGGAGTTCGTTTAGTTCAAGTGGATGCTCACGGCAGAGAAACAATTTCTTCCACATCATCTCCTAATTTGTATTCTGAGTCTCTTAAAAATCAAGAGCCCATCAGTGGCAAACATGCCGTCCTTACCATCGATAAAACAGTCCAAGAGGCCGCTTGGAAAACCATGCAAGCCAACCAGCGCATCGGTGGCATCATTGCCATGAAAACCAATGGTGAGGTTTTAGCCTGGGTGAGTGGACCTTCCTTTGATCCCAATGAGCTTTCAACAACCATCAGCGCTCAAACTTGGTCCAAACTCCGAAACGATCCCTTTAAACCACTTCGAAATAAAATTATCCAGGATCATGCCTCTCCAGGCTCCACATTTAAACCCTTGATCGCTCTCGCCGCACTTCAAGAG